>CAYPWB010000291.1:0-8064 GCA_964414315.1 uncultured Planctomycetaceae bacterium | reverse complement strand
GGGCGGCAGGGCCGCCAACCAATGCGAGCTTCCGCTCGGAGCCAAGGCCATGACTGTGTGAAGAAGTTCACCATATTTGCGGTGAGTAGTACAGGGGGATGCGCCGGTCCAGCGATTTCCAGGGTCGCTGCGCTTTGGTCCATTGAGATTCGGTGAGCAGGATTCAGGAGGTTCTGGGCAAGAAAGCATGCCATTGTGTTCGTAGTCCGTTCGAACCAAAGCGTCAGAGCGTCCCAGGTTCCGAAAGCACGCTGAAAGCACCCCAGTGTAGGAATCGGGACGCTGAAGCCACGCGAAGATTCGCAACCGCTCGCGCTCCATCCCGCTTGCGGCGCCCGCTTGACCGTGACGACCGGAAGATGCTCGCGACCGTGCTGGTAACTCACCGCCAACTCGATCGGCACGCCAGGCTTGCCTTGGACTAGCACACGAGGTCCCAAGCGAGGGCGTCGATTCGCCGAATCCAGGAACCGATGGTCTCCGCCGTCGCCAGAAATGCCTTCGCAGCCTGCTCGAAGGACCAACCTCGGCTGGTACGCAATTCCAAGATGGCCAGGCGCGCGGTGGACGGGTATTGCGGGCGTCGCTTGGGATCGATCTGCCCCGGAGTGCTCCGCAGCCAGCCGGACCGCGCGACCCACCTCACCGACCCACGTAGATGCGGCGGCGGCGAATTTCGACGAACGCCCGGCCGCTGCTGTGCTGCCGATACTTGGGGACGCGGGTCGGTCTAGAACGGACAGTTTTCCGGACAGTCTTTGCCGTCAGATGGTGCTCCTAAAAGACGAATCCGGACAGTACTGTCCGGATTCTTGCTTTCTTTCAGGCCGCACTTCCGACCGCCGGAAGGTATCCTAAGTCCAGGATTCGGCAGGGTTTAGAGCGAGGGTGGATGAGGGGACTCGAACCCCCGACTTCCAGATCCACAATCTGGCGCTCTAACCGACTGAGCTACATCCACCGTGTACAAAACGATATTTTATTCCGCAGGGCTGAGGCCGTCAACGGGTAGTCCCGGACCTGCGGGAACAGGGCAACTGCCTGTAATCCCCGGGAATTGTCGCGACGATTGTCCGTGCCGGGCGTTGTTGCTCGGTGCGTTCAGTACGGAAACTCGGCGTCGACTTTGGCCCCGGAAAGCTCGACCAGGAACGGCACGAGCCGTTCCTGGAGCAGGTTCATCATGCGTTGGGCTTTCTCCGGTGCCGCTCGGTGAGGGTTGCCGACACCGGCGTTGGTGGTGAGTAGATGCCAGGGGCGCGTGATGCCGACCCAGCCGCGGTTGATCGCCTCGAACCGGGTTTGTCGCCAGCGGCCTGCGTCGGCGGCGAGCGACCCGTCGTCATTGCGGGCGACCAGGTCGGGGCAGTAGGCCAACGCGATTGAGGTTTCCATTTCGCCTGCGTGGTTGTCCGGCTCCTCGAATAGCTCACCGTACACGTCGGCGAAAACTTTCCACCAGTCGCACAAAAACAGGTGGGCGGCGGTCTTGCCGTAAAGCTCGCGCAGCACCGGCTTGAAGTCGTTTCCGCCGTGGCTGTTCAGCAGCACGATCTTCACGATGCCGTGATGCGCGAGCGAGTCGATCAGGTCGGTCAACACGGCCTGCAAGGTCGACGGGTTGAGATTCATGGCCAGTGGGAAGGCCATCTGGTTCGTGTCGGTGCCGTAAGGGATCGTCGGAAGCAGAATGACCTTCGCACCCTGCTCCCAGGCGGCGCTGCACAACTTCTCGCCCACGAGATCGGCCTCGAAGCTGTCGACGCCGTACGGCAGGTGCAGATTGTGGGGCTCGGTGGCCCCGATGGGCAGTACCGCCACCTCATAGCGGTGCTCGCGCACCATGGCCAGGTTTACCTCGGCCAGCTTCCAGGGTCGTGCGGTCACGGAACTTCTCCTAGCGGTCGGCTTCCACCTGCTCGAACGTCTTGGCAATGAACCGGCGGTACTCCTGATCCACCTCGGGATAGGCGGCGTCGAGCAGTTCAGCGAGTGTTTGCGGCGTATCGCGGCCGGAGTACACGAGGGAAAGGTACTGGACCAGGGCATCGCGGTAAATGCCCCCCTCGTGGAAAACGAGGAAGTGGGTCAGTCCTGCTGCCTGGCTGTACAGCGTGGCGATTTGCGGATGGGCCTGAATGTCGTCCGTACCCAATCGCGTGAATTCGGCCAGGGGGATGTAGAAGTCGTCGCGCATGAGGCGCACCCGGGCGGCGTGCATCCGGGCATCGTCCAAACCGCCCAGCGCCCAGTAGTCGCCCTCTGCATGGAGCGATTCCATCAGCAGGGCGATGCCTTCGACGATCCAGAAGTTCGCGCGGTTGCCGGGGTTCGCCGCCGTTCGGCGCGACTCCTGGAACAACTGATGCGTGGCCTCATGGTACAGGGTGCGGTCGTGGTATTCGTCGCCGGCGAAGAAGTATGCCCGCCGCATGCTGGGAAAGTACGCCCCGATGGAGACGTCGATGTTGGGCGTCGCCGCGCGGAGCGAGCGGTTGTAGTCGTCGCGGTTTCGAAAGAAGACCACTTGGTGGCGCGGCGCGGTCGTCCGCCGTCGCTGCGCCTGGCCGCTGAACAGGGCCACCACGTCGGCCTGCGATGCGTAGAAGCGGAGGAACAACTGCTGCCATACGCCGTACAACCGCTCAAGCCGCTCACCCAACTGCACGCCGGCTTCGAGGCTGTGGTTGGTGCGGATAACATAGTGCTCGGTTTCGACGTCCCAGCCGGTGCGGATGTCGGCCCGCCGGGCGGCTTCGTCCTCGGCGTCCATCCATCGGCCTTTGTACAGGCGCATGCCCTGTTCGTAGCGTTGCACGTGGGCCTTCGGCAGCCATCCGAACCGCTCGTGCCGCACCCTGCCCGCCCGAAGCTGCTGGACTTCGTACACGGTGCGCCACTCGCCAAGGTACTTCTGGAACCCGAAGATGCGGCGAACCGCCTCATGGTCGGGATTCGCGCGGATGGCGGCCAGGGCCAATTCGTACGCCAGCGAAGGTCGCGTGCGCACGGCCCGCCGGGCCAAATCGTAGAAAGCCGTCGCATGCCGGGCTCGCAATTGTTGCAAACGCCGATGCCACTCGGCAACCTCGGGTTCGGTATCGCCGGGCGGGGCGGCGGGCCCAACTTCCCGAGGAAGATTCGGAATGTACAGCTTGTACGGATTGGTCGGTCCGAGTATATCGAGCGTCTGCCGCGACTGCTCCGCCAGCCCTTCCTCGGCACACCACGCCGCCAAGTCCTTCAACTCGGTGCGGTATTGCTCAAGCTGCGTTTCCGCCTCGCGCTGCAGCATGTCGGCCCTGGCGAAAAGCGGGCACCACCATGCGTAAACGATTACCAGTAGCGGGACAACGCGGGCGCTGAACACAATTCCCCCTCGCGAGAAAAACTCGGAACTCCTTCTAGTGTAACACCGACTGGCGCCCGACGCCGTAAACATTCGCCGGGGACTGGCCTCTTCGTACGCACGCTCCAAACGGCTCGGGCCATAGAGCGGACGACGTCTGCCCTATGGCCCGAATTCCTGTCAAGACGCACGGCGGGAGCTTACTGCTCTTCCTTGTCGAACGCGGCGTCGAAGGCCACGCCGCTGGGCTCGAAGTCGGTCCGGCGGACGAAGTCGCAGGCCTCCTGGGCACCGTGGTCGCGGTCCATGCCGCAGTCTTCCCATTCGACCGAAAGCGGGCCGTTGTAGCCAATCTGGTTCAACGCCCGGATGATTTCCTCGAAGTCGACCCCGCCGTGGCCCAGGCTGCGGAAGTCCCAGCCGCGGCGCGCATCGCCGAAGTTCAGGTGGCTGGCCAAAATGCCCGTCCGACCGTCGAGTGTGACAATGGCGTCCTTCATGTGCACGTGGTAGATACGGTCGGGGAAGCGGCGGATGAACTCGACCGGGTCGACGCCCTGCCATAGCAGGTGGCTCGGGTCGAAGTTGAAGCCGAACTCCTCGCGGCCGCCCAACGCCTCGAGCGCCCGCTCGGCGGTGTAGATGTCGAACGCGATTTCCGTCGGGTGCACCTCCAAAGCGAACTTCACGCCGCACTCGGCGAATACGTCGAGGATCGGGTTGAAACGTTCGGCCAGCAGTTGGAACCCCTGGTCGATCGATTCCGGCGGCACCGGCGGGAACGAGTACAGCATGTGCCAAATGCTGGATCCAGTGAACCCGTTGACCACGCTCACGCCCAGCTTCTGGGCGGCCCGGGCCGTGTTCATCAGTTCCTCGGCGGCGCGGGCATTGACTCCGGCGGGATCGCCGTTCCCCCACACGTAGGGGGGCAGAATCGCCTTGTGTCGCTCATCGATGTTGTCCAGGACTGCTTGGCCTACCAGGTGGGCGCTGATTGCCCAAACTCCCAGGTTGTACTTTTCGAGGGTCTCGCGCTTCTTCGCGCAGTAGTCGTCCTCGGCCAGGGCCTTGTCCACCTCGAAGTGGTCGCCCCAACAGGCCAGTTCGAGGCCGTCGAAACCGTACTCGCTGAACTTTCGGGCCAGCTCTTCCAGGGGGAGGTCGGCCCACTGGCCGGTGAACATCGTGACGGGTCGTGCCATGTCGTACTCCTTGTTCCTTTTGCTTCAGACCGAACGGGCCACATCGCGCCGGGCCGACCGGCCGGCCCCTGCCCAAGCGACGGGCGAGCAACGTGCTACAAGGCAACATTGTGCCAAATCGGCCGGTTGCTGCAAGCGGGGGTGCCTGGTGCGGCACGCTCGGCTCGCCAAAGCTTCTGAATGCCGGGGGGCGCGCCGCTTGTGGTACAATTCAAGAACCGCAAATCCTTGCCACACACGCATTCGTGGAGTCGTTCCATGCGATTGGCACACCTCGCCTCACTTCTGGCCGCCGCTTCGCTGCCGGTCGTACTCCCCTCCCCTGCCCCGGCCGCAGGCACGGTTCAAGTCGAACTGGTGGCCGACGGTCCCAACGTGCAAATGGCCGCTCAGCAGTGGGCCCGGACGCTCGACCAGGCCGGTATTCGGAACGTGCGCATCCGCGGCGCGCGGCCGAGCGACCGCGTGGGCATTGTACAGCGGGGCACCGAGGCCAGCCCCATTTACGTGGTGACCGGCTCCATCGTCTCGCAAACCGAGTTGCAGATGCCCTCGGGCCGGGTTCGTCGGGGCGACCTGGGGCGGCTTGCCGCGTGGCTCGACGATCTGGTGAAGCGGGGCACGCCGGAGTCGCGCGAACCGGTCGGCGCGTTCGGGCTGACCGAGTCGCAGTTTGAGGCCCTGAACGCCACCCTGTCGCTACCCATCCTGTTCGATACCAAAGGGACCGACCGTGCCGAAACAGTCGGGCGAATTGCACGTCAACTTGCCGTTCCCCTGCAGTTGGACGCCGCGGCACGCCAGGCACTGGGTGCCGAGCCGGTGGCCGAGGAACTCGCGGGAATCGCGACCGGCTCGGCGCTGGCCTATCTGCTGCGTCCGGCGGGCTACAGCCTGGTGCCCGGCACCGGCGGCGATCAGGTGGTCCTGCGGGTGGTTCGCTCGGAGCCGGGGCTGCAAATCTGGCCCGTCGGTTTCGAGCCGGAACGCCGGATCAACGAAATCTTGCCCGCCCTGTACGAGTTCCGCGATGTAAACATCGAAGGCGTATCGGCCCAGGTGGTCCTCGACGCCCTGGCCAAACAGCTTGAGGTGCCTATGCTGCCCGACCACAGCGCGCTGGCGCGGCACGGCATCGACCCGGCGAAAAAGATGGTCAACTTCCCCCGCAGCCGCACCACCTACAGCCTGGCGTTGCGGCGGGTGTTGTTCCAGGCCGGGCTGAAGTTCGAGGTTCGCGTCGACGAGGCCGGTAAGCCGTTCCTCTGGATCAGCACGATCAAGCCGCTGTAGCTCATTCCTCCTCCCACTCGCCGTACTGCGGCGGGTTGGGCCCGATCCGCTCCGCCACGCGCGGATACTCCACGCCCGGCGCCGGCGGCGCGGGCTTCTTCCGGCTGCGGCGAATCTCGAAAATCCAGCCGTCGCCGAAATCGAAATGGTAGTACAGTTTCATCGACTTCGGCAGCGGGAAGACCTGCTCCAGGGTCACTTCCCCCATCATGCCGGCGTCGTACTCGCCATCCTCGTCCTCTGCGAACGACATCTTCCGCCGTCGCGGATTCCTCCCGGCGAAGAACTCGAACATGTGGTCATTGTCGAAAGCGACGGCCCGCTGAATGGCGTAGTGCAGGTCCGAAAGCGATGCGTCCTGGTCGATCTCGATCGTTCGGACGCAGTCTTCTCTGAGGTACATCCCGCGGACACACATTACTTGAAGGGTAATGATCATTTTGCACCTGCTTTACGAGATTTCTGTACCGCCGCACAACGAAAGGATGGTGTTGAGAAACGCTTTCAACTCGGGGCAACTATTCGCCGCGATAAGCAGGGTCTCACCGTCCAGGATGCGCTTCGCGTCGCGTGTCTTGACATAGGACCGCTTCCGGTTGCCGGTGCGGAATACCTCGTGAAGCCGATGTGCTGGAGGGTTCATGTGGTCGATCTGCTCGGGGTTGGGCCCGAACGGCGCGCGATTGCTTCCTGCCAGTCGCTGAATCTTCTCCCAGTACGGGAGCAACCACGCCTCGAAATCGTGCTGTGCGGCATGGGGATAGAACCGGTCGTTATCGCCGACCCATTCCCGCATCTGGCACTTGGCGTCGGCCGCATCGGTGAAGTCGGGCGGCTGCGCGCCGGTATAAACGTCGGTCAGAGCGATCACTGCATCGGCCGGACGCACGCAGTCGCCGAGTAGGTTTTCCACCACACGCCGCAGCTTCGGGCCTTTCGGAATCGGGCCGTCGTAGGGCAAGGGGTCGAGTCTCGGCATCTGTCCCGCCAACTGCGTTTCAAGAAAGGCTCGCAAGTACGGTATGAAGACCCGTTCGGTTCTCCCTTCAACGATGACGGCAATTCTCATGGGCGACCCCCGATCCGGCCCATCCGCCATACTTCATCTAGGGTGTATTCGTTGAGCCACGCTTCCAGGTCCAACTCGTCTGCCCGAGTGGCAGTCGCCAGCCCGTCCTCGGCGATGTCGAGCACCACCACCTCATCGGGATGGAGGAATCGAACGAGACGGTCGGCATGGGTGGCGACAATCAACTGGGTGCGAGCTGACGCCTCTCGCATCAGGTCTGCCAATAAACTGAGCAGTTCCGGGTGCAGGCTGACCTCGGGTTCGTCGATTTGCGTGACGGCCGACAGGCCGGGACTTTGCAGGAGCGTGACCAACCAAAGGAAGCGCAGGGTGCCTTCGGACAACTGGTGCATGAACAGCGGTTGCGTGAAGTTCCGGTCCCGCCAGGTCATGGCCAGCGTGCCGGCGGCGACGGGCGGGAAGTCGAGCCGGACGAAATCCTCGAAACCGGCCCGGAGTGTGTCTTCCACCGCCTCGAACCGGTCGCGATCGGCCTCCCGCAGGTAGAACAGGCACGACACGAGATCTTCGCCGTCGGCACCGGGCAACTGGGCCGGCCGCAGCGGTTGCGGCATACGCACGGCCGACCGTGGGGCAACGTTCAGAACGTGATAGTGGGTCGACGACGCCAATTGCCTGCGGAACTCCTCCGGCTCGCGGAACAGCTTGGGAACCTGGGCCAGCGAGGTTTCCAACGGGTTGTGATCCCAGGTGGGCCGCACCAGGCCGCCGTTCGGGACCTCGAAATAGCGTATGTCGCCGTGTTGCGACTGAATATGCTTAAATGGTGGCGGAACGGCTTCCCGCTGTTGCCACAACATCTCCGCGGCAACCTCGTACGCCACCCCGGTCGGCGCCAGGGTGAGTTGATAGACGAGCGGGTTGTAGCTCGGGACGGCCATCCGCAAATCGAAGCTCATCGACTGCGCCCGATCGAGCGTCAGGTTGGCGCCGAGCCCCTGCATTGCGCTGATTGCGCTCTTCAACTCGCCGGACGCCGAAGCGGAAAGCAACGAGAACACGTCCAGCAGCGACGTTTTTCCGCACCCGTTTGCTCCAATCATCACGTTCAACGGCTTCAGCGGCAGTTCGACATCGTGCAAACGCCGAAAGCCCCGGACATGGATGCGTTCGAAGTAGTTCATGTA
>CAYPWB010000290.1:2340-8071 GCA_964414315.1 uncultured Planctomycetaceae bacterium | reverse complement strand
GTTCCTGACAGGCTGGAAGCCTATCCCACGGGGGTTCCTGGCAGGCTGGAAGCCTGTCCCACGGGGGAAGCCTGGCCCGCGTTCCCCATTCCCCCGCGCACATGCCCACGCTCAGAATCGTCACGCTCGGCTGCAAGGTAAACCAGTACGAGAGCGAGTTCCTGCGCGAGGGCTTTTTGCGGCTGGGCTACCGCGACGCGCTCGACGGCGAGCCGGCCGACCTGTGCGTGGTGAATACCTGCACGGTAACCGCCCAGGGCGACGCGAAAAGCCGCAAGGCCGTCCGGCACCTCGCCCGCGACAACCCCGACGCCGAAATCATCGTCACCGGCTGCTACGCCACGCGGGCCGCCGACGAAGTGTCCCGGCTGCCCGGCGTGGTTGAAGTGATTGCCGACAAGGCCGAATTGCCCGACCTGCTGGCCCGCCGCGGGCTGCTCGACGTTCCGACGGGCATCGCGGGCTTTGGCGAACGGCATCGGGCCTACGTGAAGGTGCAGGACGGCTGCCGCATGCCGTGCAGCTACTGCATCATCCCGCAGGTCCGCCCGCGGCTGCAAAGCCGGCCCGTGGAGCACGTGGTCGAGGAGGTCCGCCGCCTGGTCGAAGGCAGGGGACCGTCCGAAGCTTCGCAGCCCAGCAGGCAGGTGGTCCGATCGCACGACGTTTCCGCCGCGAAAAGGGGACGGTCCCCTTCGTCGGACCAAGTCGGCTATCGCGAGATCGTCCTGACCGGCATCCACCTGGGCCATTACGGCGTCGACCTGCCTGCGCCCGCCCCCGATTTGGCCAAACTCGTCCGTCGGCTTGTGGAGTTGCCGGGCGAATTCCGTATCCGCCTATCCAGCCTGGACGCGGTCGAGGTGAGCGACCGGCTGATCGACCTTTTGGCCGCATTCCCTGCGCGTCTTTGCCCACACTTGCACCTTTCGCTCCAGAGCGGGTCCGATGCCGTCCTGCGGCGGATGCGCCGGCGCGACACGGCCGACGCGTTCCTCGCCCAGTGCCGCCAACTGCGCGAGCGGCTCGACCGGCCTTCGATCACGACCGACTTGATCGTCGGTTTTCCCGGTGAAACCGACGCAAACTTCACCGCCACGTGCCGTGTGGTCGAGCAAGCGGGCTTCGCCAAGGTGCACGTGTTCCGTTTCAGTCCGCGCCGTGGGACTGAAGCGGCCGACATGCCCGACCAGGTGCCCGACGCCGTCAAGCGGGAGCGCATGGCCGCGCTGGAAGCCGTCGCCGGGCAAGCGCGGCGGCGGTATCTGGAAAGCCTGATCGGCCGCCCGCTGCAAGTGCTCGTCGAAACACCCCTCGACGGCAGGCCCGACCGGTGGGTCGGCACGGCCGAACGCTATGTACCCGTGGAGCTGACGGCCGCCACGTTCGAAAAAGGAAGACTTCTTGAAACTACGCCCGTCGCGGTGGTGGCCGACAGGCTGATCGCCTGAGCCCGATAACCACGACAGCCAGTCCTCGGGGCGGTGCAAAGCGCCCAACATGGGTTCCTTCAGGGGACGCGCGTACGGGCCGACTCTGCTTCAGTTCAAGAACACGCCGACTGAAACACGCGGCCGGCGTTGCGTAAGAACTCCAGGTTGCCTGCCTCGGCACGGTGGGCCGAGGCGGGGGGGAAGGCAACTCGTACCTTGTATCTACGTTGGGTACCAGGCACGACACTTGGGAGCCAGCCCCCGCTTCGGACAGACTCCAAGCTGCGACAGTTCCCCGCCCAGAGCCGACCGCCCCTGTACCTCCTGCCGTACGTAGCGGTCAAAATCTGCGAAACAAGTCCAAGATTCCTGCAAACCTGGCGAATAGACTTGCGGACGGCAAACAAATCGCGATGGATCGGGGCCCCGTGGGAACGCGCACCGTGAATTGGGCAATCGAAACCGAGCATTTGACGAAAGTGTACGGCGGCCGCGTTATTGCGGTGAACGACCTGAGCCTGAGGGTCCCGGAAGGGGCCATTTACGGCCTGTTGGGGCCCAACGGGGCGGGCAAGACCACCACGGCGCGGCTGCTGCTGGGGCTGCAACGGCCGACCGCCGGGGTGGCGAAGGTGTTCGGCCGTCCGGCGGGCGTGAACGCCACCGACGTGCGGCGGCTGGTCGGCTTTCTGCCCACCAACCCGAGCTTTCCCGGCCATCTGCGACCCATTGAATACCTTGATTTGCTAGGGCAGTTATGCCGTCTTCCGCGCGAGGCCCGGCGGCCGCGGCTCACCTCGCTGCTGCGCGCGGTCGGGCTCACCGGGGCCACCGAACAGCGCATCCACACGTTCTCCACCGGTATGTGCACGCGGCTGGGCATCGCCGCGTCGCTACTGGCCGACCCGCCGCTGCTGCTGTGGGATGAGCCGACCGCCGGGCTGGATCCGGCCGCGCGGCGGTTCACGCTCAACCTCATTCGCGAGTTGGCCGCCTCGCGCACCGTGGTGGTGGCCACGCACATTCTCAGCGATATCGACCAGATTTGCGACCACGTGGGCGTGATGCTCGAAGGCCGCATGATCTTCAGCGGCACCATCCAGGAAATGCGGCGGCAGTTGAGCGGCGACGAAATCTGCCTGGAGGTAGACGGCCCCGACGATGCCGTCGCCCGACTCGTGGGGCAGGCGGGCGAAATGGACGGCGTGGCCGTCGAGCTGCGGCCGCCGCGCACGCTTGCGGTGCGCATTGCCGATCCCGGCCGCCGGGCCGCCGCGCTGGCCGACCTGCTGCGGCACGTCGACGGCTGCGGCTGTTCGTTGCACGCCATCCAATCGGGCCGAAACGAAACTGAACACGCGTATCTGCAACTGCTCCAGGAGGACCAGGCCCATGGCTTCAACCGGTTCGACATCCGACTTTCGCACGCGATGGATGCCCGCCGGAGCGATCCTCAAGCATGAACTGGGAAGCTTGCTGGCAAGCTGGCTGGTGCGGTTCTGGTTCCTTGCCACGGTGGTGCTCACACTGCTCATTCTGGCGGCGAACTGGGGCGCCGCGCAAACGGCCCCCATGCTGCAAGCGATCCTGTTTCCATATCTGGTCTTCCCCTGGTTCCTGGTGGCGATGGTGCTGGGCATCAGCCCCGTTACCGGGTCCCGGCTCGACTCGCTTTCCGACGGCATTCTCAGCCGTCCCGTCACCCGGTACGAATACCTGCTGGCCGCGTGGGCGGCCCGGGTGATTGCCGTACTGGGGGTGTACCTGGTGGTGATGGCGCCGGTGGGCCTGTTGGCCGTGTTCGCTCGGCGCAGCGTGCCGGCCGACGAGGTGACCCTGTACGGCCTGATCGCTACCCTGACTGTGGTGGGCCTCATTCAGACGTTCCTGGTAACGCTCGGCTTTCTGACGGGCACGCTGCTGCGTCGCCCGATGCTGGCCGCCGTGGTGCTGGTGCTCGTTTGGCTGCCGGTGAACCTGATATTGAGCACGTTGTCGCTGGAGCAGTTTTCGCCGCTGACGATGTACCAGGCCGTGCCCAGCCTGCTGCGCACGCCCTGGACGTCGGAGGAGCAGGCCGAGGGGCCGGCGACAACCCAGGAGGACGCCGAGGCCCTTGAGGCCCAGGCCGAGCAGTTCATGCGTTTGCTGTCGGGCCATTCGGCGCCGCCCCGGCAGCAGCAAGCCGGCTTCTTCGAGCCACGCGTGTTCGAGCAGCTTTCCGTCTTGCGCATTCTGGCGGGCTACGGTTTGCCCGTGGTGGGCGCGCTGATGCTATCATTATGGATCTTCAACCGTCGCGACCTTTGACAGGCCGTGGGACAAGCTTCCAGCTTGTCGAGAAGGAGAAAGACAAGCGGGAAGCTTATCCCACGTAGGAATTGACAAGCTGGAACCTTATGCCACGGAAGGCGGCACTTGATTGTGTTGCACACCCGAATGTAAACCCTCACCCTTCCTGGAGCCCAAACATGTTTCGCAATCGTTGGTCCTTCGCCCTGTTGATTCTGCCCTTCCTGCCAGGCGCCGTCGCAACGGCCGACCCGCCGGCCGACTGGCCGCAGACGGCGGCCGTTTCGCCGGAGGCGTACGTCGTGCTGGAAGTGCCCAAGCCGCGGGCCGTGCTCGACCGGCTGTTCGATCCGCGCGTGGTCGAAGCGGTCACGTCGCACCCTGAGTACCAGCGCCGCCGTAGCGAGCCCGATTTTCGGGAGGTGACGAACCTGATCGACTATTTCGCCCAGCGGTTCCAGACCGATCTGCCCGGCATGTTGGGCAAGCTGACCGGCGGCGGGGCCACGCTGGCCGTCGGGCCGGGCGAGCAGGCGCTGTTGATCGTCGAGGCCGAGGACGCCGGCATGCTCAATGAGGTCCACGACTTCTTCCTGCTCATCGCCCGAACCGAAGCCGAGAAGGAGGGTCAACCGGACCGCGTCAAGTCGGCCGAGTACCGCGGAATCAGCGGCTGGAGCTTCGCCCCGAAACAGGCGCATGCGATCATCGGCAACCGGTTGCTGGTGACCAACGATTCCAAGGCTTTGACCGCGGCGATCGACCGCATTCTCGACGCCGGCGCGTCGAGCATCGCCACCGAGGCTCGGTACCGGCAGGCGCGCAAAGCCTTCGCGCAGCCGCCGGCGGCTACCGTGTTCGCCCGGGCCGACGTACTCAAGGCGATGCCGCAACTTGAAGCGGCGCTCGATCAGGAGAGCAACCCGCTCCTGACGCTGCTGCTGGCCCCGATCATGCAGACGTTCGAGCGGGCCGAGTGGCTGGCCGTCGGGCTGGACGCCGCCGATACGACGCTGACGGTGAACATCGCCAGCGACGGGCGATCGGCCGGTGCCGACTCGCCGGGCGGGTTCGCCCGCGCCGCGCAGCCCGGCGGCGGCGCGCTGCCGCCGCTGAACGTGCCGCGGCAAATCGCCAGCGTCAGCCTGCACCGCAACCTGCATAAGTTCTACGCCGCCAAGGACGACCTGTTTCCGCAGCGTACCTCCGGACTCATCTTCTTCGAGAACATGATGGGCATCTTCTTCACCGGCCGCGACCTGACCGACGAGGTGCTGGCCGAATTGACGCCCGACGTGCGGCTGGTTGTTGCCGCGCAGGAATACCCGCCGGAGGTGGGCACGCCCAATCCGCAGTTGCCCGGATTCGCCCTGGTGATGCGAATGCGGCGGCCGGAGAAGTTCGCGCCCGTGGCCGAGGAGGCGTGGCAGAAGGCTCTCGGGCTGATCAACTTCACCCGCGGGCAGCAGGCCGAGCCGGGGCTGATCCTCGATCGGCCGATGCACGCCGACGTGAAGTACACCATGGCCGCCTTCGCGCCGCCGGCCGAGGCCGACCGGGCGCCCGCCGACATCCGCTTCAACTTCCAGCCCGCGGTGGCCATGCCCGGCGACTGGCTGATTTTCAGTTCGACCGATGGGCTGGCGAAGGACCTGATCGACGCGCTCGGGCGCGAGGCCGAGGCTGGGCCGGCCGCGGTGGCCGGGGCGCACTCGATCGCCGAACTGGACGGCAAGGCGCTGTCCGCCCTGCTTCGGGCGAACCGCGAAACGCTCATCCTCAACAATATGGTGGAGAAGGGGCACGGGCGGCAGGAGGCCGAGGGCGAAATCGCAACCCTGCTGGCCGTCGCGGAGAGCATCGCCCACGTGAAAATCGCCGCCGGCGACGCGGAACCCCACCAGTTTACCGTCGAACTGAAACTGGACATTGCACCTTGAACCCTTCACTATAGCAGGCACGCTCCGCCGTGCCGTCCGCCCTGCTCCCTACGATAATGCCGACCT
>CAYPWB010000290.1:0-2240 GCA_964414315.1 uncultured Planctomycetaceae bacterium | reverse complement strand
TAGCAGGCACGCTCCGCCGTGCCGTCCGCCCTGCTCCCTACGATAATGCCGACCTCCCATACTCGGGTACGACGAGGAACATCATGACCCCGCAATCTGCCTGGGCGCCCTACGAGCCCGACGCCCGCCGCCCCTGGAACGCGAGGCTGGCTGCGCACCTGTTGCGCCGGGCCGGGTTTGGGCCCGATCCCACGTCGCTCGACCGGGCGCTGGCCGACGGACCGGCCAAAACGATCGACCGCCTGCTGCGCCCGCCGGAGGAAGCCGACGCGTTCAACGACGCATTCGATGCCTACGATTCCGCCTCGGCCACCGGCGGATCGACCGAATCGCTCCGGGCCTGGTGGCTGCGGCGGATGATCGAAACGCCCCATCCCCTGCTTGAGAAGATGACGCTGTTCTGGCACGGGCATTTTGCTGTCGGCAACCGGAACGTGGACAACGCCGCCCTGATGGCCCAATGCGTGCACACGCTCCGCCGGGGAGCGTTGGGCAGCTACCGCGGGCTCGCGGCGGCGGTGATGAACGATCCGGCGCTGTACCTGAGCCTGCGGTCGCAGCGCAGCCAACGGGCACAGCCCGCCTCGAACCCTGCCCGACAGCTTCTCGCTGTGTTTGGGGTCGGGCCGGGCAGCTTCGACGAGCACGACGTAACCGAGGCCGCGCGCGCCTTAACCGGCCGCGCCGTGCTGCGGAACGAACTGCGCTTCTTCGAGCACCATTACGACGACGGCGAGAAGACGCTCCTGGGCCGGCGCGGCAACTGGAACGGCGACGACGCGGTCCGCATCGTGCTGGAGCATCCGGCCACGGCCGAGCAAATCGTTCGCAAGCTGTACGCGTGGCTTATTGCCGAAGACGAGGAGCCGGAACCGGTGCTCTTGGCGCCGCTGGCGGCGCACCTGCACGAGCACGACGACCTGGGAAAACTTGTCGAAATGATGCTGCGCTCGAACCGGTTCTTCTCGGCCGCGGCCTACCGGCGGCGGGTCAAGGGGCCGGTCGAGCTGGCCGTCGGGCTGGCCCGGGCGATGGAGCAAACCATTCCGACGCTTCGGCTGGGGCAGCAGCTTGCCGACCTGGGGCAGGACCTGTACCAGCCGCCCACCTCAGCCGGGTTTCCCGCCGGACGCGACTGGATCCATCAGGCCTCGCTCATCGGCCGCTGGAACCTGGCCGCCGAGATGCTGGCCGACGCGGGGCCCTACGAAGGGCGGCTCAGCCCGGCGGCGGTCGCCGCGAAGCGCGGGCAGGATCAACCCGAGCAGGCGGCCGCGCTGCTGGCCGACCTGCTGCTCGACGGCGACTTGTCCGCCGAAATCGCGCAAGCCTGGCGTCGGCAACCGCCCTCGCCCGCGGAACTGTCCGCCCGGCTGCGCAAACTGGCGATCACCCTGACCCATCAACCCGAATACCAGCTTGCATAAACACGCCTGTTGGAGTTCACGCTTTAGCGTGCGAACCAGGCACACGGCAATTCCGGCACGCGAAAGCGTGAACTCCAACAGTGCCCTGCTCAAGGAGAACCCCCATGTCCATCCGTCGTCGCGACTTTCTGAAGGCGGCCGTGGGAACGCCGGCCCTGCTTTCCTTCGCGTCCGCCATCCCGCCGCTGCTCATGCGTGCGGCGTGTGCCGCTGCCGGCTCGCCTTCCGACCGGCCGACGGCGCTGGTGGTTTTGCAACTGAGCGGCGGCAACGACGGCCTGAACACCGTCGTGCCGTACTCCGACGACCAGTACGGCCGCCACCGGAACACGTTGCGGCTGACCGCCCGCGAGGTACTCAAACTCGACGACTACCTCGGCTTCCACCCAGCCATGAAGGGCATGGCCCGGTTGATGGCCGAGGGCCGCCTCAGCGTAATCCAAGGCGTTGGGTACGAGGGCAACAGCCGCGACCACGACGTCGCCATGCGCGATTGGCACACGGCCCGTCCGGCGGACAGGGGCTGCGACACCGGCTGGATCGGCCGCGCGCTCGACACCGTCGAAGGGCCGGATCGCATCGCCGCGCGCGGCGTGTTCGCCAGTCCCATTCCCAAGACCCTGGCCATGACGGCGCGTCGGTCGGTCGTGCCGCACGTGCGTTCGCTGGAAGAATGGACGCTCGCCAGGCCCGGCGCGGCAGACGTTGCCGAAAGAGAACGCCCCGCCGCCGACAGGGAAATCGGGACTGGTCCGATTTGTGCGCAGCACCCGGAGGGCCGTTCCGGCAAATTGGACCTGTCCCGTTTTCCCC
>CAYPWB010000289.1:0-8075 GCA_964414315.1 uncultured Planctomycetaceae bacterium | reverse complement strand
TACAAGCAGAACACCGACCCGACAGGCAAACTCATGCGTGCCATTCCGATTCTCGTTCCGGCAGTGATTGCGGCCCTGGCCCTGACTTCGGCCGCGGCCGTCGAGCGGCCCAACGTCGTCATCATTTTCTGCGACGACCTGGGCTACGGCGACTTGGGCTGCTACGGCTCGACCGCCCACCGCACGCCGAATCTCGACCGGCTGGCCGAGGAGGGAATGCGGTTCACCGACTTCTACGCCGCCGCCAACGTGTGCACCCCCTCGCGCGCCGCGCTGATGACCGGCTGTTACGCCAAGCGTGTGGGCTTGCAGCATCGGGTGTTGTTCCCGTACTCGCAGGACGGCCTGCATCCGGACGAAATCACGCTGGCCGAACTGCTCCGGGCGCGGGGCTACGCCACGGGATGCTTCGGCAAGTGGCACCTTGGGCATCTGCCGGAGTTCCTGCCGACCACCCAGGGCTTCGACGAATACTGGGGGGTTCCGTACTCGAACGACATGGGCAACCACTTCTACCGGCGCACCTCGCGGGGGGAGGAAATCGACTTCGTCTCGCCGCCGCTGCCGGTACTCCGGCAGAAGGAACCGGTCGATCACGATCCCGACCAGCGGTTCCTCACCGCCCGCACGGTTCAGAAGAGCATCGACTTCATCGAGCGGAACCGAGAGGAACCCTTCTTCTGTTACGTTCCGCTTTCGATGCCGCACACCCCGCTGGGCGCGTCGCCGCGTTTCCGGGGCAAGTCGGCCGGTGGCTTCTACGGCGATGTGATCGAGGAGATCGACGGAGGCGTGGGCGAAATGGTGCAGACAATCGACCGGTTGGGTCTCCGCGAGCAGACGATGGTCCTCTTCACCTCCGACAACGGCGGCGTGGTCCGCCCCGGCGACGACGCCTACGGCACGTCGTCGGTTGGCCCGCTGCGCGGCCGCAAGGGCACCACCTGGGAAGGCGGTCACCGCGTGCCGTTTGTGGTCCGATGGCCGGGCACCGTGCCCGCCGGGACGGAATGCACCGAGATGACCTTGCTGATGGACATTCTGCCCACGGTCGCCCGCTTCGCCGGAACCACCGAGCCCCAGGACCGGGTCATCGACGGCCGGGACGTTCGGGCGTTGTGGCTCGGCGAAGCGGGGGCAACGACGCCGCACGAAGCGTTCTTCTATTACAGCAACGAGGAGATTCACGCAGTTCGAAGCGGCGACTGGAAACTGCACGTCCGGCGTCCCGACTGGAAGCGGCAGGGCTTCGAGCCGAGCGACGTTTACCTGTTCAACCTCCGCGCCGACGTGGGCGAAACCGAGAACATGGCGGCCGAACAGCCCGAGGAAGTCGCCCGACTGACCGCGCTGGTCGAGCAGGCGCGGAACGACCTGGGCGATACGGCCGTTGCCGACGCGCCGGGCGAGAACCTCCGTCCGGCCGGCGTGGCGGGATCGCCGCCGGAAAGCTTCCTGCCCCCGGCGATCGCGAACATGCCGCCGGATTCGAACCGCCGCGAGGCACTGGAAGCGGCCCTGCGCGAGGCACCGCACCTGGCCTACAAGATGCGCGACTGGCAGTGGGCCGAGGTCGACGGGCAAGCCCTCACGCTCGACGCCTGGTGGCCCGGCGGCGCGGGACCGTGGCCGATGGTCGTCTGGGTGCATGGCGGCGGCTGGCACGCCGGGTTCAAGGAGTTGGGCAACTACACGGCCCGGCGGATCGCCGCGCAGGGTTACGTCGTGCTGTCGATCAACTACCGGCTGGCGCCGGAGCATCCGTTTCCGGCGGCGGTCGAGGACTGCCTCGGCGCGATTGTGTGGGCGAAGCGCGAGGCCGCGCGGTTCAACGGCGACCCCGATCGCGTGGCCGTCGCCGGAGAATCGGCGGGCGGCAATCTGGCGGCCATGGCGGCCTACGCGGCCGACGGCGGTCGTTTCCGCCCCACGGGCGCCCGGGCCGGCGATCCCGATCCGTTCGTGCAGGCGGTCATTCCGGTGTACGGCCTGTTCGACTTCGCGTCGTTTGCCAAGGGAGGCGGTGAGCGCGCCGAGCAGCGCAAGCAACTCATGGACCGATACCTGCCCCGCGGCGAGCAGGACTACGCCGCCGCCTCGCCGCTCGGGTGGCTCGACCCGCACGACCCGCCCACGATGCTTATCTGCGGCGACGCCGACTTCCTGTTCGGACAATCGGTCGCCCTGCAGAAGGCCCTCGCGCGGAACCGCGTCGAGCACGAGTTCTTCGTTCCGAAGGAAGCCGGCCACGCCTTCATCGTTTGGGAGTGGGATTCGGAGAATAGCCGCGAGGCCGTTCGCCGCATGGTCGAGTTCCTGGACCGCATGCTGAAATAGACACCCGGGCATGCGGTCAAACGACACGAGGTACCCATCGCGTTTTGTTCCGCGGTTCTTCGGAGACAGGTTCCATGGCGCCCATCGGCCGATTCAAACCGCCCACCCCGGGAGAACTGGGCGTGCTCTTCACGCTGGTGGTGGTCGTGCTGCTCGGTTTGGGCGCATTGCTGCTGTATCTTTCGTTCGGGCAGCCGCCGGCGCGGCAGGAGGCGGCCATGACGGCGCGCTGGCTCGGCATCGGCATGATTCTGCTCGCCCCCGTTTTGGCGTGGCTGCGCCGCCGGCTCGGCTGAGCCGCTGCGCCGCACTCCACGGCAGCGCGGGGCAGGACTGCGCCGTCGGCGGCGGGCTGCGCAATTCCCCCAATTCAGGCTGCCCCAATCGTTACAACGCAACCCCTCTCGACCGACAACGCAGTTGTTATATCGCCATTCCGCCGTATGACTATTCGTTTGGTGAACTAAACTTGTGTGGGGCAGGGAATGTTGCACGCCGGGGTGTTGTCGAAGACCGTTCCTTTGATCGACTCCAATGCAAAATCGGCAGCAGGGGAGAGGGGCCGTGGGGCCTCTTCGCCTGGCGTGTGTTCGCGTGTACGCGCGCCGGGAGGAAGCCGCCTTGAAGGGAGTGTGTGCCAAGACTGTTTTATGCACTGCGACATGGATTCGCCGCGTTTGGTTATTGCTCGCAATGGCAGGCATGCTGTTGGCCGCGCTCGGCGCAACCGCCGCGTGGCGCTGCGCGCCCGAAAAGTCGTTGCCGTTCGCGGCGGTGGGGATCGTTCTCAGCGGGCTGGCCCTGCTCGGCGCCGCCGGTTACTTGCTCGGCCGCAACGCTCGGGTCGACTCGCTGCTGGATGTCCCGGCGGGAAGTTTGAACCGATCGATCGGACGCATTCTCGACCAGGTTATTGCCAAGACCGACGCGGCGGTCATTCTTGCCAATCGCGACGGCCGCGTGCTTTGGGTAAACGCAGGCTTTACCCAAACCACCGGCTATTCGCTCGATGAGGTGCGCGGGCGGCGCCCGGTCGAGTTCCTGGTCGGGCCGGAGACCGATTCCAGCACCTTGCTGCAAATGAAACACTGTCTCGATGCGGGCGTCGCCTACCGCGGCGAGATGCTCAACTACACGAAGGACGGCCAAAGCTACCACATCGCGTTCGAAGTCTTGCCCCTTAGCAACGATCGGGGGCGGACAAGCAGCTTCATCGCCATCGGCCGCGACATTACCGACCGCGTTCGAACCGAGCAGGCGTTGAGTGAAGAAGAAGGCAGGTATCGGGCCGTGTTCGAAGCGGCCACCAACGCGCTGCTGATCTTCGACCCCGAAGGAACCGTTGTCGAGGCGAATCCGGCGGCATGTAGGATGCACGGCTATCGCCGAGAAGAACTGATCGGGCTCTCCGGCCGGCGGATTGTTCATCCCGACGATCACGGACTGTTCGGCGAGTTCTGCCGGAAGGTGGCGGCCGGCGAACCGTTTCACGTGCAAGCACGCGGTGTTGGGAAGGATGGCGCCGCCATCGACCTCGACGCCCACGGCGCCGGCCTTACGTTTCGCGGCCAACCTGCCCTGCTCGCCGTACTGACCGACATTTCCGAGCGGAAACGGGCGGAAAAGGAGTTGCGGGAATACGCCGAGGCGCTCCAGGCGGCTAACCACAACCTGGAGGAGTATTCCTTCGCGGCCCAGGCGGCCACGCAGGCGAAGAGCGAGTTCCTGGCCAACATGAGCCACGAAATCCGCACGCCCATGACGGCCATCCTGGGCTTCGCCGAAGTGCTCCGCGCGGAAGGCGACTTGTCGAAGGCGCCGCCTGCCCGCATCGAGGCCATCGACACGGTGCTGCGCAACGGAGAGCACCTGCTGCGCCTGATCAATGACGTGCTCGACTTGTCGAAGATCGAGGCGGGCCGGTTCAGCGTGGAGCGAACCGTGTGCCGCCCCCTGGCAGTCGTCGCCGACGTGCACGATCTGGTCGAGATTCGCGCCCGGGCGAAGAACCTGCCGTTCCTCATCGAGTACGCCGGCCCCCTGCCCGAAACGATCCATAGCGACGCCACGCGGCTGCGGCAAATCCTCGTCAACCTGATCGGCAACGCGGTCAAGTTCACCGACGCCGGTTCGGTGACGCTTCGGGTCAGCGTGCTCGACGAGGCCGACCCGCCGATGCTGGAGTTTGCGGTCGTCGACACGGGCATCGGCATTCCTGCCGAGAAACTCAACTCCGTGTTCCAGCCGTTCACGCAGGTGGAGGAGCACGGCGGCCGGCACGGCGGAACCGGGCTGGGGCTGACCATCAGCCGCGAGTTGGTGCGCTTGCTGGACGGCGACATTACCGTGGAAAGCGAACCGGGGCGGGGCAGCACGTTCCGCCTGCGCGTTCCCACCGGCCCGCTCGACGGAGTCAGGCAGATTGCCGACCCGGCCGCAGCCGCCGCGGCCCGCCGCGAACAGCCTCCGGTCGAAACCGCCGACGCCGCCTTGCTGCGTTTCCGCGGCCGCGTGCTGCTGGCCGAGGACGGGCCGGACAACCAGCGGCTGATCGGCTTCATCCTTCGCAAGGCGGGGGCCGAGGTGGTCGTGGCCGACAACGGGGAGCAGGCGGTCGAGCAAGTCGAAGCCGCTGTGCAGGCGGGAACGCCCTTCGACCTGGTGCTCATGGACATGCAAATGCCCGTGCTCGACGGCTACGCCGCCACGCGCCGCTTACGGCGGAACGGCTTCTCCTTGCCCATCGTCGCGCTGACGGCCCACGCCATGAAAGAGGACCGGTTGAAGTGCCTCGACGCCGGATGCGACGACTACGCGAGCAAGCCCATCCAGCGGCCGCAACTGTTGCGGCTCGTTTCGCACTATCTGCCCGCAGCCGCGGGCGAGCCGCCGGCGCAGGCGCACCCGAATGCCGCCGCCCAGTAAACGCGACGCGCTGCCCCATGGTTCGCAGGAACAGGGGCCTTACGGCCCCCGTTCGCCAGGGATGAGGCAACGGCACGGTGAATGCCGATGCCGCGCCGCGCGGGTTTCGTCAGCCGAGCAGTTCCCAGCGGATGGGAATGCGCCGCAGGGCGTATTCCACCTCGCGGTGGTAGTCGCCGTAGCAGGTCATCCAGTGGAAGCCTCGCAGCCGCTCGGCCAACTGCCGGCTGTCGACGTCGAACTTCACCTCCATTTGGCTGCGGCAGATGGGCAGAAACGGATTGCCGATCACTTCGCTGCGCAGCCCCTGCCAGTACTCGCCGGCGAAGTCGGGAATGATGCTCGTCAGCCGCTGCCCCATTCGCATTTCCACCTTCGGCGCCGCACCGTAGTCCGACTCGTAATGCGTGAGAATGCGGGCCGGTTCGAGGTGCTCGCCGTCCATCTTCCGCGGCGCGGTGCAGTGGGCCAGGGTAATCATCCCCTTGTGCGGCCAGGTCGGGTTGTGCAGGAACACCGGCTTGCCCGTGATGTTTCCAAGCAGCAGGCCCGAGGGAATGACCACGAAGTCCGACTCGCAGAAGGCCAAATACCCGTCGTCGTTGAGCGTCGAGAGCGTGAGGCAGGCGGCCGTTTCCGACACGTTCATGATCGTGCCCATGCAGTGATGGATCGTAATGGCCCCGCAGCCGGCCTTTTCCATGAGCGTTCGGAACACCTGATCGAGCAGGAAGCAGTGGTCGACGAACTCGCGTTTGGTTTCCAGCGTCGTGCCCGGCAGTTTCAAGTAGGCCGCGGCCCGGCGGCGCGCCTGCTCGACGGTGGCGTCGTCGGCGCGGGCTTCGGCGATGAGTTTGCCCAACTCGTCGTACGGGACGTTCTGGATGTCGAGCTTCCACTGCCGTGTCACCCGGTCGGTCACTTCGCCGATCGGCTGCGCCCACGCACCCGGCCCGCCGACGGCCAGGATTTTCGTTCCCAGCGCGTTGCGCAGCCCGCACAGCGACCGCAGCCGCCAGAGGATTTCTGCGGGATCGTCGACGATCACGTCGTCTTCGTCGATTGCCTGCACCTGGCGCTGGTCGGTGTGTTTGCGAAGGTAGCGGGGGCTGACGATCTCGTACCAGAGATAGTGCGAGCCCGACTTGTTGCGAACGAAGAAGAGGATGTCTTTGCCGGTTTCGGCCAGGGCGTCGAATGTGCTTTGCGGCCCGCCCGCGGCGTACAGGACGACGGCGTCGGCCCCGGCCAAATCGGCCATGCCCGCCAACTCCTGCGGCCCGCGAATGGCCGACACGGGGAGGAACTCGACGGGGAAGTCGGCCTCGGCCTTGAGGTTCTGCAACTCCTCGCCGATGCGGCCGACTTCGGCCCGCGCGGCTTCCTCCGAGTGGACATCGCCCCAGTTGCGCCAACTGGTTTGCGGGCGGGGCGTGGGAGTGCTGTACTGCAGGATGGGTTTGACCACCAGGGGCTTGCGACCGGGCGGTTGCGGCAGGTCGGCCTCGGCCGCCGTCAGGGCCGACCAGCTCAGCCCGGTGAGCACGGCGCCGCCGAACGCCGCCGCACCGAGGAACTCGCGCCGCGACAGCCCGGTGAGCACCGCCGGGCCCTGCGAGTTGGAATCATCGCAGCAGGGGCAGCAACGCGGCCCAAGCGGCGAAGGGAACTCGGGCGAAGGAACGGGGGGATGAGAGGAATCCGACATGCCAAGGCCTCCTGAGATTAGGGGGGGAACGCCTGGAAGTACCGAACCCGGTCCCCCTAAGCTAGCAGCCCCCAAGACGGCGGTCAACACTTGGCTGTCGGTTGCCTTGGAAGGCGGCAAGCCGGCGCTGCACACCAACGGGGGGGCGTGCGCTTCCCGCTCGGTTGCAGGCCGCCGGACCGGCGGCTAAGATGCAAACAGGACTTTTGCAAATCGGGATCACAAGGTCCCCTCTCCCTCTGGGAGAGGGTTAGGGTGAGGGCTTTTGAAGCGGAAACGGTTCGCCTTGCTTGACTGGATTCGCTATGCCCTCACCCCCGGCCCCTCTCCCACAGGGAGAGGGGAGAAGTTTGCAAAAGTCCACATGCAAACCGAGAGGAACCACGTTATGTCCGTATCGAATCATTCGCTAATTCGTCAATCGCCGGCTGAGGTGGCCCTGCCGCCCCCGCGCAGGATGACCGAACAGGAGTTCATCGCCTGGTGCGATGAAGATACCCGCGCCGAATGGGTCGATGGAGAAGTGGTCATGATGTCGCCCGCGACGAACAAGCACGACGACCTGATCGGCTGGCTGCTGGCGGTCATGCGGCCGTTCGTCGAACAACGAGTCCTGGGCGCGGTGCGCGGCCCGGAGTTCGCCGTTCGGCTGGGCGATCCGCCGCGGCGGCGGGTGCCCGACGTGCTGTTCGCTGCCGCGAAACACCTCGGGCGCATCGGACCGAGCCACTTCGAAGGGTCGCCCGACCTGTGTGTCGAGATCGTCTCGCCCGACAGCGCCGCCCGCGATTGGCGGGAAAAATACCTCGAATACGAAGCGGCGGGCGTGCGCGAATACTGGGTGATCGACCCCAACTCGGAGCACGCCGAGGCCTACGCGTTGGCTCCGCCGGCCGGCGATGCCCCGCCCCGCTACCGCCGGCTGCCGGAGGACGACGGCCGCGTTCACTCGACCGTGGTCGACGGGTTCTGGCTGAAGACAGCCTGGTTCTGGCCCGCCACCCGGCCGAAGGTGCTCGACGCACTGAGCGAGTTGGGCCTGATTTGACGGGCGAGGGGGAGGAAAAACGGGACAGGTCCCATTTGTGCGGACGGGAAAAACGGG
>CAYPWB010000288.1:0-8115 GCA_964414315.1 uncultured Planctomycetaceae bacterium | reverse complement strand
GGACCCAGGGCAAAACTCCACGAAGTGCTTCGCGGGCTTCGGGAGCAGGCTGTCGTCCGGGAAGTCTTGACGGACCTTCTCGCATGGGCTAACGTGAGGTAGGTGTCCGGTGTCGGCGTAGCATCCTCGGTCCGAAAGGTAGTCAACCGCATGTCCAATCCGTTTCCTGGCATGGACCCGTACCTCGAAGGCGACCTGTGGACGTCGGTCCATACCGATCTGTGTTCCGAAATCGTCCGGCAGCTTGCGCCAAAGCTTCGGCCGAAGTACGCCGTGCTGAGCGCCCGGCGGGTCATTGTCGTGCCGCCCGACGAGGATGAGGGGGTGCCGCACAGTCGGTTGCCCGACGTCGGCATTCTTGGGGTGGACGCTCCCGGCTCCCATGCCGCCGGAACGCTGACCGCGCCGGTGGTTCTTCCGGTAACCTTTTCAGACCCCATTCCGCAAATCAGCGTGGAGATTCGCGACGTTGCCCAACGCCGGCTGGTCGCGCGCATTGAGATGTTGTCGCCTACCAATAAGCGAGGGCCGGGCCGGGAAGAATACGCCGGTAAACGGTTGCAAATGCTCTCCGGCGATGCGCATCTGGTGGAGATCGATCTGTTGCGCGCCGGCGCACGGTTCCCGACGGCGGAGCCGCTCCCGGATGCACCCTATTTCGTCTTCGTCAGTCAGGCCGGACGGCGGCAGGAGGTCGACGTTTGGCCGATCGCCCTGGATCAGCCGCTGCCGACCGTGCCCATCCCCTTATTGCCGGACGACCCGCCCGTGCCGCTCGACCTGCAGGAGGCGCTTTCGGTGGTGTACGGCATCATCGGCTACGACGAACTGGTGGATTATCGCCGACCGCCGCCGGGCCCGCTCACCGCGGTTCAGGCCGAGTGGGTCGAACAGCGGTTGACCGGCGCGGGCAGGCGGTAGCCGGTCGCGTCGGGTAGCTTCCCGAGGACGACCGTCTTCCCCGAAAAACCGTCGTCGGTCGTGCGTGTGCGACTTACTTCTTCTCCTGCTTGCCCGCGTAGAACTTCGCCAGGTTGATGCCGCCGCGAAGTTCCTCCTCTAGCAGGCGGAGGCGGCTTTCCAGCCGATCGACTTTGCGTTCGAGGGCGGGGAGGATGTGCTTTTGGCGGTCCTCGGGTTTTGGGCGCGGGACGGTTGGGTAGCCGAGGTGGCGCTCGAGGGCGGCGAACAGGAACAGCGGGTCCTTGCGTCGATTGGCCAGCGCGATGCGGCCTTCCTTTTCGCCGTAGAGGATCGGTTTTCCCGGGTCGCCGCGCTGCTGCAGGTACAGTTCGCTGCGCACGTACAGCATGTCGGCGAAGTCGACGAGCCCCACCTGCCGGCGCACGGTCAGGATCCACTCGCGCCAGTCGTCGGTAAAGATCGGGTCGCCGGCAATGGCCGCCAGGCCGTAATCGTAGCCGAGCCGGTTGCGGCACAGCGTTTCGAACTGGTACAGGAAGATGCCCTGGGGCGAGACGCCCTTGGCGCGGTACTCGGCCTCGCGCTGGAGGATTTCCATCGCGATGCGGAAGTCGAGCCGGCCCTCCTCCCGTTCGGCCTCGGCCACGACGAAGGTTTGAAACGGCGTGAAATAGTGCGGCAGCCGGCGCATGGCGGTGGCGAAGCCGCCCGTGTGCTTCAACTCGACCAGCATGAAGTCGATGGCGTACGGCAACTGCGTGACGGCGAGGATCTCCTGCCGCACCGCGGCCAGGAGATCCTGCGTCGACATGGCCTCCTGCATCCGCTCGCGCACAACGCGGAAGAAGTAGGCTTGCTCGACGTATTCCTCAGTGGGCAGCATAGATTCTCGTTCCAGTTGCATATTCAACGACGAGCGGGGGCCTTACGGCCCCCGCTCGCTGTCGGTTTGGAATACTTGGGTTCTGTCACGCCGGCCTTACAGCGTCCAGCCGTCGCGGTAGGCGCGGCGCAGGTAGGCGTCGGCCTCGGGGCAACCGGCCGCCTTGAGGTTCTTCGCGTCCCAGGTGAGCTTCCGTCCGACGCGCAGCGCCACGTTCGAAAGCAGCGCGGCTTCGGTCAGCGGGCCGGAATAGCCGAAGTTGCACGTGGTCGGGCCGCCCGCCTTGCACGCCTCGGTCCACTCGCGGTGATGCCCGATCGACGCCGGAATGAACGGTTCCGGGCGTTGGAAATCGCGGTACTTCTCCTCGGGCAGCAACTGGTGCTTTCCGTAATCGGAAATGAGCATCCCCTGCTCACCGACGAACAGGACGGCGTTGCCCCACTGGGGCACGTTCTTCTCCTTGACCAGTTGCGGGTACGGGCCGCCGTTGTACCAGGTGAGTTTCACCGGCGGCCGGTCGCCCCGGGCGGGATACTCGTGCCGGCTGACGGTCCAGCGGGCGGCGCTTTCGGGATGCACCGGCCCGACCGACTCGACCGTCGTCGGATACTTCAGGTCCAAGGCCCAAAAGGCGAGGTCGCAGTAGTGGCAGAAGAAGTCGCCCAACTGGCCGTTGGCAAACGCCCACCAGTACCGCCATCCGAACGGACAGTACGTCGGATGGTACGGCCGGTGCGGCGCGGGGCCGAGCCAAAGGTCCCAGTCGAGTCCGTCGGGAATCGGCGGCTCGTCGGTCGGCGCGTCGGGCTGATTGGCTTCGGCCGGGTCGGGCGCGGCCGGGCCGTCAAACTTCGCGCCCAGCCACACGTGCACCTCGGCCACCGGGCCGATTGCGCCCGACTGAACCAGCTCGACCGCCCGCCGGTAGTTGTCGCCGGCGTGAATCTGCGTGCCCATCTGGGTGACGAGCTTGTTATCGGCGGCCGTGTCGGTCATTACGCGGGCTTCGTACACGCTGTGCGTCAGCGGCTTCTCGCAGTAGCAGTGCTTGCCCATCTTCATGGCCATGACCCCGGCCGCGGCGTGGGTGTGGTCGGGCGTGCCGATGACCACCGCGTCGATCTGCTTCTCCAGGTCGTTGAGCATTTTGCGAAAGTCTTGGTATTTTTTCGCCTGGGGATACTTGTTGAACGTACCGGCCGCGCGTCGCTGGTCGACGTCGCACAGGGCGACGATATTCTCGTGCGCGCAGCCGTTGACGTTTGCGGCGCCCCGCCCGCCCACGCCGATGCCGGCGATGTTCAGCTTCTCGTTCGGCGCCCGGCCCGGCTCCTCACCGCTCACCTTGCAGGTGGTCCACAGCGCGATTCCGGCCAGCGAGCCGTTTCGCAACAACTGACGACGGGTTAACTTCGACATGATCGAATCTCCTTGCGGTGGGGTGGGGGGCGAGCATCGTCAACCAACGGATTGTTATGGTACCTTGCCGAAGCCCTGCCTGCAAGAACGGTGCGGCAGTCGGGGCCGGTTTGCCCTACTTGGCAGACGGCCGTCGTGGTCGTAGCCTACAGGTACTCGAGATGATTGCGCATTTCATCGCTGTTGAGCACGCCGTGCAGCAGGAGCAATGCCTGGACCAAGCCGCCGATGTTGTGTTTTCGCTCCGGACACCAGGCAATTCCCGCGTGCTTCACCCCGGCATGGTGCATCGCCGGAAAGTCGGGATCGAAGGTAACGAGCACTCGCGCCTCGGCCGTGGAAAAGGCCAGTTGGTCGTGGTCCGGAAAGCCACAGCGATCCGAGTCTTGGGCAGTCAGCACGTCGATTCCACGGCGAGCCAGCGCACGGCTTACGGGGCCGGGAAAATTCTGGTCCATGTAGAATCGAATCGGGTCAGCCACCAGCCGAGTCTCTCAGTTCCGGCGGAATCTTGGAGGGGACGGCCGTTTTCACCCACTCCGCCCATTGGTCCTCGTTACGGAAGTCGTCCTCGATCTCCTCGCGATGGTCGAAGTAGTAGGCGAGGGCCGCGTAGACATCGGCCAACGCGATGCCGGGAAACATATCGACGATCTGGTCGGGGCTCATACCGCGCATCTCGTGCCAAACGACGATATCGGTCACCCGAATGCGATGCCCGGCAATGCACGCTCTGCCGCCGCAGACGCCCGGAGTCTTGGTAATATGTTGTGTCAATACGTTTTCCATCGAGCCTCCCGCGGAGAAGCGAATTCACACCTCGGTTTACCAGTGGTTCCCTGTATTCTACATTCTACCTGCCGGTCGGCTGCGGGAGCAAGTGCCTCGGGAGGTCGGCACCGGCGACGAATGCCGACGCGGCGGCAATCTCGACGGGGCGTTGCATGTATGGTACAACGTTGCCTGGTCGGCCGTGCACGCGAGGGGAAGCGTCCCCTTGTAGCGGTGGCAGCGCCGGCCGATTGGGCAACTTCCCCCCCAGTACTGCAAGAGACCGAGGCCGTCGCCCGGGCCCGGTTGCATCTCAAGCCAACACTTCGCCATGCCCAACGCTTCGCCGACCGCCGACACCCTCGCCGCCGCCCTGGCCCGCCACGATATCGAGTTGCCGCAGGGGCAGGTGGAAATGCTGGACCGCTACGCGCGGCTGCTTTGGGAGTGGAACGAGAAGCTGAACCTCACCCGGCATACCGACTACGAAAAGTTCGTCGCCCGCGACCTCGTCGACAGCCTGGCGCTGGCCCGGTTTCTGGAGCAAGGCGAGCGGGTGCTCGACGTGGGCACCGGGGGCGGGGTGCCGGGCGTGGTGCTGGCGGTCGTTCGCGACGATCTGCGGGTGGAGTTGTGCGAATCGGTCGGCAAGAAGGCCCGCGCCGTGGCCGACGTCGTCGCCGCGCTCGGCCTGCCGGTTCCGGTCCATCACGGCCGGGCCGAAGGGCTGCTCGACACGCGCCGCTTCGACACGCTGGTCGTTCGCGCCGTCGCCCGGCTCCCCAAGCTGCTGACGTGGTTCGCCCCGCACTGGGACCGCTTCGGTCGGCTGCTGATCGTCAAAGGGCCCGGCTGGGTCGAGGAGCGCGGCGAGGCCCGGCACCTCGGCCTGATGCACGGCCTCGCCCTGCGGAAGCTCGCCGGCTATCCGCTGCCGGGCACCGACTCGGAAAGCGTGCTATTGCAGGTGAGGAGGGAGGAAGGGAGATAGGAGATGGGAGATGGGAGATGGGAGATAGCTGTTGGAGTTCACGCTTTAGCGTGCTGAGCGAAGCTGCGCGGTCTCCCAGCACGCTAAAGCGTGAACTCCAGCAGTGAGTCGCGGCAAGGCTGGTCCCGCACTCCGTGGGAGTGGTCGGCTACTGCGTCAGGCCGACGCAGTACAACCGTCGCGTGGTGCGGATGAATAGTTGCCCGTGGGCGGCGATGACCGACGCGCGAACCACTTCGCCGTCGGCCGGTTCGTCCATGGCGACGGTGTTGAGCAACTCGCCGCTCGCTGCGTCGACCACGGCCACCTCGCCGGTAAAGTCCACCAGGTACAGCTTGCCGTCGGCCGCCAGGGGCGAGGCCTCGTACTTGCCCTGGCCGGGCGTGGTGATTTGCCACTTGACTTCGCCGGTGCGGGCGTCGAGCCGGGAAAGGTTCTTCTGCAAGTCGTTCAAGACGAAGAAGTCGCCGTCGTAGAAGGCCGGCGTGGGCACGTCGGAGGTGACCTTCGACGGCGCGTCGGTTTGCCAGGCCAGCGCGTCGTCGTCGAGCAGCCCGTTCCCGCCGGCAGTGACGGCGTACACGGGGCTCCGCTTCGGGGCGCAGGCCAGCACCACGCCGCCGCCGGTTACCGGCGAGGGCACCAGCCGCCAATGGTGGATGCGCGTCGGGTTCCAGGTGCCCCATCGCCACAGTTCTTTGCCTGTTTGCGGGTTATGCCCGGTGATGGCGTCGCCGCCGATGACGAGCAATTCCTCCCGGCCCTCGAAGGTGAACGGGATGGGCGTCGAGAAGGCCTCGCGCGATTCCGCCACGGCGTCGCTCGGCCGCACGTGCCGCCAGAGGGTCTCGCCCGTTTTCGGATCCAGGGCCAGAATGTACGACTCGTTCTCCTGGTCGGCCAGGCCGCGGCCTTCCACGGGCACGTCGCGCTGCAACACCTGGATGTAAAGTTTGCCGTCGTAAATGGTGGGGCTGGCGGCGAAGGTCCACAGGAACGCGAAGGGGCCGTACTCCTTTTGGATATCGCGAGCCCAGAGGCGCTTGCCGTCGAGGTCGTAGCCGAACAGGTGGCCGTTGCCGAAGAAGAAGACCACCACTTCGCCGTCGGTAACCGGCGAGTTGGAGGCGAAGTTGCTGCGGCGATCGCGTTGGGTTCCGTGGGCCACGCGGTACCCCCAACGAAAGCTTCCGTCCTTGCGGTCGAGGCAGCGAACCTCGAGCATGTCGCGATCTTCGTCGACCCCGGTAAGGAACACGCGGTCCTCCCACACCACCGGCGTGGAGGCGGCCACACCGGCCAGCGGCGCGCTCCAGGCCACGTTCTCCGTGGTGCTCCAATGCGTCGGGAGCTTGCCCGTCTCGGTCGAGCCGTTGTAGAACGGCCCGCGCCAGTGGGGCCAGTTCTCGGCGTGGCCGGAGGACGCGACGAACAGCAGCAGGGCAGCGACGGCGGAATACTTCATGGCGGGTTGCCTCTCCGAGGGTGAGCGTTCACAGGGGACTGTCCCAATTTTCGCGGCATACGGGGAATACGTCCAATAAGCCGACCGCTCCGGCCGTGAAAATGGCACTGTCCCCTTCTCGTGAATCCGCGAAACCAGCCCGCGCCACCAAACCGTGAATGTTTGCCTCCGAGGGTATTGGCGGGGACCGTGTTTGACAAGTGTAGCCCAAACTCGGTATTGTGTACAGGCTTGGGGACGTTCGCGAACGCGAAGGCCGGGCAGAAGGAGATGACGCACCATGAATCGCTGGACCAGCCGCAAACGCGTCCGGGCCGCCATGCGGCACGAGCCGCCCGACCGCGTGCCGGTGATGTGCCAACTGGCGCTGGGGCACTATTTCCTCCATAGCGGCTTCGATCCGGCCGACATCTGGTTCGACAGCCCGACCTTCGCTCAAGCCCTGGAGACGCTGCGCAGCCGGTACGGGTTCGACGGTTTGCTGATCAACCTGCCCGGCAGGCCGGCCGACTGGCGCGACTACCTGGCGGACGAAAAACGGGACGAAGCCGATTCGTATGCAGCACCCGAAGGGCCGTCCCGGCAAATCGGACCCGTCCCGCTTTTCGCTGGGCAAGACGGCCGGCGGCTTCGCTGGACCAACGGCCTGGAAACCCGCATTCCGCCGGACGATAACCCGCAAACGTACGCCCCCGGCGGCGGCACGCTCCCGCGAGCCGATTACCGCAGCGTCGACGCCGACGATCCGGCCATCTACCGGTTGCCCGGCTACGTGTGGAACACGTGGCACGCGCCCGGCCTGTGGGACATTCCGCCCGACGCCGACCTGACCGACCCGGCCGCGTACCCCGACTGGTTCACCGCGAGCCTCCGCGCCGCGCGGGCCCTTTGCCCGGAGGCGTCGGTGCATGCCGAGGTGTTCTCGCCGTTGACGCATCTGCTGGAACTATTCGGTTACCAGGAAGCGCTCATGGCCCTGATCGAAGCGCCGGAAACGTGCCGCCGGCTCTTGGAGCGGTTCACGGCGATGGCGGAGGCGCAGGTCGAATGCCTCGCGCCGCACGGGCCCGACGCGGTACTGATCAGTTCGGCGTTTGCCGGGGCGGGCTTCATTAGCCGGGCGATGTACGAGCAGTTCGTCGCGCCGTATGAGCAGCGGCTGGCCGCGGCCGTGCATCGGCACGCGCTACCGGTGTATGTGCACACCTGCGGGGCGATCGGCGACCGGCTCGACTTGATGAGCCGCAGCGGCATCGACGGGATCGACACGCTCGACCCGCCGCCGCTGGGCACGGTCGAACTGGCCGACGCGAAGCGCCGGTTCGGCGACCGCTTCTTCCTCAAGGGCAACCTCGACGCAGTGAACGAGATGCTCCACGCCGACGACGCCGCGTTCGACCGCGCGGTGCTCGACCGGCTCCAGACCGGCATGCCCGGCGGCGGCTACATCTTGTCCTCGGCCTGCTCGGTCGCGCCGCACGTTCGGCCCGACCGCCTGCGGCGCATGGTTTCCCTGGCCGAGGCACACGGGCGCTACGGGCAGTAGCGCGTCGGGCGAGCTTTTCGGTAACCATTCACGGGCCTGCGCGGGCAGTTTTCTGCGCTGTATACGAAGGGGACAGTCCCATTTTCGCGGCGGAAACGGTGGATGATTGGGCA
>CAYPWB010000287.1:0-8127 GCA_964414315.1 uncultured Planctomycetaceae bacterium | reverse complement strand
GCATGACCGTTCGCGGGCCGGTCGGGGCGGGCCCCCTGACCGGCCGAAGGGGTCCGTTCCCCGTGAGCGGTTACGGAGGCGAGTTGCCAAGTCGACAACCTATACGCCCAGCGCCGGGGTTGTCAACGGCCGACCCATGGCAACCCTGTTGCCCAATTCGCTTGCGCCAAGTACGATAGATTCATTCCACGGAGTTTCCGGCTGACATCGGAAACACGGGAATGTATCCAAAATAGCGGCACAAATACACCAAAAGGTGGGGCGCCAGGGCCCGCAGGACGATGAGCATGGGTTGCGAGGTGGTCGTCACCGGCATGGGGGTTGTCAGCCCCATCGGCATAGGCGGCGAGGCCGTTTGGGAGGCGCTGCGCGACGGGCGTAGCGGCATCCGCGACCTGGGCCTGTTTCGCGGGCCGGGCCTCCCGCCCCCCTACGGCGCCGACGTGGCCGACTTCGACCCGAAGCAGGCGGTCCGGCCGCGCAAGAGCCTGAAGGTAATGAGCCGCGATATCCAACTGGCATTTGCGGCCGCCGACGCCGCCTGCGAGCAGGCCGGCCACCACGCCACGCCGTTCGATCCCGAGCGAATGGGCGTGCTGTTCGGCGCGGAACCGATCCCGTGCGACCTGGACGAGCTGTTCCCAGCGTTTCGCGGGTGCATGGTTTCCGGGCAGTTCGATTTCCGCTTGTGGGGCGAAAAGGCCTTTCCGGAAATGTTCCCCCTGTGGATGCTGAAGTATCTGCCCAACATGCCGGCCTGCCATATCGGCATCGCGCAGGATGCCCGAGGACCGAACAACTCGATGACCCTGGGCGACGTTTCGAGCCTGTTGGCCGTGGCCGAGGCAGTTCGCGTGATCGAGCGGGGGCATGCCGACGTGATCGTGGCCGGCGGGGTCAGCTCGCGCATCAACCCGGCGCTGTGGGTCCGCAGCGGCGTGTTCGAGTACACCCGGCGGAACGGCGACCCCACCGCCGCCAGCCGGCCGTTCGACGCCGAGCGCGACGGCATGGTGCCCGGTGAAGGCGCAGCCGCCTTCGTGCTCGAAACACGGCAACACGCCGAAGCGCGCAACACGCCCCTGCTCGGCCGGGTGCTCGGCTACGCCAGCGCGTTCGAACCGAACCGCCCGGGCCAACCCCTGACGGGAGCCGCCATTCGGGCCGCCATCGGGCGGGCGCTTGAGGATGCCGGGCTTCGGCCCGACGAGGTGGGGCATGTGAATGCACACGGCGCCGGCACGCGCGACGACGACCGGATCGAGGCGCAGGCCATCCGGGCGACGCTGGGCGACGTGCCGGTATTCGCCCCGAAGAGCTACTTCGGCAATCTGGGGCCCGGCGGCGGTTCGGTCGAGATGGCCGCCAGCCTGTTGGCGCTTGCCCACGGCCAGGTGCCGCCCACGCTCAACTACGAACACCCGGACCCCGAATGCCCGGTGAACGTGATTGCCGGGCAAAGCGAGCCGTCGCGGCAGCCCACGGCCCTTTTGCTCAATCACACGCCGTACGGCCAGGCGGCCGCCGTGGTGTTGGGCGCCGCCTAGCGCAGCGTAAACGTTCACAGGGGACTGTCCCGATTTTCGCGGCACACGGGGGAATATGTCCAATGGCTCAATCGCTCCGGCCGTGAACATGGGACTGTTTCCTTCGAATGCAGCGGAGAAAACTGCCTGCGCCGCCGCCCGTGAACGCTTACGACGCAGCGTACACCTCCAGCGTGCGATGGCGAAGGGAGGAGCGCCGTTGACAAGCAGGATGCTTATCCCACGGGAATGGGCGTCGTTGGCAAGCAGGACGCTTGTCCCACATGGCACCCTTCCCACGCCCGAACCATGTTCCCGCCGTCCGATTCATCGCTGATGCACGCCGCGGCCGGCGGCGATTGGGCCGCACTGGAGCTGCTTGTCGAGCGGCATCAGGCGACGGCCTGGCGAACGGCCTATCGGATGGTGACGGACCGGCATGCGGCCGAGGACCTTGCGCAGGAAGCGTTCGTGCGGGTACTCGAAGCCCGCCACCGATACCGCCCCACGGCGCCGTTTCGTGCCTATCTGACCCGCATCGTCGTGCGGCTGTGCCTCGATTATTTGCGGAAAGGTCGCCCCGTTCCCGCCGGCGATGCGGTCCGGCCGGCCGACCCGGCGGGCTCGCCGCCCGAGCGAGCCGAAGAGGCCGAGCGGGCGCGGGCGGTCGAGCGGGCGATTGCCGAACTGCCGCCGAAGCAGCGGGCCGCCATCGTACTGCGTTATTACGAGGGGCTCAGCGGCCGACAAATCGCCGACGCCATGGGAACCACCGTCAAGGCCGTCGAACGTCTTCTCGCCCGTGCCCGGACGGACCTGATGGACCGGCTCGCCTGAGGGCCCGCCCTGTACTGCCAATACGCAAAATCGTGAACTTTACCCAAAGCCCTGACCCTGCCTCCGAGCGGAAGCTTGTATTGGGTGGCGGCCCTGCCGCCCCGGGGACAAAAGAACCAGAGATTCTGCAGAAGTGGGCGGGGGTTTTTCCCGGCTTGCCCGTTTATCCGGTAGAAGACGATTTCCGGGCTGCGACGCGGACCGTCGCCTGTGGGCGACACGGGCTGTTTGTTTACCCCCCCAAACAGGAACTCCAACGATGCGATGCCGCAAGGTTCGCCGGCAATTCGAGACGTATCTGGACGGAGAGCAGCGCGCGGTTCCGGTTGCCGGCCGGGAAAGCGTGAAGGCCCATCTGGAGGGGTGCGAGGCCTGCCGGCGCGAGTTGTCGCAACTCCGCCGGTTGCGAGAACGGCTGGCCGAGGTGCCGGCGCCCCCGGTGCCCGAAGGTTTCGCAGGTCGGGTGGTGGCGCGAGCGAAGGCCCGACACGTCGAGGAATCGCCCCTGCGGCGTGCAGCCTCAGCCCACCCTCGGGCAAGTGCCTGGTATCGACTGCGACTGGCGGCCGGTACCGTCGCGGCTTTGGCCGCGGGGCTCGCGTTGGGGGCTTTTCTGGGCAACGACGTGGGACGAGACGCTGCCCGCCAGGGACCGACCGCCGAAACGCGGCAGGCCGACCAACTGACCGGGGCCGGGCTCGGCCGCTTTGTTGTCGAGTCCGACGATTCACTCGCCCAGGCCTACTTGGAGATCACCACCGGCCGCGACGGCTGAGGAGGAAGCGAGGCAAACCATGTGGCAGACATTCAAACCCTACGTGTGGGTCGCTTCGGCGGCGTTGAACGTGGCCTTCGTGGCAATTTGGCTCGTCCACGCGGCGGCGCCGACGGAAATGGGAACCGACACTTCCGACCGGGAGGGCGTTTGGTGCCCCTTGCACCGCGAGTTGAACGTAACGCCCGAGCAATGGGCGGAAATCGAACCGCGACTGGTGGCATTTCAGGCGTCGGTTTGCGAACTGCTGGAACAGGCCGATGCAATCCGCTTGGAAGTGATCGATCTGCTCGCCGCCCCCGAACCCGATCGCGATGCGATCCGCGCCCGGCAGGATGCGATACTCGCCACCAAGCGGGCCATCCAGGCGAAGGTGGTCGACCACCTGCTGGCCGAGAAGCGCACGCTTGAGCCCGACCAGCAGATACGGCTCTTCGAGTTGCTGCGCCGGCGCTCCGGCTGCGGTTCGCAGCACCCGCCCATGTCGGGCAGAGGACGGCGGGGTGGTGAACGTTGAACGCTGAACGTCGAACGTTGAACACCGAATGCTGAATGCTGAATATTGAAGGTGGAGTGTGGAATGAGTACTGTGCAATTGGGCGGCGAGTCGAAGAGGTCGAGCGCGGGACCGGTGCGAAAGCCGGCCGGGGTCGCTTCCGGCGATGCCGCCGCCCGGCGTGCGGCGGAGCGGCGGAGGAGGAAACGGCGGAAGCGGCAGATTGCTCTGGCGGCGTTGGCGGCCGCAGTGATTGGAGCCGGATGGCTGGCCTGGCCGTACCTGCCGGGCCGGGTGGAAGAAGTCGCCCCGCCGGTCGAAACCGCCGCCCGACGCGACTTCGCCGCCTCCGTGCTCGCCACCGGCTCGGTGCAGCCGCAAATCGGGGCCGAAGTGCGCGTGGGCGCCCGCGTGTCGGGCAAGGTGGAACGCCTGCTGGCCAATATTGGCGATCGGGTGGAACAAGGGCAGGTCGTTGCGCAGTTGGAGAAGGACGACCTCGAAGCGGTCCTGGCCCAGCGCGAGGCGGAAGTGGAAATGGCCGAGGCGAAACTGGCCGCCGTCGAGTCGCTGCGGCCGAAGGAAATCGAAAAGGCGCAGGTCGACCTCGAAGAAAGCGAAGCCACGTTCCTGCTGGCCGAAAAAGAACTTGCTCGGACGCGAAGACTGCACGAACGAAAGGTGACCACCCTCGAAGACCTCGACGCCGCCGAGGAGCGGTTCAGCGTGGCCCGGGCCCGGCTGGCCTCGGCCGGCAAGGCGCTGGAACTGGCCGAGATGCGCTATCGGGAAGACCTGCGGCAGGCGCGGGCGGAGGTTGCCCGGGCTCGCTCGGCCCTGAAGAACGCCGAAGTGCAGCTTTCCTACGCCACGATTACCTCGCCGATCGACGGGGTAATTGCGTCGGTCTCGACCGAAGAGGGCGAGACGGTGGCCGCCACGATGCAATCGCCCACGTTTGTGACGGTGGTCGACCTCGACCGCTTGCAGGTCGACGCGTTCGTCGACGAGGTCGACATCGGCAAGGTGAAGGTCGGGCAGCGCGCCGTATTCACGGTCGATGCCTTCCCGGCCCAAGAGTTCGAGGGGCGCGTCGCGGCCATCTACCCCAAGGCGATCATCCAAGACAACGTAGTGAACTACGACGTGGTTGTCGACATCGAAACGCCCTACGACGGCCTGCTGCGGCCGGAAATGACCGCCGGCGTCACCATCTTCCTGGAACGGCGGGACGGTGTGCTGGCCATTCCCACCCGGGCTGTGCGCCGCGAAGGCGGCGAAACCCTGGTGTACGCGCTGGAAGGCGGCGGCCCTCAGCCTCGCAACGTTAAACTCGGCTGGCGCGACGGGCCGTGGGTGGAAGTCGTTTCGGGAATCGAGGAGGGCGAAAGCGTGCTGCTGGAAAACTCGCAAGTCGAACAGACAACACAGGAACAGCCATGATCGAACTGAAGGACATTGAAAAGACTTACGGCAACGGGAGTGTGACCACCCGCGTGCTGCACGATATCTCGTTCCGCGTCGATCCCAACGAGTACGTGGCCATCATGGGCGCGTCGGGAACGGGCAAGTCGACGCTGATGAACATTCTCGGCTGCCTCGACAAGCCGACCGGCGGCAGTTACCACCTCGACGGCGTCGACATGGTCAATCTCGACGACGCGGAGCTTTCGCACCTGCGGAACGAGAAGATCGGCTTCGTGTTCCAGCAGTTCCACTTGCTACAGCGGTCGACCGCGCTGCGGAACGTCATACTGCCGCTCATTTACGCGCACGAGTATCCCGAAGAAGCCGAGGACCTGGCCGACGCCGCCCTGACCGCCGTAGGCCTTGAAGACCGGATGACCTACCGGCCCGGCGAGCTTTCCGGTGGGCAGCAGCAGCGCGTGGCCATCGCCCGGGCACTGGTCACCAACCCCGAGATGATCCTTGCCGACGAGCCGACCGGTAACCTCGACCGCCGGAGCGGTCTGGAGGTGCTCAGTATCTTCAAGCGGCTGCACGGCGAGGGCCGCACGATCGTTCTGGTGACCCACTCCGAGGAAGTGGCCGAGCACGCCGACCGCGTCATCGTCCTCGACGACGGCCGCGTCGCTGAGGACCGCCGCGTGGCGGAACCTCGCGACGCCGAACAGGAAAAAGCGGACCTGTAATGTCCATCCGCTGGAGTTCACGCTTCAGCGTGTGAAGTGCGTACCTGCTTCCTTTTGCACGCTAAAGCGTGAACTCCAACACTCGCACCGGCTGCCCAGTACCCAGTACCCAGCACCCAGTACCCAGTACTCAGTACTCAGTACTCAGTACTCAGTACTCAGTACCTGACACCTGACACCTGACACCTGGAAAGTTCACCCATGCGACTCCTACGTACCGCCGGCGAGGGCTTCCATTCGCTCGGCAGCAATAAACTGCGCACGTTCCTGATGATGGCCGGCACCGTGGTAGGCGTGGCCGCGCTGGTAGTCATCATGGCCATCGGCAAGGGGACGGAACGGCGCGTAATGAAACGCGTGCAGAACTTCGGTCCGCGGGCCATCATGCTCATCGCCGGCGGCGGCCGCGATCTGCCCCCGCCCGATATGACCGTCACCACCCTCACGCTCGACGACGCCGAGGCCATTCGCCGCGATATCAAAGGGCTCGAGATCGTTTCGCCCCAGGCGTGGGCGTTCGACGTCGACCTTCGGCACGAAAGCAACCAGACGCGTTCCGTCGTCTGGGGCGTCGAGCCCGAATGGCACGAGGCCTGGGACTGGCACGCAGTGGAGGGCGAAGGCATTACGGCCGAGGATGTGGCCACCATGGCCCGCGTGTGCGTCATCGGCTCCGCCGTGAAACGCGACCTGTTCGGCGGCGAGAATCCGATCGGCAAGGAATTGTACTGCAACAAGGTCCGGCTGACCGTCAAGGGCGTGCTCGACCGCCGAGGCGTGGCCGGCGCGGCCGGCGGCGAGTTCGACAACCGCATGGTCATCCCCATCACCACGGCCATGCGCCGCGTGATGAACGTCGATCACGTGGGCGCCGTCCGCATCATCACGCGCGATGCCGACCTGATGGCGAAGCAAACCGAGGAAATCCGCAACCTGATGCGCGATCGCCACCGAATCACCCCGCCCGACGAGGACGACTTCCGGCTCATTACGCCGCTGGTCATCGCCGAAATGGTTCGCGGCACGGCGGGCACGCTGCGGCTGTTGCTCATTGCCCTGGCGGGGCTGAGCCTCCTGGTGGGCGGTGTGGTGCTGATGAACATCCTGCTCATTTCCGTAGCCGAACGAACTGCCGAAATCGGCCTGCGCCGCGCCGTCGGCGCCACGCGCCGCGACATTTTCACCCAGTTCCTCACCGAGTCGCTGGCCGTCACCCTGCTGGGCATGGTGGTGGGCAGCGCGCTGGGCTACGGCGTGGTCGCGTTGCTGCCCCGGCTCACGCCAATCGGGGCGGTTATGTCGTGGGAACCGCTCGCGTTGGCACTGGCGTTCGCGCTGCTGGTCGGCACGTTCTTCGGCGTGCAGCCGGCCCGCCGCGCCGCCCGACTGCGCCCCGTCGAGGCCCTCCGGTAAACATCCCGTGGGACAAGCTTCCTACCCCGTGGGACAAGCTTCCAGCTTGTCAATGGTTCAAGACAAGCTGGAAGCTGGTCCCACGGATAGAACGACAAGCTGGAAGCTCGCCCCACGTTACTGCCATGAAACTTTCCCGCAACCTGCTGCTCTCCTGCGAAATCCTCGCCGCGCACAAGATGCGCACGCTGCTGAGCGTGGTCGGCATCGTGGTGGGCATTGCGACGGTGGTGCTCATGGTTTCGGCGGGCCGTGGGGCCGAGAAGCAAATCCTCGACCAAATCCGTGCGATGGGCACGAACTTGATCACCATCAACGCCGGCCAAACGCGGGTCATCGCCGGGCGGCAGCGGCAAACGTCGACCGTAGCAAGCATGACGGTCGCCGACGCCGAGGCGCTTGCGCTGGAATGTCCGGCGGTTCGCCGCGCCGCTCCCGCCGTCGTCCGGCGGCAGGCCGTCCGCTGGGAAGACGTGAACACCAACACCAGCGTGGTGGGCACGACGCCCGAGACCTTCGCCATCCGTGAAATCGCCGTCGCCTCCGGCCGCCCGTTCGACGCCGAGGAGAACCGCGCCCGGCGGCGCGTGGCCGTGCTGGGCCCCACCGTCGCGGCGAACCTGTTCGGGACCGCGGACCCCGTCGGGTTGCAGGTGCGCATCGGCCGCGTGCCGTTCGAAGTGATCGGCGTAACCCATCCGAAGGGAACCGACGTCAACGGCACCGATCAGGACGACCTCATCCTCGTGCCGCTCGAGTCGGCCATGCGGCGGCTGTTCAACGTCGACCACATCGACACCATCTACGCGCAGGCCGCTTCGGCCGAACGGCTCGACCGGGCAGAGGACGAGGTCCGCGCCCGGCTGCGCGACCGCCACCGCCTGGGCGACAAGCCCGACGACTTCACCATCCAGAACCAGGCCACGC
>CAYPWB010000286.1:0-8232 GCA_964414315.1 uncultured Planctomycetaceae bacterium | reverse complement strand
CATTTTTCGTAGACAGGCTATGATGATTGCACAAATCGACGAGAGGGGCGTGTACAAGCATGACATATTCGACGCGAATCTGAATGTTGCGCAAGCCGATGGCGAGCGGCTGAAGTACCTCGAAGCATTCTTGCTGCAGATCGCCAACATTGGCAAGCCGTTAAAGGGAGGAAATGCGATTCCAGAACGCCTGCGTCGACATTTGGCGGCCACGCATCTCATTTCCACCGAAGCAGATACGACGCGGTTTCTACAGCTATTCTCTCGATACTGTGACGAGTGGTCGTACATTGTTGCCGAAGGCGTGAATCGCGGCGCGGCATGGGCAAATCGGATGACGCCTGGCGGGGCTCGGCGAATCGGAGGGAAGAACCATGCTTTCGCTTGAAGGAATCAATCCGCGACTCGTCGGACAACGACTCGTCGAGGCGCGTAAGGCCAGGGGCATGACGCAGGAGGCCGCCGCCCGTTGCCTTGGGTGCAGCCGCCCCACCTATATCGCCATCGAGAAGGGCGAACGTGCGGCCAGGCCGGACGAGATCGTAAAATTGGCGGCCTGCCTCGGTCGCCGGGTGTCGGAGCTGGTTCGGCCGGGCGCCCCGGCGGTTGACTTCCAGACGCATCTGCGCGCCGTAGCCGAGAAGATGAAGGACGACGACGAGCACGCGCTGGTTGCCGCGATCGGCGACCTTCAGCGGCTGGCCGTCGACTACCTCGATCTGGAGCAGTTGATGCATGCCCGGCTCCGCTACAACTACCCACCAGAGGTAAGCCTGGATACGCCGCTCGATACTGTCGCACTGGCTGAGTCGGTCGCAGGCGCGGAGCGTCGCCGGTTGGGGCTGGGCGAACAACCCATCCACGAGCTTCGGCGCCTGCTCGAATGGGAGGTCGGCCTTCGCATCTTCTACTGGCCGCTGCCCTCGGCCGTTGCGGGCATCTACGCTTACGCCGACGACGCGGGCTGCTGCATCATGGTCAATCGGAAGCATCCCGCCCAGCGGCGTCGCGTTTCGATGCTGCACGAATACGGGCACTTGATTGTCGATCGATACAAGCCGGGCATCGACCGGCTCCGGCCGGCCGCGCGCAAGCCGGCCAACGAGCGTTTTGCGGAAATGTTCGCACTCTGCTTCCTAATGCCCGCCGCCGCCGTTCGGCAGCGATTCTATGACGTTGTGGCGGGTACGAACGACTTCCAGGTGGCCGACCTGTGCCGGTTGAGCCATTTCTTTTTTGTGTCGGTGGAAGCAATGGCCATCCGGCTCGAACAGCTTGGACTTATTCCGAAGGGAAGCTGGGCGGCCGTCAAGGAGACGAAGTTCGCACCGCGCCAGGCAGCGGCGCTGCTCGATCTGTCGGCGCACGGCGAAACGCCCGACTATTACCCCGAGCGCTACAAGTACCTTGCCGTCCACGCGTTCGAGCAGGAAAAGATCAGCGAGGAGCAGCTTGCCCGTTTTCTTCGTTGCGATCCCGTTACCGCGAGGGAAGTCGTGATGGAATGCCTCACGAAGCGAGTTATGGAAGACGACGGCAGCGAGCATCCGGTCCGGTTGCAGTTCCAGCACTCGCTATTGGTCCAGTCGTGAGGAGTACGCATACGCGATGCGCGACGTAGCCCTTGACGCCTGCTGCCTGATCAACCTTTGTGCTGCTGGGAGCATTCTCAGCGTGCAGTCGTGTTCCCGCCTGGGTCTGAGGCTTCATATTCCCAACGAGGTTGCCGCGGAAACGCTCTACATCCTCCAACCGGACGCAGACGACGCCGGCCGGCTTGTGAAGCACCCCATCGACCTGGGATGGTACACCGCCGCCAGCCTGCTCCGCCCGTGTGCTCTGGAAGGCTCGGACGAGTTGGAGTTGTTCGTGGAAATGGCAACGCGACTTGGCGACGGCGAAGCGGCATGTTTCGCCGTTGCGGCGCAACGCGGGTGGATCTTGGCTACCGATGATCGCCGAGCCCGAAGGCTGGCGGCCGAGGCCGCCTTGACGGTAATGACGACGCCCGAACTCGTCAAACACTGGTCTGAGACGACTCACGCCGGCCACCAAGAGATTGCCGCCGTACTGCGGAGTATCCAAGAACGCGCCTACTTCGCTCCGCGAGCCGGCGCCCCAGAGGCGGATTGGTGGGCTCGATGCCTGGGCAAGGCCGGTTAACCGGGATGATCCAAGAAGAGCCGATGTCGCTTAATCCCCCCAAGAGGCGGGTCCGGCTCCTGCCGCCCGACCCGCTGAACAAGGCAAAACCGCCGCGAGGGTGGGAGGGGTGCCGACTACCCAAGTCAAGACGACTACCCCAGCGGCGCCCGGCTCAGCGCACTGTACACCGGGCCTTCCGGGGTCAGTTCGCTGGCGAAGACGGTGATCTCCTCGACCGGCGAGGCGCCGGCCGGGAACGAGGCGTGCTCGGCCAACAACTCGCTGAGGCGAGCCAGGCCGGGCCCGGCGCGGCGGACGCGGCCGAGGGTCAGGTGGGTCTTGAACTTCCGCCCCTCCGACCGGTAGCCGAGCTTCTTCAGGCCGTGCTCGACGGATTTCTGGACCGCGGCCATTTCGACTTGTCCTTCCCCCGCCCCCAGCCACAAGGTTCGCGGGCGCCGGACGTTCGGGAACGCGCCCACCCCGAGCAATTCGAGGCGGAACGGCTCGATGCCGGCCGCCGACCGGGCGACGGCCTTGCACACCGCCGGAATCTCTTCGAGCGGCACCTCGCCCAGGAATTTCAGCGTCAAGTGCAAGTTATGCGGTTCGACCCACCTCACATCGGCCTGGGAGGTCTCCAGAGTGCGGATCAGCCGGGCGGCGGCCATGCGGACCGCGTCGTCCATCTCGACGGCGATGAAAGTGCGGGCGGTTTGCTTCATGGACGTCCCGGTGGTGAAAACTTCCCTCTCCCGGAGGGAGAGGGAACGTGAGTCCGAGCCGTTTCGGATAGCCCCGCTCAGAACGTGAGCATCTTGCGGTATTCGTCCATGCGGGCTTCGATGTCTTCGCGGCGAATCCTTTTCAGGCCGTCGAGGCTGAACCCTTCGACCGTGAAGCTGGCGGTGAGCATACCGTAGGCCAGTGCCTCCTTGAGCGTTTTCGGCTCGAAGTTGCCCTGCTCGGCCAGGTAGCCCATCATGCCGCCGCCGAAGCTGTCGCCCGCCCCGGTCGGATCGACCACGTTCGGCGTCGGGAAGGCCGGCAGCACGTACGTTTCGTGCTGGCTGAAGAACATGGCGCCGTGCTCGCCTTTCTTGATGACGACGAACCGCGGGCCGAGCGCGCAGGTGGCCTGGCCGGCCCGCACGAGGTTCTCCTCACCGGTGAGCAGCTTCGCCTCCGAATCGTTCAGCACAAGCCCGTCGACGCGCTCGAGCAGCTCGGTCATTTCGTCGCGGGCGCTCTGGATCCACAGGTCCATCGTGTCGGCCACGGCAAGCTGGGCGCCGGGGCATTGGTTGAGCACCCGCAACTGGATGGCGGGCGGGCCGTTGGCCAGGAACAGGTACTTGCATCGGCACGATTCGTCCGACAGTTTCGGGTCGAAGTTCTCGAAGACGTTGAGGTTCACCTCCATCGTCTCGCGGATGTTCATGTCGTCGTGGTAGCGGCCGCGCCAGGAGAAGGTCTTTCCGCCGGCGATCTTCTCCAGGCCCGAGGTGTCGATGCCGCGTCCTTCGAGCAGATCGGTGTGCTCCTGGGGCCAGTCGTCGCCGACAACGCTCACCAGCCGGGTGGGGGTGAAATAGCTCGCCGCGTACGAGAAGAACACGGCCGAGCCGCCCAGCAGGTTTTCGCGCGTTTCCGTGGGCGTTTCCACGCTATCCAGGGCGACCGATCCAACGACTACCAGCGGCATGATGATGTTTCCTCCGTGCGAGTGGGTGCGGGAACTAGCCTACCCCATTATCCGGGCATGCCGCGTCGAGACAAGGGGCGGGGTCATTCCAGCAGTTGCCCGATGGGAATTGCCCAAAGACGCTCGGCCAGTTGCGCGGCGGTGGTTCCGTTGTAGGCGAGCACGGCGGCCGTACATTGGGGTGTTCGACTGAGGAAGGCGCGCAAGCCGGCGAGGTCACGCTCGCCAAAGCGGCTGCCGGCTTTCACCTCGACGGCCATTACCCGTCTTGCCGATTCGATGACGAAGTCGACCTCGTGCCGGCTGTGCTCATGCCAGTAGGCCAGTTGTGCGTCGGGCAAGTGGGCCTCCAGAATCGCCGCCAGATTCTGCCCGACGTAAGTCTCCAACAGGGCACCGCGCAGCCGGTCGTCGCGTCCCGGCTGAAGATCGGTTGCGCCAGCCAAATGGGCGGCTAAACCGCTGTCGGTGAAGTGCAACTTGGGCGACTTGATGAGGCGAGAACTACGGTTCTTCAGAAACGGCGGTAGGCGTCGGATCAGGAACGATGTCTCCAGCAAATCGACATAGCGTCCCGCCGTCACGGCATTCATTCGGGCATCGCGAGCCAACTCGCTCACTTTGAACACCTGCCCCGTACGCATCGCGGCCAGTTGCACCAGGGTTCGAAAGGCCACCAGATCGGCGATTTGCGACAACTGCCTCACGTCGCGTTCGACGTAGGTCTGTACGTAAGCGCGGAACCACTCCACCGCGCCGTTTTGGGGCGCCAGGCACGCCGGAGGCAGTCCGCCGGCCAGAATCTCCTCCTCGGTGATCGGCGCCGCGTCACTTCGCGAGACCGACGGCGACTCGAAGAAGGCCGATAGAAAGGGCGGATTTCTCGTTGTGCCCAATCGCTCGCGTCGTGTCATCGGGTGCAAGGTGAAGTAACCGGCCCGGCCCGCCAAGGTCTCCGACACGCGACCCAACAACGCCAAGTTGGCCGACCCGGAAAGCAGGAACCGGCCCGGCTCCCGTTGCGAATCGACGGTCTGCTTCAGCGCCATGAGCAATTCCGGGCAGCGCTGCACCTCGTCGACAATGGCGGGGCCGGAGAGCAATCCTTCCGGGGCAGATTTTGCCGCCGCAAGGGTGGTGAAGTCGTCGAGCGTATGGTATGCACGTCCGCCGGCGAGCGACGGTTCGTTGCGTAGAAGCGTGCTCTTGCCGGTCTGCCGCAGTCCCGACAACACCACCACCGGCAGGTGCCGCATGGCCCGCTCCAGTCGCGGAAGGATCTCGCGTGGAAGATAGGATGTCATAATGAATCATATCATAGTGGCACTTTGCCACTATGGCAAGATGGATTTTGACAAAGATAGCTCCGAAGAGTTGTTAGGCTACCATCTGAATGGGTTATCATTCAAAAGAGCACGGTGAACCCGGCAGTCTGGAAGTGACGATCATTTGTAAAGGCTTGGGCTACCCCAAGCCGGCGCATGACAATGAACGACACGTGATCTACGATGCCTGCCCGACCGGCCTCTTCGCGCTCGTAATCTGCCCAGGCTTGCTTCCAGTCTTCTTGGGTGGGTACGACGACCTCGTTACGCTCTTCCAAAGTGTGCCGAAGCTGCCCGACCCTAGGCCGATACAACCGGCGGGCTGCGCCGTTTCCGCATTCGAGGAGTACGAACGTGGTGGTCACAAACGGGAGTCGCTTCGCTACGACACGGGCATAGGCTGCCTCTGCCGCGGAGTGCCATTGGTCGCCCAGATCCCAAAGCGCCAGCAATCCAACGGTATCGAGAAACACAGAGTTCATGGCTGGTGCTCATCGTGGCGGGCGGCAACATCATGCTCGCCGGAGTCGAAGCGCTCGTTCAGAATGGCGTACACGTCGTCAAGACTGGGGCGTTGCGAATCGGCGTTGACGGCGCGCACCTCAACCTCCACCTCGCAACGCTCGGGCAAATCGACCGGCTGGATTGGCCGGAATACGCCATTCTCAAAAATCGCGTGAAGGGCAATTGCCATGGACTCTGCCTCGTTCCAATTCAGGACGGACTATGTTCTCGACCCTTTCCATTATCACTCAAATGAACTCCCCTCGCCAGAGGAAAAGAGCCCCTACCTCCCCGCCTTCTTAATCTTCGCCCAAGTATCCTTCAGCGTCACCGTGCGGTTGAACACCAGCCGGCCGGGCTGCGAGTCGGGATCGACGCAGAAATAGCCCAACCGCTCGAACTGGCAGCGGTATTCCGGGCCCTGCTCGGCAAGGCTCGGTTCCACGCGGCACCCGCGGAGCACTTCGAGCGAAGCGGGATTGAGGGTCGCGGTGAAGTCCTGCCCTTCGAGTACGTCGTCGGGGTCCATTTGGGTGAACAGGTGGTCGTACAGTCGGACCTCGGCCTCGACGGCATGCTCGGCCGAAACCCAGTGAAGTGTGGCCTTCACCTTCCGCCCGTCGGGGGCATCGCCGCCGCGGGTGGCCGGGTCGTAGGTGCACCGCAGCTCGGTCACTTCGCCCGTCGCGGGGTCTGTCACCGCTTTGACGCACCGGATGAAGTACGCATATCGAAGGCGCACCTCGCGCCCGGGCGCCAGGCGGAAATACTTCTTCGGCGGGTCTTCCATGAAATCGTCGCGCTCGATGTACAGCACCTTCGAGAACGGCACTTTGCGCGTGCCGGCCGCCGGGTCCTCCGGGTTGTTGATTGCGTCGAGCTGCTCGACCTGGTCGTCGGGATAGTTCGTGATGGTCACCTTCAGCGGTCGCAGCACGGCCATCACCCGGGGCGCGACGCGGTTGAGGTGCTCGCGCTGGCAATGCTCCAAGAGTTGCACGTCGATCGTGCTTTCGGTCTTGGCCACGCCAATGCGGCCGCAGAAGTTGCGGATGGCCTCGGGCGTGAACCCGCGCCGCCGCAGGCCGCCGATGGTCGGCATGCGCGGGTCGTTCCACCCGCTCACGTGACGCTCCTGCACCAGCCGCAGCAGCTTCCGCTTACTCATGACGGTGTAGGTGAGGTTGAGCCGGGCGAACTCGATTTGCCGCGGGGCGAAGATGCCCAACTCGCGGATGAACCAGTCGTATAGCGGGCGGTGATTCTCGAACTCGAGCGTGCAAATGGAGTGCGTGATCCGTTCGATCGAGTCGGACTGGCCGTGCGTCCAGTCGTACATCGGGTAAATGCACCACCGATCGCCGGTGCGGTGATGAACGGCGTGGAGGATGCGGTACATGACCGGATCGCGCATGTTCAGGTTGGGGTGGGCCATGTCGATCTTCGCCCGGAGCGTCCGGCTGCCGTCGGGAAACTCGCCCTGACGCATACGCTCGAACAGGTCGAGGTTCTCCTCGACCGACCGGTTGCGGAAGGGACTCTCCTTACCCGGCTCGGTGAGCGTGCCGCGGTACTCGCGAACCTTCTCGCCGGTGAGGTCGCACACGAAGGCCTTGCCTTCGCGGATCAGTTTCAGCGCCCACTCGTAAAGCTGGTCGAAGTAGTCGGAGGCGTAGAACTCGCGGTCCTCCCAGTCGAAGCCCAGCCAGCGCACATCGGCCTTGATCGAGTCGATGTACTCCTGCTCCTCCTTGGTCGGGTTGGTATCGTCGAATCGCAGGTTGCACAGCCCGCCGTATTCGGCCGCAATGCCGAAGTTCAGGCAGATCGACTTCGCGTGCCCGATGTGCAGGTACCCGTTCGGCTCCGGCGGGAACCGCGTATGCACGCGGCCGCCGTGCTTGCCCGTGCGGTTGTCTTCGTTGATGATCTGTCGGATGAAGTCGACCGGGGCCGCCGACTCGCGGCCATTTGGGGGGGGTGTGTTTGATTCGGGCATGGGCAGTCGTTAAGGTCCTATTTGCAGGCAGTTGGAGTTCGCGACTCATGGCGCGTCCAGATTATAGCCGCCGGCCCCGCCGCGGCGAAAGGCCACGTTTGCAGCCGACCGGAGCCTGCGCACGGTTTGCCCAATCGGTACGTCGCGCATCGGTTCGGCGGAATTCCGGCGGAATTTGCCAGTCGGGCTGCGGACGCTGCTTGCTGCCAGTCGGCACTCCCGGTAGGAAGAGGTTGGATGGCCGCTTTGCCATCCCAAACCCACCCTTTCACGGGGAAAACCGCCCATGCTGGACCGCCTGCTGCCGCTACTGCTGTTCCTGGCCGGCGAGGGCGCCGAGCGATGCCTCGGCCGATTGCTGGTCGACACGGCCGGTTTGTACATGGCCCGACGACGTTGCGCTTCGGTTGACCGTCGGCTTGCCCGTCAACCGGGGAATGCCGACTGACGATCGCGAAATAGATAGCTGCCGGACCGAGCACCTTCACCCTCCCGCGCAGGGAACTGTTGCTTTACGGAACGAGATGCGTATAGTTCCATATGGGGGCTGACAA
>CAYPWB010000285.1:2845-8245 GCA_964414315.1 uncultured Planctomycetaceae bacterium | reverse complement strand
TCGACCTCGAAGAGCCCTCGCACAGCACGCCGGTCATTGCCGACGGGGTGATGTACCTGCGTACGTTCCACCACTTGATGGCGTTGGGGAAATAGCGACTTCGAGCATCCGCTGGCGCAAATCGGCGGAGATTTCTTCGAAATCGTCTTCGCCCTTACCCTTGCCCGACTTCGATGAGTTTGCCCGAGCCTCGGGCAATGCGCCGTGGGACCCGGCCGTGAGGGACCGATCGGCGTGTTCCGCGTCGAACTCGATGCGGCGGCACTGTTGGCCGTCGTGAAAGAACGCGCAGTTCCGGCCCGACCGCTTGGCCGTGTACAAAGCTTCGTCGGCCCTCTTGAACGCGACGAAAGGATCGGTTCCCGGGTCGGTCCGCGTTACGCCCAAACTTACGCTGATCGGAATATGCGACTGCTCGCAGGTGAACGGCGCGTTGGTAACAGCAAGCCGCAAACGCTCGGCAATTTGCTCAGCCTGCGGAACATTGACGGCAGGGAGGATGACGGCGAACTCCTCGCCGCCGTAACGGGCAACCATTCCCGATCCGGCCAAAAGGTTCTCCAGCCGCTGCGAAATGGCGCGCAGCGCCTGGTCGCCGGCCGGATGCCCATGCTCGTCGTTCAACTCCTTGAAGTGGTCGACGTCGATCATCATCAAGGCAAAAGGCCGGCTGCCCTGCTCGGCCTGGAAGCTCAGCGCATCGTCGAAGGCGCGGCGGTTCATCAGACCCGTGAGCGGGTCGGTGCGCGATTCGGTGAAGTGTGCCTCGATTTGCTCGTTTTGTTGCTGCAAACGCTCTTCGGCCGACTCCAGCCTGTTTTGGAGCCGCTCATTGACGGCCACGATGCGGGCGATGGACCGGAGGACGGAGTCGGTCAGGGCGTGGGCGTCTTCCCCTCGGGCATCGGCCAGTTCCCGGCTCACCTCGGCGATTTCACTGCGGTGTTTTCCGACCTCGCCCGACATGCCGCCGACGAGACTCATCAGACGGCTTGCAAAGAAGCGTAACCGGCGCGGATCGAGTTCCGGTTCGGCGACCGGCTTGCCGCAGTCGGATGGAGCGTTTGGGGAGCGAACCGGCAGGCAGCGACCCAGTACGACGCCAACCGCCAGTTGCAAGGCGCCCAAGAGCAGCATGACCGCAAATACCGGCCAGGAGAACTCCATCGTGCTGATGCCTCCCGCGTGGAATAATCGGCACAACCCGTAGGCGTGGGAACCGCAATTCCTCATGCCATGGAGTCGCTTCTCGGGGAAGCGGCGCTGTGCCCGTCCCGCAACGTTGACGGTTCGTAACCGTTCACTGAAGCTTAGCTTACCAGAACTTCTTGGGCACGAGACCCCGCATCCGGTCCAGCAGGCTGGTACGTTCGCCCGAGTCGGTCTGCGTGGAGGCGGCGGGCGGCTTGCGCGGCTGGCTCGGCCGATCGGCCAAGTTGCCTGCACCATGGCTGCCGGCCGGCAGGGGAACGTGCTCCTCGAGGAACCGGGGCCAGTAGCTTTCCAGCAAGCCGAGGCAGTCGCTCAGTAGGCCGTTCTGGAGTTTCACGTCGATCAGTGAGATGTGTTTCGACAACTCGATCAACTCGTTGCGGTTGAACGACAGGTCGTACACCTCGACGTCGTCGATGAAAACGTCGCCGGCCCCCATCAGGTCGAAGCGGACCGATACTTGACGGCCTGGCTCCAGAGGCAGGTCGGGCACGTGGAAGACGTATTGGGCCCACTGGGTGGTGATGGGGACCGCAGGCTGCCCCGCGCCGGGCGAGGAACCGACCGAGGCGAACCGGTACGGGATGCGGCCGAAATCGCCCTCGATGGCCAGCCGGAGCGGTGGCTGTCGCTGGCCGTCGGGCACGCGCAGCCAAACCGACATCGTCAGCCGACCGGTGGCCGGGGCGTCGAACGGGCGGCTTACCAGGACGGCAATCCCCTCTTGGCTCGTCATGCGGACGCATTGTCCGCCGGTTCGCGGGTTGGCCGCGTCGAGCCGGACGTCGACCCCCGGCCGGTTCCGCGTGGAGGCCCAGCCGGGAATTTCACCCGGAGTGTCGACCGGCCGCTCGAAACCGGGGTTCTCGACGACCGGTTTCGTTCCCGCCCCGCGAAGCACGGCCGCCCGTTGTCCCAAACTGCGAATGCGCTGTTCGAACGCCGTGCGCACCTCGGCGGGGATGACCGCTTCCGGCGTTAGCAGGCGGGCATCGGGCGTGTTCAGCCGTACGGCGACCAGGTCGTAAGGCCTCAACTGCATTTCCCACACGAACACGCCGCGCCCGTCTTGCCGGAGCGGCGGCAGGCTTCGGGCGCCGGAAAGCTCCTCGAGCCGGCAGCCGGCCGGAGCTTCGATCCGAATGCGCGTTTCGACGGCGAACGGAGCGTTGTTCACCGCGTAGGCGTAGGTGTGCCCTTCGTAGTGCGCGTAACGGAACACGACCGGTTGCGACGGCCAGGGATATTCTTCGACCCGGTGGAACGGCACGGCGGGCAAACGCCGATAGGCTGCTGCGAAGTCTCGTAGCGCCGCTTCCTGACCCAGCGGGAGCAGCCATCCGCCGTCGCACACAACCGTGGGATCCAATTTGGCCATCGCATTGACGAACCGCTTGCGGTTTTCATGGCCGGAGGGGGAAATCTGAGCGAACAGCGACGTGTAGCTCGGCTGGAACGGGCTCTTGGCGTCGAAAGAGCCCACCCGCGACTTGTGAGGCGGTTGGTAGAACAAGACGGTCGGAGCGTGCTGATGCTCGAACATCCGGTCGAACTCCGGCATGACCGTCAGTTCCTTCCCGACCGCCCCGAGGGTCGAGCGACCACCGACTTCATACCGTTCCGTCCGCATGAGCACCGGCTCTCCGGTCTTCCGGTATCGTTCGGGATCGATGCCGATGCTCAGGAATACGTCGGCAATCGAGGGGCGGCCGATGAGCGTCGGTCGAAGGCGTTCCGACAACGCATCGCCGGAAAGCATTTCGGCGCCTGCCAGGTAGAGATCGGCTTCGGGGCGCAGCGCGGTCAGTTCGGCCTTGAGCCGCCGATGGAAGGCGTGCAATCGCTCAGCCCGCCAACGAAGCCAAACGGTCTGTTGTGGTTCGGAGGCGAGGAATTGGGCGCGCTGTTCGAATCGGTTGGGCCCCTCCCCGGGCACACTCGTGCCGGTATCGCTGCTGAAGCGTGCAATCGTTGCGTCATCGAGGCCCCATTCGGGCCCCGGCAACTGGGTGTAACCGTGCGCGGAAAGCTGCACTGCCAGCCCGGCGAACGAGGGATGATGCGCATACCTGCCGGCGGCCTCGTGCACCACGTCGAGCATCGCCTCTTGAACCCGAGGGTGGAGCACGTTGTAGTAGGCGCCCAACCCGCGGTGTGTCCGATGAGTGCCCTGCCAGGCGGTGCCTTGGGGACCGATCCATTCGATGCCCTCGGCGTCGGGGCCTCCGCGGCGCAGTGTCTCTTCCAACGCAGGCAGGCGCGCCCCGAACTCCAGGCCGGGAATAAGCCGCAACCCGTGCCGATTGAACATCCGGAAAAGCATCTCCAGCACGTCCTTCCGCACGGGATCCTGTGCCGTGGTAAACAGCACTCCGGTGTCGTACCGGGGGGTGGGCTGGAGCAGGCGGCTGGGATACACCGTGCTGCCGTCGGCCAGCACGTTGAGCATCAGCCCGTTGTAGCCCGCGTACTCAAGGTACTCGACCAGTCGGGAGCCGGCCTCGTGGAAAGCTTGCCAGTCGTCCAGCCCGCGTTCGATCGCCGCATCGAACGATTCCTGCGCCGAGAAGTTCTCCGGTAGCATGGGCCGGTCCATGTACGCGGCCAGCAGTCGGTCGTTCGGCGAGGATGGGATGGCGGCTTCGGGCAGCCGGGCGCCGACGGCCAGGACGCGGATTTTTCCGTACACCGCCGGATCGTCCGCGCGGAGGTTCGTCATAAGAACCATGGGCGAGGTGGTTCGCGGCCAGAAGACGATCCGGTGCTGTTGCCATTGCGGCGTGTCGGCGCCGAGGGGCGGCGGTACCACCTCGACCCCCGAGTCGAGCCCGATGGGCATCAACGCGCCCGCAGCATTCGGCTCCAACACGCTGATCCCCAGGGTTTGCGGCACGTCGTTGGGGTATTCGACTTCGAGAATGTGGGGGCGTCCGGCGTCGACAATGGGCAGCGTGTAAGCCTCCCAACTCCGATCGGGCGACTGGCCGCTGGGGTTCAGCCGGACCAATTCGCCCAGCGGATGCTCCCAGCGTTGCATGTTGCCGTTGCCCAAGGGGGCTTTCCACAAACGCTGGATTTTCGGAAGCTGGGGCAGCTTCGCCAGCACCTCCCACCAACGTGGATGCGCCGGATCGATTTCGACCACTTGTCGGAGGGCCGATTCTTCGTTTGCAGCCGCGGGGATCGGCGGTCCGGCGCCGAGCACCAGCACTTGCACTTTCCGCTCAGCGACCGTTTGCCGCCAATAGAGCGGTCGACGCACCGGGTTCGGCCAGCCGGATCGGGCAGCGGTGAGCGTCAGGTCGTAGGCCCCCTCTTCCGTCGGCAGCGGCACGTGGATCGGGAACGCTACCGCCTGGCCTGCCCTCCCCTCCCGTTCCACCGACCACAACACGCGCGTGCCGCGCGCCGGGGTCAATTCAAGTTTGATGACGAAGCGGGCGTCGTCGGCCAGCGCCAGCAGATGCGGCTCGACGGTGAGGTCGAACGATTCGCCCGACGCAAACACCAGCGAGGTCCGGTCGAACGAAACTCGCAGCGCATCGCCCGGCGAACGCTGCATCAGTACCCGGTTTCCGCGATCGTCGAGTTGCTCGTTGGGGGCGTCTTCAAGCAACTCGGCCACCGATACGGCGACTTCCGCAGTGTGGTCCGGCGCGTCGGCCGGCGTCAGACGCAACTGGAGCACGGCGTGGGCGGGCGCTGCAACCAGTAGGTCGACGCCGTCGTAAGTGCGCGGGCTGCGCTGCCGAATCTCCAGGCGGCGGTTTTCGTGTGAAAGCCACATGGACCCGGGCTCGTCGGCTTCGATGCCCAGCAGTTGCGGATCGCGGAGTTCGCCCTGGTCGACCGTCAGGGAGCCGGTCCAAGTCCGTGCGGCGCCGCCGCCCCACGCAATTCGAACCCGGACCGTCTCTGCCTCAGACGCGGCTGCCCACGATCGGCACGCCAGGCACAACGCTACGGCCAGCAACGCCTGGCATCCAAGCGATGCCAGCCGGGCCTGACAGCCATGGAACGTCGATGCTGTCGGACGTCCTTGTCCGATCATTCGCGATCCCGCGAGCAAAGTGAGAGTGACGCAGCCGAATGTCGGCCAGTTGGTTTACCGCCCGGGCTTCCTGCCCGGGCCGCCGCAAGCCTGTTTCTACGGTCCGCGCAAAGAGACAAAGGATTATAGCCGGAAGT
>CAYPWB010000285.1:0-2745 GCA_964414315.1 uncultured Planctomycetaceae bacterium | reverse complement strand
CCGCAAGCCTGTTTCTACGGTCCGCGCAAAGAGACAAAGGATTATAGCCGGAAGTGCCCGGAAGAACCTACACCGGATTGTGACTATTCCACACCAAAAAAGAGTGATTCGGGGACATGTGCAATGTGAGGGTTTTGGGTATCTTGCGTGGCTTGCGTTGCTTTGGCGAGGGTTGTGGCAAACAGTTCGACAATCTCCCGGCACCGGTTGGCTACGTTGTTCGCCTCCCAGCGGTCGTCGGGTTTGACGAACAATTCGGGTGGCTCGACGGCTCGGAAGTACCAGGCGGGCGTGCGAACTGCCTGCTCCGAGCCTGGGCCGGCGAGCAAGACGCCGTCGCGCACCCGCTCCCGCTCGCCGCGGAGTACCGGAAGCAGGCTTCGGCCAAATGCCTCGGCCGGGGCGTGCAACCCCGCCAATTCGACCAAGGTCGCCGAAAGATCGGCCGGTTGCACCAGGGCTTGGCTCCGGGCGGCCGCCGCGTAGCCGTCGGGCGTACGAAGCAACATCGGCACGTGGACCAGTTCGCCGTACAGCGGCGAATTGCAAAGCCCCACCCGGCCGTGTTCGCCCAAGGGAAACCCGCGGGCTCCGGCGACGGCCAGCAGTGCCGGGCAGTCGTCGAGCCAGTTCAACAGGCCGCCAAGGCAGATATCCAGTAAGGAAATCTGCCCCGCGTACGCATGCACGATGCCGAGTAACTCGTCGGGATCGTAGTCGGCCGGCAACACTCGCTCCGGCGGCTCGGCGCCGCAATACGGTTCCGGGTCGTCGACGTCGGCGTACGCCTCGCGATACTCCAAGGGGGCGTCCCACACGGTGCCCAGGCCGCTCAGGTGGCACCAGAGGAAGTATTTCTCCGGTGCATCTTCCAGCCAGTCGACAAGCTGGGCGAAGCACGAGGCGAAGTGTGTCTCGTCGAGCTGCTCCGCCACCGGCATTGACGCCGGACGTTCGATCGTAACGATGTCCTCGAAATCGCCGGCAAGCCGGTGGGTCGCGACACGCGGGTCGTCGGTCATCAGCACCGGTGTAAACCCCGCTTCGCGCACCCGAGCCGGAAGCGACGCCTGCTCTGGGGCGTCGGCCGCCAAGGCGTGGGTGAACTTCCAGAACGACCGGCAGGCAACGTCGACCTGGGGTGAGTCGGTCGTCGCGCAGTCGAAGGTGAACGCCTCGGCGGCCAGCCGGTTCCACGCCGGCGTGTGAATCCACGTATTCCCATAGGGGCCGAGAAAACCCGTGTGCAGGCAGTCGAGTACGAGGCAGATCGCGTTCATGCCCCGATTCTAAACGACGTGCGGCGGGCGGGACAGGACCCGGGGAATCAGAACCGAAGACACTGCCGGGTCCGAGCAACGCCGTTGGAGGGTCTTGACAGCCGGAACAATTTGGGCAATGCTAACTTGAATGTGCTCGCCAGCGGGCCAAGCGGTCTCTGTCACTCGCTTGGCAGGAGAAGGCGGGCTTCGCCGTCCGCCACTGGGGCAGCGCATTCCCTACCAAGTGAGGAATCGACATGAACACGCCCTCCGTATTTGATCTGAGCCCGCCCGAAAAGCTTCAGTTGGTGGAAGACCTCTGGGACGACTTGGCGGCCAATCCGAACGAGGTTCCCGTTCACGAATGGCAAAAGGACGAACTGGCTCGGCGGAAGGCGAACATGACGAGCCGGCCCGCCTCCGGCCGAACCTGGGAAGAGGTTCGGACAAGGATCAGGAGCCGCTATGCCCCTTGACCTCGTCTTAGCGCCGGAAGCCGAGCAGGACCTGCTTGCCGCGTACGAATGGTATGAGAGTTGTCGAAACGGCCTTGGCGAAGAGTTTCTTAGTTGTGTTGAAGCTTGCATTCAGCGAATCTGCCGTGCACCCGAATTCTGTGCTGAGGTGCACGAAGACTATCGGCGGGCACTGGTTAGAAGGTTTCCTTACGCAGTCTTCTACGAATACACCGATGAGCGGTTGACCGTGTACAGCGTGTTCCACACGTCTCAGAACCCCGATAAGTGGCGGTCGCGGTTTCGGTGATCGCCGTCATTCTGATGCCGGGGCGCCGGAACCCGAACAGGTTCGCCGCGAGTATGCCCACGCCCGCAGCAGGAACAGCGGATTGCCCAGCAGATAGCGTCGGGCCTTGTCGCCGGGCTGTTGCAGCAGCCGCCAGAGCCATTCATGGCCCAGTCGCCGCAGCCAGCGGGGCGCGCGGCGGACGTTCTCGGCCCAGAAGTCGAACAGGCCGCCCACGCCCATGCACACCGGAACGCGCAGCTGCGGCAGGTGCTCGTGAATCCACCGCTCCTGGCGCGGATTGCCCATACCCACCAGCAGCACGTCGGGGCGAGCGGCGTTGATGTGCCGGACGACCTCGCGCGAAGGTGGGCCTTCCTGTACGAAGCCGTCGTGGAAGCCCACTTGTCGCCAGCGGGGAAAGCGGACCTCCGCCGCGGCCGCCGCCCGGCGTATCGTCGCGGCGTCGGCGCCCAGCAGGAAGTAGCGCCGCCCGGGCAGGCCGGCGAGCAACTCCGGCAGCAGGTCGGTACCGTTCAGGTTGTCGCTGAGGTGAGCGCCTTTCATTCGGGCGGCCCATCGCACGCCCGTGCCGTCGCCGAAGACGTACGCGCCGGTGTTGAGAATCGCGCGGTACGCGGCGTCGAAGGCCGCAAGGTTCAAGGTGTGCGCGTTGACGAAGTACACGCCCCGCGATTGTCCGGCGTAGCCGTCGATCATCGCATGCAGCAGTTGTACG
>CAYPWB010000284.1:0-8267 GCA_964414315.1 uncultured Planctomycetaceae bacterium | reverse complement strand
ATCAGAAGGCCAAGGCGTTCGGCCTCTCGGCGACCTTCTTCTCGACCGCAATCGCGCGGTACTTGCCGCAGCGATAGGTGTCGGTGTGACGGATGATCCGCTCCCGCTCGATCTCGCCGTCGTCGTCGCCACCGCCGACGCGGGCCGTGTAGGTGTAGAACGCGACAATGGCGCGATCCGGCTCCAGTCGGACTTGCGGTGCCTAATTCTCGGGATGGGCCTCGGGCCCTATCCACTGGTCAGGCCGGCTGTCGGGCCGCTCGCCGGGGAATTTACCATCGAGGGGGCGACCCGACGGCCCAGGGGCTGGCGTCCAGCAGGGTGCACGTACCCCCTTGATTTCGTGCCACAGCGCGCCGAACTCGCCCAGTTCGCGCCGTAAGAGCCCAAAGGTCTTTATAACCGCCGGAATAGCCAGCGGACACTACTCCCGTCCCCCTAGCCTGCGGCTGGGCGGGGTATGTGGACCGGCGGAATCGTGCATCCACGTACTCCTGTTTGCCGAAAGGACCGTGCGGTATGATGAACTGTGGTGTGTCCGAGGTGGTATCCCATCCTCCGGAGAGGCGCGACCAATGAGCGTGAATCTAGAAACTTCCAAGGAAGCAATTGCCGACTTCTGCCGGCGCAATCGCATTCGACGCCTGGCCCTGTTCGGCTCGGTCTTGCGTGACGATTTTACGTCGAAGAGCGACGTCGATGTGCTGGTGGAGTTTGAGCGGGACGCTCGCGTCGGACTCCACTTCTTCCGAATCGAAAGGGAACTGGCGGATATTCTCGGTCGCAAGGTCGACTTGAATACCCCCGGATTCCTCAGCCCGCATTTCCGTAATGAGGTGCTTGGCGAGGCAGAGGTGGTCTATGACGCGACGTGACGACCTGATCCGATTCCGGCACATGCTCCAGCACGCCCGCGAAGCGGTCCAGTTTGCTGAAGGGCGCAGTCGGGAGGACCTGAAGCAAGACAGGCAATTGGAATAGGTGCTTACGCGTTTGGTGGAAGTTGTCGGCGAAGCCGCTGCCCGCGTATCGTACGAAACCCAGCAGCGGCATCCGCAAATTCCCTGGCCGGAAATCGTCGCGTTGCGCAACCGGTTGATTCACGGCTACGACGCGGTGGACCTGAACATCCTCTGGGACATCGTCACCATGGACCTGCCCGCGCTGATCGACGCGTTGCGCAAGCTTACTGAGGAAGCGTAGTCGGCTTCTGTCAGAAAGGATGCGTCCATGGACATACGGTTCCCCGCAGAGGCAAATCACTTGACAGAAGTCGAGAGGCGTTTGTCTCGACAATTCGGTTTTGCGGAGCGCCTTCTTCATTACTGAAGCGCAGCGCCTCTTGACGACGGATTCACCGGGAGAATCGAGACAATCGCCGTGCGCGACTATCCTAGTCGACGTCGAACTCGACAATCTGGAAACGCAACCCGCGAATGGACGCCCCGCCGCTGTGGAACCGGACGCCCCGGTAATGATAGTTCGACAGCACGCGGTGGATGTGGCCGAAGTAAACGTCGCGCACGCCCGACTCCGGACCGTGGCCCGACCGAGTCAGGTAACGCAGGATTTTCCGTACGACGACGCGGGTTGGGTGCACGAAATAGGGGGCCGGCTTGTGCAGTCGGGCGAAAACGGCCAAGTCGTACACCTGGTGCTCCCACACCTCGCGGACGCGATGGTGGTGCGGCCGGGCGCGCTGCTCGACGAGGCTTTCGGCCGTTACGCCCCGGCCCAGCACGTCGCCGTGCAGGAACACCTTGCTGCCCAGCCGGAAGCAGTCGTGGTCCCAGGCCAAGTTGGGTATGTCGCGATCCAATTCGATGAGCCGGTCGATGAACGCCTCGTGGTGGTCGTGGTTCCCCAACAAGTAGTGAAACCGGCAGCGTGGACACGTTTCGGCCAGTTCGCGGAGCCAGTAGGCCGCCTCCTCGGCCGCGCGGTCGATCGGCATTCGGGCCCAATGGAAGTCGAACACGTCGCCGCCGAACACGAACACTTCGGCCCGGGCGGCCGCCGCCCGAATGGCATCAATATACCGCGCCGCGTTGGAGCGGGCCGTCATCAGGTGCAAATCGGAAATGAAACAGCCCGCCGGACGCATGCTCTATTTCAACTTGCGGAGACCAACCCGTTTCAGAAAAACCGGCGTTTGAGCCATGGCAAGGCGAGGAAACTGCTTTCCTCACGGAACACAAGGACAAACCGAAGGGTAGCCCCGAGGAAATGGGAAGTCAACGGGGTGCCGGCAGGAAAACTGCGGCTAGCCGTACCCGGCCTGAAACCGCTCGTGGTCGACCCGCTGGAAGGTGGTGAAGCATCCGTCTGTCATGCCAAAATCTTTTGCGATACCCCTTGCAATATGCCCCGAATAGGCTAAACTGGGACCAGAGGATGCACGGGATTGTCGGCCGAGGCCGAAAGTTCCTGCATCGTTGGCCGTTTTCAGCCGATTGCTCTACCATATTCTCAATCACGCTATTGAATCTCCTCAATCGACGTTGTTTGACGAGTGTGTAGCGTGTCTGCCGGTTTTCTAGCCCCCCGTTTTGGGATTGGCGTTCAGGGTCGATGTCGCCATCGATTCTTGGCACACAGGGGTTGGATTTGGCAGTCCACCCCCATATTTGAAGGCTCTGTTGCTTTATGAAGTTCGAAGACCTCGGCCTGGCCGAGACCCTGCTGCGTTCCGTGAAGGGACGCGGCTACTCCACCACGACCGAAATCCAGTCCGCCGCGATTCCCTCGGTCCTCGAAGGGCGCGACGTTCTCGGCTGCGCCCAAACCGGAACCGGCAAGACCGCCGCCTTCGCGCTGCCCACACTGCACCGGCTCGGCCAAACGCCGTGCCGCGTGAACGGGCGCGGGCGGAAGATTCGCGTGCTGGTCCTTGCACCGACGCGGGAACTGGCCATCCAAATCCACGCCAGCTTCGCGGCGTACGGGCGGCATACGCCCATCCGGCAAACGGCCGTCTTCGGCGGCGTCAATCAGAGCCGGCAGGTGGCCGAGTTGAACCGAGGCGTCGACGTCGTCGTCGCCACTCCGGGCCGGCTGCTCGACCTGATGCAGCAGGGGTACGTCGATCTGGGGCACGTCGATACGCTGATCCTCGACGAGGCCGACCGCATGCTCGACATGGGATTCCTTCCCGACTTGAAACGCATCATCAAGCACGTTCCCACCCGACGGCAGACATTGCTCTTTTCCGCGACGCTGCCGCGGAGCATCCTGAACCTGGCCGGCCAATGGCTCCAGGATCCGATCGAGGTGTACGTTTCGCCGCAAGCGCCGACGGTCGAGAAGATTCAGCAATCGGTCTTTTTCGTCGCCCAGCACAAGAAGCGGCATATGCTGACCGCGTGGCTCCAGGGGAATAGCTGGACGCGAACGCTTGTGTTCACCCGAACGAAGCACGGAGCCGACCAGATCGTGAAGACCCTCGCGAAGGCGGGGATCGACGCGGGCGCCTTCCACGGCAACAAGAGCCAGAACGCGCGTCAACGGGTACTCAACCGGTTCAAGTCGTCGCGTCCTCCGGTGCTTGTCGCCACAGATATTGCGGCGCGGGGGTTGGACGTGGAAAACGTCAGCCACGTCGTCAACTTCGATTTGCCGGTCGAAATCGAAAACTACGTGCATCGCATCGGGCGTACCGGCCGCGCCGGCGCCGAAGGAATCGCCGTTTCCTTCTGCAGTAGCCAGGAACGCTCCACGCTCAAGGCCATCGAGCGGGCGACTCACCAGAAGCTGGCCGTGGGCCCGCACTCGGAAGCGTTCTCCGAAGAGGAACCGGCCGAGGAAAAGCGTCCCGCTCCTCTCCGTCGCAGAACGCCCGGCTCCTCCGGCGGAAAGCGAACGCCGCCCGCCAATGGCGGGCCCAAGCCCAAATGGCGCCCCAAAGTGGGCGGCCGAAGGCAGCGGTAGCGGAAACGCTTTCGCACCGCGGCCATGCGTGAAACGCGATCAGGATTCGGGCCGACACGAATCGTCCGGTTGCGCGGACGAGCTTTCGTTATGCTCGCGCGAGGACGTAGGCCAGTTCCGCGGACTGCTCGGATGAAATCGGCTGGTTGGCCGGCTCGGCATCCAGGTGACGGCCCGCTGCGGCGGCGTCAAGTGTGTGCCACTGGCTCGGCCAGTGCCGGGCACGTTAGACGCCTTCGTGTTGGACGGCTCCGGAGGCTCGGCCGGTCGGATCCAGGACAGGCCGACCTCCATGCCCTGTCGGCACTGGCAAAGCCAGTGGCACACTGAGGACAGGCCGACCTCCGCTCCTCGTTGGCACTGGCGAAGCCAGTGGCACACTGAGGACAGGCCGACCTCCATGCCCTGTCGGCACTGGCAAAGCCAGTGGCACCCTCAGGACAGGCCTGCAGGAGGCATGTTCTATTCCACCTCCATCGCCACCCGGAACCTCACGTTGTACACCGGCTGCCAGGGCTCGTAGTTCATGCGGAAGCTGCTGCGGGCGCGTTTGGGGCGGTCGTAGCAGGAGCCGCCGCGGCGGACGACTTTGGGGCCGGTGCCGCCCGCGGCGATTGCGCACTCGGGGCTACCGGGGGAGGAGCGAAAGGCGGACAGGCAACCGTAGCTCTGCACGGTGAGCACCGGCTTCCAACGCACTGATCGACCGGGAAAACCTCCGTGCGTGTCACCTGTCAAGGGTTGACCACCGGAGTTCCGGAGTCCCGGAGTTCCGCCAGCCGCTGGACCTTCTCCATCACCGAATCGCTGAGTCCCCGCTTGTAGTCGAGCAACTTGCGGCGGAGGGCTCCGTCGGCGACCGACAGGATCTGTACCGCCAGCAGGCCGGCATTTTTCGCCCCATTCAAGGCGACGGTGGCGACGGGAACGCCGCCGGGCATCTGCAGAATCGAAAGCACCGAATCCCATCCGTCGATGGAGTTGGAGGACCGGATGGGCACCCCGATCACCGGCAATGGCGAGATGGCCGCCGCCATGCCCGGCAAATGGGCGGCGCCGCCCGCACCGGCGATAATCACCTCCAGCCCTCGCTCGTGCGCGGTCCGCGCGTACTCGAACAGGCGATCCGGGGTCCGATGCGCAGACACGATGGTCAGCTCATACGGCACGTCGAACTCGTGGAGGATCTCGGCGGCCTGCTGCATGACCGCCAAATCGGAGTCGGAGCCCATGATGACGGCTGCCTTGGGATTCACCATGCATACACCTTCACTTTCTGTTTCACTGCGGCGGCGCTGCGCTGTGCCTCTTCCACTGTCGAAGCCACCACCGTCACGTGCCCCATCTTGCGGAAGGGGCGCGTGTGTCGCTTGCCGTAGATGTGGATTTTCACGCCGGGAATGCCCATGCTCTCGGTCAGGCCCTCGTACCGGACCGGGCCCTCGTGGCCCCTCTCCCCGAGGAGATTGATCATGACGGCGGGGCACTTCAACTCGGTGCTGCCCAGGGGGAAGTCGAAGATGGCCCGCAGATGCTGCTCGTACTGCGACGTCACCGCGCTCTCGATGGTGTGGTGGCCGGAGTTGTGCGGTCGCGGCGCGATCTCGTTGACCCACAGCCGGCCGCTCCGGTCGAGGAAGAGTTCGACGGCCAGGACACCGCGGATGCCGGACGCCTCGGCCACCTGCAAGGCCAGTTCCGTCGCCCGGCGGTGCAGGTCGGACTCGATGCGGGCCGGACTGACGAGCATCTCCACCAGGTTCGCATTGGGGTTGAAAACCATCTCCACTACCGGAAACGACGCCGTCTGTCCCTTCCCGTTCCGGGCGACGATGACGGCCAGTTCCTTCTCGATGTCGACCATCTGCTCGAGGACGGACGGGGCGTCCAGGAGCCTGGCCAGGTCGTCTCGGCTGCGTACGACCGCCACGCCCCTGCCGTCGTATCCGGCCGTTCGGGCCTTCTGCACGAACGGGATTTCGAGCCGGCCTGCATCGAGTGCTCTCCGAATTGCCTCGGCGTCTTCGGCCAGGGTGAAGTCGGGACTCGGGATCCCGTGTTCGCGGAAGAACTCCTTTTGCCGGCCCTTGTCTTGAATCATGGCCAGCGAATCGGGATCGGGGTAGATCCGCAGGCCCTCGCGCTTAAGCTTCCGCAGCGCGTCGACGTTCACGTTTTCGATCTCGAACGTGACCATGTCGACCTGCCGGCTGAACCGGTACACGTCGTCGAATTCCGTGCAGTCGCCTTCGAACCAGCGGGTGCAGACGGTGGAAGCGGGGCATGCGCTGTCGGAATCGAGGACGTACGTCTTCACGTCCCAGCGAGTCGCGTCCAACGCCAGCATCTTGCCGAGCTGGCCGCCGGCGATAATGCCCAAGCGGAAACCGGAGGTTACGAGCTTCTCCATGCCTACAGGACTCCGCGGCCCACCTGGTTTACACAAAAGCCCATCGATACGACGTACGTCATGCTGTTTCCCATCACACGGTTGTTTCCGCCATTCTGTGCGAGGCGCGTCGAAGGCGATCATTCACGGCCAGCCCCAAACCCGCATCCGGCAGCGTCCCGGCCACAATGGCGTCGAGCCCCATCGCATCGAGCCGGTGAAGCGCGGCAAACAGGTTGGCCGCCGCCTCGCGCAGGTCGCCGGTGGCGGAGAGCACCTCCACGGCCGCAAAGCAATCCGGATGCTGCGGAGGGCGCAACGTCAGCAGGGCCGCTCGGGGCAGCGCCGGCAACGGGTCGTGGCTGTCACAAAGGATCACCGGCGTCTGCGGCGCGTAGTGGCGAGGACACTGCCCGGGAGCCGACGGACGATCCGGATCGACACTGGGGCGCCGCACGGGACCAATGATGCGTTCGATGTCCTCCACGGCCGTTCCGCCGGCGCGAAGCAGAACAGGCACGTCGCCGGCCAGCGACAGGATCGTCGATTCGATGCCGACTCGACACGGGCCGCCCTCGAGCACCAGGTCGCACTGCTCGCCCAGTTGCCGGTGCACGTGTTCGGTGGTGGTCGGGCTGATACTGCCGAACAGATTGGCGCTGGGAGCAGCCACGGGCACGGCCGCCTCGGCCAGCAGCGCCAATGCCACCGGATGGTCGGGCATCCGCACCGCAACCGTCGGCAGCCCCGCCGTGACGATATCGCCGATGCAATCACCTTTCGGCAGGACGAGGGTCAACGGACCGGGCCAGAAGCGGTCGGCCAGGTCGTGTGCCGCCTTGGGAAGCACGTCGACGACCTCCCGGGCATGCGCGACCGATCCGACGTGTACGATCAGCGGATCGAACCGCGGACGACGCTTCACCTCGAAGATCCGGGCCACCGCCGTGGCGTCCAGCGCATTGGCGCCCAGCCCGTAGACCGTCTCGGTGGGGAAGGCTACGAGGCCGCCGTTGCGCAGAACCTCAGCGGCCTGCCGAAGCTGCCGGATCTGGTTCGCGTCGCATGCCATGGTCCTATCCGTCCTGTTGGCAACGGCGTCTGATAAGAGGCAGGAAAACTGACTGTTTCCACGGTCTCAAGATAGACGGGACGATATGGAAGGTCAAGGGGGAGCAGGCGGGAAGGGTCGGGCATGAACACGAAGGCCACAAGGTCGAAACGCTCGGTGCAGTTGGCATGATGGCTGGACCGGAAAAGCCCTTGCCGCCAGTTGTCGCTGGTCAGCGGCGACCGCCGCCGATAACAGGAGAACGTGAACTCGTGAAAATGTCCGGGTTTGTGATAGTGCTTGATTCGTTTCCGATGCTACATATCACCGGTCCCGCTACCGACGTGTCCGGGCCGAATCATGCCCTTTCCACGGATACACTGGCCGAGCCAGTGCCTGACGGGCCATGAAGTGTGTGCCACTGGCTCGGCCAGTGCCCGACGGGCGATGAAGTGTGTGCCACTGGCTCGGCCAGTGCCTGCCGCGGCATCAAACGAAAGCTCCGGCCGGCGACCCGTTCTCGACGGCCCCCCGTCGAATCACGCCCTTTCCATGGATGCACTGGCCGAGCCAGTGGCGCACTTAGGACAGGCTGCCCTCCACTCCCCGTTGGCACTGGCCGAGCCAGTGGCACCGTCAGGACAGTACCAGAAGTCGCCGGCCGTGCCTGCCCGGCATGCCCATCCCCACTGCGCCTCGGTGGGCAGCGTGAACCGATTGCCCGTGGTGCGCGAAAGCCACTCGCAGAAGTGCATCGCCTGCTGCCAGGTAATGCGGGCGACCGGCTGGTCGGGCCGGTTGACCGGGTGGCCCCGGTCGCTGGCATATCTGGATGACTACCCGTGCTAATCTTGCCATGCCGGGAAGGCGACCATAACCTTGCCCATTTTGCCAATACTG
>CAYPWB010000283.1:3116-8279 GCA_964414315.1 uncultured Planctomycetaceae bacterium | reverse complement strand
GGACGACAAGTTTCGTTTGACGTTCAATCCGGACGGAACATTCGGAATGGTTTACTTCGAGTCTGCAGATCTCATCGAGTTCAGTGCAACGGGAACGTACGCTGCCGATTTTTCCATCAACCCGGCACAACTCGACTTGAATGCCACCATTCACAACACGCCCTCGGCGGCAATCGTCTCGAAAAGTGATACGCCCCCCCAGGACGAAGAGGATGCCGCCGCCGCGGTTGGCCCGGGTCACGGAGAATTCGGAGACACCGATCTGGCGGCACCAGCGCCTGCGTCAGAAGAGTCGAGAACTCGTACAGAAAAGCACAAGTTCGAATTGATCATCGAAGTGGTAGACGCGAACACAATCCGCATGTCCGACCTGGAAGCGGACACGAGGCCAAAAACATTTGGCGGCCGGACCATGGTCCTGCGTAGGCAGGGAGTCAATTCGCTATCTGACGTGGAAAAGGCCAAGATCTCTGCTTACAAAGCTGCGTCGGTGGCTAATCTGCGGCAGATTGCCCAAGCGTTTATGTTCTTTGAGATGGAACATGGCTACTTCCCCTCGGTCACTACCAAGCTACCAGGGGCCAAGCATCCGGTGTCGTGGCGGGTGGCGATCCTTAAGTACCTTGATGAAGATCTCTACAACCAATATAAGCTCAACGAGCCTTGGTACAGCGATCACAACAAGCGGCTAATGGCCAAGATACCCAGCTTCTTCCGCCACCCTAGCCAGAAGAGAGGAACCACCTACACCAGTTATGTGACACTGACAGGCGAGAACACCGCCACCGGCAATGGCGAGACGCCCATCACCGCTAGCGATGGTGCCCGAACGATTCTGGTTACCGAAGCCACCACCAACATCCCCTGGACCAAGCCGGAAGATCATCTTGTCGGTGACGAGAGTCTTCTCCCCACACGTCGGCCTCACCAAGACGGCTGGAATGTAGTGTTCGTCGATGGGTCGGCTCATGTTATCTCCGCGGATACGCCAGCAGATGAACTGAAAACACTCATCATGCGAGATAGCGTGACTACCGCGACTGGGACGCGCGGAGCACCAGCCGGCTACAAAGAAGTTCGCTTCGAGTTAAACAAACCAGTCGGGGAAGTCCAAACAGCGATTCGGGAATACTACGTTGACAAGTACCCGTTGTTTGCGGCGTCGGTCAATCAGAGGTCGAAGGTTTGGAGCGATCCCGAAAGACTTCTCAGGGCCGAAACACGTCGCCAGATCGGGCAACTATCTATCAACTCGCCTGTTTCCGAGGTGATCCATTCCTTCCCAGGCAAGCCGCTCGTGACATTCTCGGAAAGCTCGTTGCTCTCGCAAACCGAGTTACTGGTAACGAATGTCAATCTCTATCAAACCGGAAATGACACCTGTCGCATTGTTGTGACGAGACAACGTCGTCGCGCGAACGCCAATCAGAATCACGCAAGAGGCAAGCCGATCACCGAAAACGAGATCCGCAAGCTGGTTATGAGTGAGGATTCCGGTGATCATTCGCAAGAGACAAACGGATCAAAGGAAACCTCGGACGGGGCAGCAACTGCCGACGCCTCAATAGACTCAGCGGTACGGGATGACGTTCCGGCCGGAGTAAGTTCTGAGGGAGTCAACGTTCGTGATTCAGGCGCCCAGACTTCGGACAGGTCCAGAGCGCCGGTGGAAGAAAAGACGACGGGGTTCCTGATTGAAGCGGCCAAGCGGGGCGATCTAGAGGCCGTTAAAGCGGCGTTGGAAGCGGGAGTTGCCCCGAATCTCCCCTCCAATCCACTCACCAATCTATTCACCACCGAGCAACTAACGGCATTGCACTGGGCAGTGGCCCAACGGATTTCGGAGGGTAAGACAATTGAACCCTCACCAGAGATTGCCAAGCGACTCATTGAAGCCGGTGCTGACGTCAATGCCGCAGACTACCTGGGGCAGACTCCGCTCGAGTGGGCGGCCCGGCACGCCTCGCCGGAAGTCGTCGAGATGCTGATTAAGGCCGGTGCGAACGTGAACGCCGAGAGCCGCTACGGAACCGTACTTATGGCCGGCACGCGGGTGGAAATAGCCAAGCTGTTGATCGAGGCCGGTGCCGACGTGAATGCCGGCAAGCACACGTCGGCGCTTGCCAATGCGGCCAAATATGGCAACGCGGAATTGATTCGACTGCTCGTGGGAAAAGGGGCCAAGGTCAACGATCCCAAAGATCCGCCGATCCACTGGGCCGGCAAGCCGGAAGCGGCAGAGGCGCTGATTGAGGCGGGAGCCGATGTGAACCTGCGAAACGCCAAAGGCGAGACGGCGCTGCACTTGAACAAGAGTACCTGGAGTCCCAACGCGGAGACCGTCGAGTTGCTGATCGATGCCGGCGCGGACGTGAAAGCGCAAAACGCAACCGGTTCGACGCCGCTGCACGCCGCGGTTCAACAAGGCAAGCCAGAGATCGCCACACTGCTTATCGCAGCCGGCGCAGACGTCGATGCCCGTGACAAGCAAGGCAATACGCCCTTGTCAATCGCTCAATGGGCCTTGTCCTCGGCACGCGGCGTGAACGGCGTCGAGAATACGCCGTACGAGACATCAGTGCAACTCTTGGTCGACTCCGGCGCGAAAGACGACGGCCGCACCGAGCTGCAGCAAGCCGTTGCCGCTGGTGATCTGGAACAAGTCAAAAAGCTGATCGCCGCGCAAGCCGACGTGAACGAAACCGGACCGCAGCGAATCACGGCCATGCATCTCGCCAGCGAACAAGGTCACGTGGCGATTCTCGCCGCGCTGATCGAGGCGGGAGCCAAAGTCGACGCCGTGGACGCGCAGCGCATGCAGCCGTTGCACTTGGCAGCGAACGCGGAAACCGCGCGATTGCTGATCGCCAAGGGTGCCAACGTCAATACTGGATCTCCAAGCCCGCTGTACATGGCGACGATGAACGGCAATGCCGATGTTGTGCGGGAACTGTTGCGGAACGACGCCAACGCAACAGAAAGTGACTGCGCGACGATGCTCAACTGGGCAACGTTCGCCGGCCAAATTGAAGTGGTGAAGGAGCTGTTTGAGCTGCGCGACGCGAAGACTCTCTTGGCTGTGGAGTCCACCTACTCGCCGCTGCACGTCGCCGCGAGCGGCTCTTTCGGCGACATGGGCAGCTCCGCCGGTGCCCAACAGCGACTCGACATCGCCGAACTGCTCGTCGCGAACGGAGCCGACGTCAACGCACCGTGGGGCGAGAACGTAAATCCGCTGTCGGGTGCTGCCCACATGATCGGCACAACTCCGTTGATGTTTGCCTCGCAACGGGGCGAAGCGGAGATGGTCAAGTTTCTGCTAGACCAGCAAGCCGACCCGAAAGCGACAAACGCCAGCGGTCAAGCGGCGCTGCACTTCGCGGCTCAGTGCGGCCACCGCGACGTGGTCGAATTGTTACTCAAGGCCAAGGCTGACGTAAATGCGTTGACGCGAGAAGCCCAAACGCCGCTCGATTTGACTGACGACGCGGCGGTGAAGATTTTGCTAATCCAGAAAGACGGCAAGACCGCCGGCGAGCTGCTGAAAGACTCGCAACGGTAGATCGGCTGTGCTGCGCAAGATCGTATTGCTTTGTGGATACGGGATTGCCAAGATTCGACGGCGATTTCACGTCGGCCATTGCGCCACGCGAGGTAGCTTTCAATCGCCTGTTGCTGCTCTTCGTAGGTGCGGAAGTTGCGCTGGTGGGACTCGCTTCACTCGGCCCACCCGATGTCAACTTTACACGACCGGGGCCGTTGCTACGACACCCGATGGATTCGCCGCGGCGAGGCGTGCGGGCCGCGCGACTGGCCGGCCAGGGGGACGGCGATGACCTCGTCGTCGTCGGGCGTGTCGGCCCCGGCGGATTCGTCGGGCTTGTGGGCTCGTGGGCGGAAGAACCGGCCGAAGGGGCCGCTTAGCATGGCCGGCAGGAAGATCAAATCGCCCACCAACGCGGCGAACAGCAGCGTGAGCATGAGCGTGCCGAACCGCTGCGTGGGCGTGAACGTGCTGAACGCGAAGGCCGCCAGCCCGAAGCCGGCGATGAGCGTCGTTTGCGTCATCGCGTTCGCGCACCGCTCGTAGGCCATCATGGCCGCGCCCTTGCGGTCGAGCCCACGGTCGAGCCCGCGGCGGAACCAGGTGAGGAAGTGGATCGTGTCGTCGACGGCCACGCCCAGCGCCACGCTGGCGGTCATCATCGAGCCCACGTCGACCAGGATGTTCAGCCAGCCCATCGCGCCGAAGATGACCACCACGGGGAACAGGTTGGGCACCATCGACACGAGCCCGGCGGAAGGGCTGCGGAGCACGAACATCATGACGAACGCGATCAGCACGAAGGCCAGGGCCAGGCTTTCGAACAGGCCGTTCATCAATTCGTGCTGAGTTTTGTATACCAAGGGCACGAGGCCGGTGTAGGTGACGTCGATCCCTTCGACGCCGGCCTCGCGGTAGGCGGCCAGGATGGGCTCAACGGCCGCCTCGATGTCGTGGACGAAGTCGCCGTAGTCGAGGTCCGTCAGCGCGGCCACCCGGCCGGTGACGCGCCACAACTCCTCGCCGGTCTCCTTGTCGACAGTGAGATACTCGCGGAAGCGGTCGCGGTTCTGGTCGAGCCGGTTGCTGAGCAGCTTGTCGCGGGTGCGTTGCCGGTCGATTCCGGCGAGGCGTTCGAGCCCGCCGCGGCTGCGGTCGGGCGTAATGTCGGGCGCGAACGTGGCGGCCGAGAGGGCGCCGCCGACGTCGGGCAGCCGTTCCAGTGTGTGTTCGATGTACTGCGCCAGCCGCATCCGGTCGACCATGCTCAGTTGGCATTTCTCGTTGTCGACGTGGAGGATCACCTCCATGGGCACCAGGGGCCCCAGGTGGTCTTCCAGCCAGGTGTAGTCGGCAATGATCGGCGCGTCGTCGGAGAAGAGCTTCATGAGCTTGACCGACGTTTCGATGCGGGCGACGCCGACGGCCAACACCAGCATGACGGCGACGGCCCCGGCCGCCACCCAGCCGTTGCGCCGGATGACGAAGCCGCCCACCGCCCGCCAGAAACGCAAAATAAGCGTTTCCTTCAGCTCCTCGGAATTCTCCCGCTTCGCTTCCTCGGCCACTTGGCGCGAGGGGAAGAAGTGGAGGCAGGCGGGCAGGAACAGGAACACCCA
>CAYPWB010000283.1:0-3106 GCA_964414315.1 uncultured Planctomycetaceae bacterium | reverse complement strand
CAGGCCGAATAGACGCCGAACTTGCTGATGGGAATGACGTGGCTGGCCAGCAGCGAGCCGAGCCCGAGCGCCGTGGTGAACGCGGCCAAAGTACACGGCAGCCACCCGAGCGCGACGGCGCGCTCCGGCGCACCTTCCAGGCCGTGGTCGTGGATGGCGTCGTGGTAGTAATTGATCACGTGGATGGCGCCGGAAATGGCCAGCACGTACACCAGCGACGGCATCGACAGCAGGATGGCGTCGCACGTGCCGCCGCTGAAGAAGACGCTGGCCATGCTCGTACCCGCGGCCAGCAGCGCGGTGAAAATGACGATGATCGTCAGCCGGATGCTTCGGAAGCACAACCACGACACACCCACGCCCACCAGCAGCGACAGCCCGGCCAGACGGATCAGGGTGCGCTCCCCCTCAATGTCGATGGCCACGTTGTCGACCGGGGGTCCGCCCAGGCGGATGCCTTCGGGTTGCGGGGCCCGGCCGTGCACCAGCTCGGAAAGGAATCCGCCGAACGCCTCGGCGCCGCGGACGAACAGGTTCTCGGCCGGCTTGGGCGCCGGGGGCTCGATATCGCACTGCCGCGCCAGGTCGCGGATGATTTCCAGCGTGGGACGCAACTGCTTGCCGGTGGCCGCGCTGGTCAGCGTGACCACCAGGCACGTCTTCGAATGGTCCTCGCCGATGATGGTCCCTTCGAGCCGCCTGAGGATTTCCCGGTCGGAAAGCTCCGGGTAGCGCAGTCGCATTTCCTGCACCAGCCGCGTGCCGGTGAGGACGGGCGTCTTGAAGGGCGAGCGCCAGGCGAGGACCGTGCGATCGATCTCATCGGCCCGTTGCCGGTCGATCCCCGGAAAATCGGCCAAATTGGGGTGGTCCTTCAGGGCCGAGCGCGTGGTCAGGTTGTGCTCGCGGAGCAGGTCGGCCTCGCGGCCGTAGATGCCAAGCTGGTTGAGGTTCGGATCGAAACTCTCCAGCTTCTCGGCCATCAGGCGCAATCGCTGGTCGCCGAGCGTGCAGCCCTCCCAACTTGCCAGCACGAACTGCTCGTGGGGGAAGTGCTCCTTGAACCACGTGTGGACGGCGGTTTCCTCGAAACTTTCGGGCAACCAGTCCTTGACGTCGTTGCGATTGCTCTCGACGGTCAGGCGCGTGCCGCGGAGGATCATCGGCATCAGGAACACCGCCACGACGATGATCAGGAAACCGTGGCGAGCGAAGAACGACTGTTTTTTCATGCCAAGGCGGGCCAGCAAGTGAACGCGTGCGAAAGATGCCGCCGGGAAGAATCCCCCCGCACGAGGAAGGCCCTGCCCGCCCGTGCCCCCAGTTCAAAGAGAAGCGGCCTTTCTTCTAGCTTACACACACGGCCCAGCCGAGTCTATGCCGACTTGGCGATGGGGCGCACAAAAAAAGCCAAGCGGCACGGAGGAGGGGCAAGCGAAAAGGTCCAATTGCCGCAACGGCCCGGAGGGTGCTGTCTCAATAGACGCATTCGAACCCGGCCGTCAAACCGTGGTAGAACACCGTACCCCCCGAATTAAGCTTCCGCGATGGGATCGGGTCGAACTTCATCTGCTCCGGCGCCAAGGCCAGTCCGGTCACCCACATCAGGTCGTAGCTGCCGGTAAGCCAGAAGTTGGGGGTAATCATGTATTTGCCCGTCGCGCCGAACTCGATGACGCCCGCCAGGGAACTCCGGCTGGCGGCGAGCCGGCGGTTGGGGAACTCAGCGGCGAACGGATCGGTGCCGCCGCTGGAGATGACGCTCACGTGGTGCGCCGAGTTGACGAACGCGCCGGCCTTCCCGCGGAACCCCCACTGCCACGTGTTGTAGCGGTAGATCATGTCGCCGCCGATTTGCAGCCCGACCAGGTTGTTCCCCGTCCGCACGCGGTAGTTGCCGAAGTTGCTGAACGTGTCGACGCCGTCGGTGATTTCGCCGCGGGCCCGGAATACCGACCGCTCGTCGACCGTAAGCACGCGGAACCCGTACAGGAAGGAGTAGTGCGCGCCGGCTCGCTCCTCGCGCCGCCACCGCCCGTTCGACTGCAGCACCAGTCGGTCCTTGCGAAGTCGGGGGCGAATGCGGGCGTTCAGTTCCCAGTTGTCGATACTCGACTGGTATTCGAACAAGTGGACGTCGGAACGATTGAACCCGCCCACCGGGGCGTCGAAGATATCGCCCGACCGACCGAACGGACTGATCAGGCTGCCGAACGTGAAGCCGAAGGCCGACATCTTCGGGGCGCTCACCTGGCTCCATTGTTCCCAGGAGTTGAACCCCCAGAAGGTGAACTCGGCGAAGTGGTCGCGATTCTTCGAATCGCGCATTACGTGACGGCCGATCGTCGTGTAATACCCTTCCGTTCCGTCGAAAGTGAACGACTTGGTGCCCATCCGGTCCTCTCCGATGGCGGTGCCCGCCTGGGCCGACTCGTCGGGCAAATACTGGATCGACAGCCGGGTCGCCCGGGAGCGGGTTCGCGTGAATATGCGAACTTGTTGCTCGGTGTACCATTCGGGCGGGCAATTGAGGCCCTTGCCGAGGTAATCGCACGGGCCGAGGGGGTCCTCCGAGTAAGTGCTGCCGTCCGTTCGCACCCCGCCGTGCTGGGCCATGGCCTGCGCCATATCCTCGGCCAGGTAGTTTTCGGTAACGTCGCCTTCCCAGGGCGTCTGATGATAGGCGGCATCCGGCGTGGGGATCGACTCGAACTGTCCCTCGAACTCATACTGAGGCTGTGCCGCCGCGGCCGCATGCCCCCAGGACGACAACGTCGCCACAAGTGCCAGAGAGATCGTTCGGGTCCACTTGCCCATCACGGCCATTTTGCTCACGGTATTCTCCTTGGCTGAACAGCGTCGCAGTGGCGCATCCGCCCGGCTACCTTGCTGGTCGCAGAAACTCACAGCAGGTAAATCGGCCAATCGTCGCCGCTACAATAGGAATAACCGGCAAATCCGCACGAAAACACGCATGTGGCCTGATCGTTAGCCTATGGCGATATTGCGTAGCTATCGCAGGCCGCCTAGATTTTCACTCGAGCCTGGGGGTTGCTGGACGGGGGGGCATGAAGTGTGTGCCACTGGCTGTGCCAGTGCCTGGGCA
>CAYPWB010000282.1:0-8304 GCA_964414315.1 uncultured Planctomycetaceae bacterium | reverse complement strand
TTGCGGCCGATCGTCGGTATCCTAACCAGAGTCTGAGCGATGAGGGTCTTCAGTCGAAATGGGGACGACGACGGGCAGCCACCTGAAGACAAATCTCCCTTTGAGGCCCACGTGATCGAATGATCGAAGCAATCCGCTGCGGTACTTCGCGAGCAACCTACGCCGTCGCCCTGCTGGCGGCGACGCTGTCGACTTCCTGCGGTCCGCAGGAAGTTCCGACACCGGCCGCCGGGCCACCACCGACAAGTGCGGCAGACGCCGGCAAGAAAGACGCCGCAGAGTTGGAGCCCGTGGTCCAGATCGGGCATCCGCGACCGCTGCGCCACGTCGTGTTCAGTCCCGACCGAAAGTGTTTCCTTACCACGGCGCAGGACTACATCCGGCACGACGGCCGCGTCATGCTGTGGGACGTCGCGACCGGCGACAAGCTCCGCGAGTTTGCCGCGGTGACGCACGGGTTGGAGCCGCAGTTCTGCCTGGAAGGCCGGGCCGTGGTGATCGGCGGCAACGTGTGGGACGTGCAGACGGGCCGCCCGCTCCACACCGTGCTCGAGGCCGACCAGGTGCCCCGCGACGCCCAGCTCAGTGTCGACGGCCGGCGGCTGATTGTCGGCACCCGGGGCGGCAAGGTCCGCGCCGTCGACCTGGAGACGGGAGCCGAAGTGGCGTCGCTCTCTACGTCCGACCTGGTCGCCGCACCGGAGGCCGATGATCCGAACGGAGAAGAGGTGGCTCCCCAACATGCGCCAAGCCTGATGGCCGTGGGATTCACCGCGGCGGGCGTTCCGTTGGCGCTGCTGGGCGACAGCCGCACCGATCGAGCCGCCGTGTGGAATGTCGCAACGCGGCAGATGCAGGCCGAGATGAAGCCCCACTATCGCTACTCGGGCGAGTTGAGCCCCGACGGCAACTACGTAATCTTCCGCTGGGACGACACGAACGATTCCAGCGAATCGGCCGCCATTTACGACGCTCGCACCGGCCGGAAGGTCACCGAGTGGACGGCTGCCGTGATCGATTGGAGCCGGATGTCGCCGGTCGAGTTCACACCGGACGGCCACCACTGCCTGATCCGGGATACCGCCAAGGAGGTGATGCTAATCGATCTCGCAACCGGCCGACACGTGCACCGCTTCGGCGGCCACGCCGAGCCGATCATCACGATGCGGCTACGGGCCGACGGCAAGACGCTGGAGACCCGCTCCCGCGACGTCGCCCAGCGCTGGGACGTCGAGTCCGGGAAGCTGCTGGCCGAGTTTCGCAATTCCGACGACGTGGAACCGCCCAAGCGGCACTGGCGCTCGCGCCGCGTGCAGACGGGAGTCACCCCCAGCCCCGACGGCACGACGTTTCTGTTCGGCCAGCGGCTGTGCGAGGCGGCGACCGGCAAGCTGCGGCACTCGCTGGAGCCTTTGATGGCGCTCGGCGAACGCATCAGTTCGCATGCCGGGTCGGTGTTGATCACGCACTCGGAGTACCTGCCCGGCGGCAAGTTTGTGCTGGTGGCCTGGCGGGATAGCTACGGCTGGAGCCAGGCGGCGGTGTTCGACGTGGCGTCGGGCAAGCGCGTCAAGCTCGTCGCGCTGGTGCCGGCCGAGTGGCCGTTCGGCTTGCAGTGGAGCCGGGACGGCAGCCGCGCGCTGACCCGCCCCGACGGCGTCCACCGGCTGTGGGACGTCGCCCGCGGCCGCCCGCTGCAGACGATTGGGCGCGTCGCCAAGCGCACGTTTTACCCGCTGCCGCGGATCGCCTTCAGCCCCAACGGCCGGTTCGTGTACACGCACGGGCGGCAGTTCGGCGTCTTCTTTTGGGACGCGGAGACGGGCACGGCGTGGCAACACGACCCGCCGGGCCGGGTCATCGCCAACCAGCGCGGCCTGCTGGACGGCCGCCGGCACGGCTCGTATTACCTGGGCCGGTCCGCGGTGAGCCCCGACGGGCGGTTCGCGGCGAGTTGGTATCAACTGCCGGAGGACCGCAAGCACAAGATGCTCGTCTGGAACATCGATCGCGGCCGGATCGCGAAGACGCTCGACCACGCGCCACTGACGCCGATTGGCCCGTTCTTCTCGCCCGACGGGCGTTACCTGGCGGTCGTCTGCAGCCGGGCCGATCAGAAGGTCGTGACCTGGGATCTCCAATCCGGCAAACGGCTCCATTCGTTGAGCCTTCAGAAGGGGCCGCACGCACGCGGTCCGGCGTCGGTCCGCTTCCTGGCTGGCGGCAAGCGGATGCTGGTCAATTCGGCGCTGAAGGAACTTGCGCTGTACGAAGTGGCCACCGGCAAGCTGATCCACCGCATGGTCGACACCCGTCCCAAGCCCGAACATCAGATGGAAAGAATCCTTCGTGAGTCGCTGTTGCTGAGTCCCGACGAGCGCTACGTGGTGGCCGACTATTCGAGCGAGTATGCGATCGTGTGGGATTTCCAGACCGGCGAGTCGAAGCTGCTGATCGAGCGCGACATGGGCAACATCCCCGTGACCAGTTTCTTCCAGTTCAGCGACGACGGCCGCAAGCTGCTGACTCGCTACCGACCCGGCCAGCTTTGGGACCTCGAGTCGGGAGGGGTCGACTCGCTCACGGAGCGCGAAGCGCAGGCGGAACTGGCCGGTTTCAGCAAGAGGGAACCGGCAGCCCGAGCCGGCACGGTCGGCGACCGACAAGCCGTTCCCCGCGAAATCCTCGATCGCTTCAAGGATCGGATTCCCGAGACCGCCCGCGGGGTCGAAACGACCGCCGACGGCCGGCGGTTGATCGTCTACCACGACGACTTCCGCATCGCCGTCTGGGACATCGCCACGGGCAAGCCGGTCCGGGACTGCTACCTGCTTCACAACGGCGGCCGGTGGTTGACCGTGATGCCCGACGGCACCTGCCGCGGCAACTTGGAGTACGTGCGGTACCGCAAGCGGGCGGCCGAGTGACGGAATCGAAACGGCGGTTTCGACTCCCGTGGCTACCGATTTCCCTCGAGCGAGCCGTCATTCGCAAACGGGATCCAGACCGCCATTTCGCTCGGCTCGCGGTTGCTCCAGGCAAAGTAGGGGATCAACCGCATCGCGATACGATTCGCGGCGCCGGTGGGCAACGGGCGGTAAAGGGCCGGCGAGCGGGTGGAGGTTGGCAACTTCCAAGCCTCGGCTTCCAGTACCGTCACGCCTCGCAACAGCCCCGCCTCGTGACGCACCTGCCAGGCCGGCCCGCGAGGCAACCGCACGTCGTCCAGCGCGACCCCTGTGGGAAGATCCGCGGATTCAAGGCAGTAGACGATAGGACCTCGCATCACGGCGGCGTGATTGCGCGTTTCCTCCACCAGCGGATGGGCTTGGACCATCACGACTTCCATCGGCAAGTCGATCCGGATGGTGTCGCCCGCGATCCAACGTCGACGCAATGCGACGTAAGAGAGCGGCTCGACCTCGACATCCGCAGCCCGGCCGTTCACCTGGATGGTGGCTCCCTGAGCCCAGCCGGGGACCCGCAGCATCAAGGTCACTTCCCGCTCCGGCGCTTTCTCGATTGCCATCGTTACCTGACCGTCCCAGGGGTACTGCGTCTGTTGGACCAAGCGAATCTGGCCGCCACCCGGCAGTCGGCTGTCGAGCACGTTGCTGCCGTACAGATGAACCCACACGACATCCTCGCTTATGCCGTAGGCCCAGCCGTTCAGTTCGGCCAGGGTGCGAGCCACATTGGGCGGGCAGCAGAAGCAACGCAATGGGGACGCGGGCGTGGTGTCGGACCAGCGAGCCGGCGAATCGTTGCTCAGCATAGGTTGGCCGTTGATGCGGCTTAATGGATTGGTGTAGTAATAGTCGCGTCCTTCGATACCGATTCCTGAGAGCATGCTGTTGTACAGCACCCGTTCCATCACTTCCGCATACTTCGCTTCGCCCGTCAGCGCCAGCATTCGCCAGTTCCACATGGCATGGGCGATGTTCGCGCAGGTTTCGTTGTAGGCCGTGCGATTGGGCAATTGATAGGGAGCGCCGAAAGCTTCATGGACCGAGTGGCGAGGCCAGCGTCGGAGCAACCGGCGATCGGCCTCGCCCGTATGCAAAGCGGCGGTGCCGCCGGTGATGTACATCTTGCGCTCGGTGACGTCTTGCCACAGCCGCGACAGAGCGTCCAACAGTGCTTGCTCGCCCGTTTCCGCATAAACGTCCGCCGCACCGCACCACAGGTAGGCCGCGGTCACCGCGTGCCCCACCGCCTCCTGCTCCTGCCGTAACGGTACTCTCGCCTGGTTCTGGTCGCTGCCGCCGGGGGCCGAACCGCGCATGTCGACGAACGTCTTGGCCAGCCGCAGATACTTGGGTTCGCCCGTGGTGCGGTAGAGCTCGGCCGCGCCCATGATGTTCGACGGGTTGAAGCCGAAATGGGCCAATTCCCTGCGCCGCGGCAGGAAGATTTCGCAGAGGTAGTCACCCAACTTGCGAGCGACGCTCAGGAAAGTGTCCTTGCCGGTCACCCGGTGATGGATGCAGGCCGCCGTGAGCAGATGCCCCATGTTGTACAGTTCATGGTACTTCACTTCCTGCCAGCGTGGAACGTCGGTCAGTTGGATCTGCGTGGAAATGTATCCGTCGGGCGCCTGAGCTTTAGCAATCACGTCGATCCAATAGTCCATCGTGCGATCCAACTCCGGATCGCCCGTCAAGGCATAAACGGCCGCCGCCGCTTCGATCCATTTATAGCAGTCGCCGTCGCTCCAGTTGTTGCCGAAGAACTTGCCTTCGGCCAATCCTGCGGCGATCTTCAGGTTCTGGAAATTGGCCGAGTTGTCCGGCTTCTGCATCACCTCGAGCATCGTGGGGATCGTCACCTCGCGGCACAACTCGAACCGCTCGCCCCAGAATCCGCCGGTCCAGCGGACAGCGTCCAGATCGAGGTTCTGAAACTTCACGTGCGGGCTAGCCGAGGTGTTGACCAGGCTTCGAGAGCCGAGTGATGCGGCGCCAGCGTCTACGGTATTCGTCGCAAGCGACTTCGCCGACGATGGATCGGCGGCAAGTACGCGGGTGGCGAGAAGGACAACAGCACACACCAGGGCAACGAGGCTATTCTTGTTCATGGCGAGCTTCTCCCAATAACAGGCCACTTCAGAGTACAAGGCGCCGATTGCCGCCGATCCTTCCGGGCCGTGCGGGAGGATACCTGTCGCTTGCGCTTTCCATAAGGGACAGGGCAATTGGTTCTTCCAGCAGAGTGCAAGGGTAGAGGGGGGACAACAAAGCGTCAAGGGGATGCAGGCGGGAGATCCGAGCCGGCAGGGGAATCTTTCGAGCGGTGTTCCGTGTATACGGTCCGAGGCTAAAAGAGGCCGGCCATTCTCCACTTCAAAACGTGATCACGGTGTAGATCGAGAGGCGAGCCAGGGTGAACCTCGGTCCGGTGTCCGCCGTTTCGACGTGGATCCCGGCGGCCTCCTGGACGTCAGGTGAGGAGTCGAAACGGGGAATCGAACCGGGGCCGCAGCTAGTTTGTTGCCTCAATGATCCTGGGGCGACCTTCGCGATGCAATGTGTGCTCCAAACCTGACCGCTTCGCCTGCCGATCTTGCCATGCCTCTTCGCCGAAAGGGCAACTTCGGGCGAAGCTTGCCTGAAATCTCTCCGCTTCATCGTCGGTCAGCGGCCGGTTCACCAACGCCGCCCAGTTCCGGGGACGGCCCAGCGGCCACGCGCTGAAGAGCCCCTGCAACGGCTCGCGGCCGCGACGCAACGCCCACAGACTCCCCCAGCGCCATAGCTCGACACGTTCGGCCACCCCCGCCTTCAGCGCGTTGCGATCTGCCCAGAGGGCCGAGGTCTCCCGCCAGGTGGGGGCAAGAGACCGGGGTCCGGCACCTCGACGGCCGTACGCTGGCCAAATACCCACTGGCCGCCCCGCCCGTGTTCGCCGGCATGGCCGCCGCCAATGCCCGACTGTACCTTGCCACCCTCGACGGCCGGGTGGTTGCATGACGGGGCAGCGCCAGGCCGGAACCGATATGAGAATGACGTTGGCTGGAGGTTCGGGAGTTTGGACGACAATTTTTACCGGGCTTGCCTTTTGCGGCCGATGGCCGGTATCCTAACCAGAGTTTGACCGATAAGGGTCTTCCGTTTCCGGGTGCAAAGCCCGACAAATGCCCTGGGAGAAACCAGTGTCGCTGCAAGCAGACCTGATCGAGAGCATCAAGAAGCTGCCGCCAGATAAGCAACAGATCGTCAAGTCGCTGGTCGACGAGCTGGCACAGCGGGCGCGGCAACCGGACGCGCCCCCCCCCCGCTCGTGGTTTGGGTGCTTAGAACATCTGGGCGTCAGCCTCACGGAAGACGACGTGGCCGAGGCTCGACGCGAGATGTGGGGCGAGTTCCCCCGAGAGGTTCCTGGATGAATGCGCTCGTACTGGACACCCATGCGACCGTTTGGTCGCTGATCGACCGAAGCCGGCTTTCAACCGCAGCCCGAGCCGCGATTGAAACGGCGGTGGCGGGTAACGAACCCGTGTTCGTTCCAACCATTTCCATTGTGGAAATCACCTATCTTACGGAAAAGGGAAGGCTGCCGATCGAAGTGAAGACGCAACTGTTGGCTGCATTGGATGACCCGCAACGTAATCTGACCGCCGCGCCGTTGGATCTGAATGTTGCTGATCTCGTCGAGCACATCGAACGCGAACAGGTGCCCGACATGCCCGATCGTGTCATTGCAGCAACTGCAGCGAATTTGGGCGCACCCCTGGTCAGCCGGGATCGTAAGATCCGAGCAAGTGCCCTGAGCACAGTGTGGTGAGCGACTGTCAGCTTCCCCCCTGTTGGTGTTGCAAGCGGCGCATTTGACCTGATGGCAGGCACAAGGATTCTGGTGAAGTACCGACTGGGAGAGAGCGATGTCGATTAGATATGAGTTGATTATCTATTGGAGTAAGGAAGACGAGGCGTTTGTCGTCGAGGTTCCGGAACTGCCCGGATGCATGGCCGATGGCGAAACCTATGAGCAGGCCGTGGCAAACGCCAAGCAGGTCATCACGCAATGGATCGATACGGCCCGCGAACTGGGGCGTCCCGTGCCGGAACCCAAAGGCCGACTGATCGATGCGTAACGAACTCGAACATTAGGCGCCACCACCGGCATCAACCCGCGTGGTGGCGTGTATAGGCCTCGCAAACCGCTTCTCAAGCGAAAACCTCCCAACCGCTTCCCCCCGAACCTTATGGCCAAGAAAAAACGCACCCAACCGTCGCCCGCTCCCGCCAAGCCGAAACCCAAAGCGAAGCTGCCCGAACGAGATCGGAACACGCTGGGCGAACTGGAGGGCCTGGCCGACCGCGTCGTCGCCGCGGCCGATCGGCGGCGCGACCCGCACGTCGATATCCCCTCGCGCACCCTCTCGAACGTGACGTACAACAAGAAGAAGCGGTTCATCGAAATGGGCCGCAATACGAACCGGCGGCAGTTGTTCAACCTGTCGCAGGCCAAGAGCTTCATGCAAACCATGCTCGTGGCCAGCGGGGCGAAACAGCTTATCGAGGAAGGCAAGACGACCAGCATTCGTGGTCTGTACTACCTCTTGAAGCACACCATCGAGGGCACCAAGGAGGAAACGTTCGCCGACCAGAAAGAGTCGGACCCCGTCATCGAAGACGTCGAGGTGCTGCTCAACACGCTGCGCGAGGAGCTGCACCTGTACGCGCAGAAGCGGGGCGACATGGTCGGCTCGCTGGTGCTGGAGGACAAGGGCGACGAGATCGACTGCTCCCGCATGGGCTCCGGCGGGTACGGCATTCCGTCCATCGTCGAGCCCGACGTCATCCGGTTCAAAAGCTGCAAGGCGAAATTCGTCCTGCACGTCGAAAAAGACACGGTGTGGCAACGGTTCAACGAAGACAAGTTCTGGCGGCGGCACAACTGCATTCTCACGCACGGCGGGGGCCAGCCGCCGCGCGGCGTCCGCCGGCTGCTGCACCGCCTCAACAACGAGTTGAAGCTGCCCGTCTACTGCCTGTTGGACAACGATCCCTGGGGGTATTACATCTACAGCGTGATCAAGCAGGGGTCGATCAACCTGGCGTTCGAGTCGCGGCGGATGGCCATTCCCGACGCCCGCTTCCTGGGCCTCCGCTCGATCGACCTGGAGCGTTGCGAGCTTTCCGACAGCGTGAAGATTACGCTCAACGACACCGACCGCCGCCGCGCCAAGCAGATAGCCGGCTACCCCTGGTTCCAGGACAAGAAGGCGTGGCAGAAGGAAATCAAGCGGATGCTCGACAACGGCTTCAAGCTCGAGGTGGAATCGCTCATCAGCAAAGACAT
>CAYPWB010000281.1:0-8312 GCA_964414315.1 uncultured Planctomycetaceae bacterium | reverse complement strand
AGCAGGAAAGCGAAGTGGCCTAGCACCCGAACGGTTTAGGCAACTGCCCCGCTCGATCGCCTGCTTCCATTACGCCGGCACACACCCAGAGTGCTCGCCCCGGCGTGCATATCGCCTGGAAACGACAAGTACAAGCACGAGCCGACGTCGTTGGACATTTGGCCTCTTGATGCAAGTACGCCCGTGTGGTCACGCACATGGACCCGGAATGACCGTCCAAAATGCCTTTTTCATCGCCCAATCTGCCCGCTTCCAGGCCTGCATATTGTCACCGAATTTGACCCAAAACACCGCTGCAAAACCGATCTTTCGGCAAGATTCGCAGTGAAGTCGGGGCAATTGGTCGGTTTTGACGATCAATTCCTGGGCGATAGCATGCGGTTCAAACGGAAGTTTTGGCCATTTGAAGCCTTCGGCGCTGGTCATTCGCGAAGGGCTTCCCGGCCGCCAGCCCAGCCCGTTCATTACCACATCGCCCACCGAGTCGTCGAGGGTTGACGCCATCCAGTCGATCCCCGGCGATTTCGAAGGAATCCCCGGGCGGGCATATCTGTGGACGGCCGACTTCAAGCAGCTCGATTGGCAGCGCGCGGGCCTGCTGGGCGCCATCCCCGCCGGCGCCGACAACCTGTCCGACTGGTCGTACCCCTGGATGGCCCCGCTGGGCGACGAAAAGTGGATGCTCATGTTCTACGCTGGCAACAGCCGCAGCTCGAGTTCGATTTACGGAATGGACGCTGCGTCGTTCGAAGCTGGAGAATCAACGGTTCGCGATTCGGTGGCGAGGCCCATTTCGGCCTTGCGCCGCCAGTAGGAGGCCAGCACGGAACTGGTCACGGCACTCCAAGGTCCGAAGACGGCCGACCCGAGCGCGGCCACGGGACTTTTGAGCACGTTCAGCGCCAGGCCGGTGGCCATGCCGCCGTTCTGAATGCCCACCTCCAGGGCGACGGTGCGGCTGTCGCGGCAGTCGAGCCCTACCGCTCGGGCGCAGCCGTACCCAAGCGCGTATCCGGCGGCATTGTGGCAGGCGGCCGCCCCGAAAAGGGCCAATCCGACCACGAGCAAGTCGTCGCGTGCCAAAGCAATGGTAATCGCAATGATGATGCAAATGGACAGCATGGCAACCATCGGCAAAATGCGAACCAGCCGCGTCACGAGCCGGTGGGCGACGTGGTTGGCCAGTAGGCCCAGCAGTACGGGCACCAGGATCATTCTGAGAATGGATACCATCATCGGGACCGCCTCGATGGGCACGTATTGACCGGCGATGAGTGTCATCGCCAGCGGGGTGGCCAGCGGTGAAAGCATGGTCGAGAAAGCGGTCATGGTAACCGAAAGCGCCACGTTCGCCCGGGCGATGTAGGCGATCACGTTCGACGCCACGCCGCCGGGACACGAGCCGATGAGTACCAGACCGGCTGCCACCTCACCGGAAAGGCCGAACGCCGTGGCGAAGGTCCAGGCCATCAGCGGCATGATGGTGTACTGGCACACCACGCCAAGGAGCACCGCCTTGGGCATCTTCAGGATGCGGCCGAAGTCGGCGAAGGTAAGCGTAACGCCCATGCCGAACATGATCACCTGCACCAGGGGGAGGATGGCATGCTTCGGCTCCCACCCGCGATACTCCCAGGTGTACACGCCGGGAAAGAAAAGCGCGCTGGCCACGAACGCGAACACCCAAACGGTGAAGGCCAGGCCGCGGAAACGCGTGGAGGCGGCCGCGGCGAGCGCCAGTGCCGCCACCGCCGCCACGACCGCTACGCCGGCCGGCGCGGCATGGCCGGCCAGCCACAGCCCGAGGCCCACCGCCAACGCGCAGGGCACCAAGGCCAGCAACATTTGCGAAACCAAGGGTGAATGCTTCATCCTACGGCTTCTCCCGTCGAACCGAGTGGGGATGTACCGGACCGCTCCCGGGTCCGATGCCGCCCGTGCGGATGCGGAACGTGTCAGATGGAGGCACATCGAACGACGTTCTCTTGTTGCGGACCGCGCGAACCATCGTTTTCAAGTTCTCCAGCGGCGTGCCCCACGCCACAAAGCAGCCGGTACCGAGGATGAATCCGCCGCCGGAGCCCGCCTCGGCCAGGCAGCGTTCCGCATCCTCGCGAGCTTCGGCCTCGCTGCCGTGCAGCAGTGCGCCGGCCGGATCGAGGTTGCCGATCAGGCACACGCGGTCGCCGATCGTCCGCCGCGCGGTGCGGAGGTCGATTTTGGAATCGACCTCGTACATGTCCGCGCCGGTCGCGGCGAAGTCGTCCAGTACGGCCGTGTTGTCGCCGCACACGTGCAGCAGGGTATGGGCGCCGTAGCGGCGGCAATGATCGCGCACGCCCTCGAACACCTGCTTGTGATACGGCTGCACGAAGCGGCGGTACATGGCCGGCGAGATCATGTCGCACGAGGCAAGCGAGTCGCCCAGGTACGCCAGGTGCACGCCTGCCTCGATCTGGGCATTAAGGAACCGGGTGGCCGTTTCCGACGCGATTTCCATCAAGGTGGCCAGCCCGCGCTCGTCCTCCGTGGACGCCTCGCCCCGCTCGATCTCGGCCAAGGTAGTCAGCAGTTTCTCCGGCCCCAGCAGGTAGCTGGCCAGCGAGAGCGGCCCGGTTCCGGTACCGCGGACGGCAATCCGATCGAGGAAGCGGCGCCGGAGGCCGCGGGCCGCTTCCAGATAGACGGGCATGCGGCCACCGTGGTGTGGGTCGGCCGGGCGCAGCTTGGCGGCGTCGGCCGGGCGGACGAGCACAGGGCCCCTCGAAGTCGGCAGCGCGTCGTCGTGAAAGTCGACCTTCAGCCCCATGGCCTCGGCCATGTAGTACGTGTCGGCCGCGGTGGTGACGATATCGTGGTCGAGTTGGAACCACAGCCAGTGCTGCGCCGCGACGATCGTCTGCCCGTCGGTTACGTACTGCTGCAACGACACCTTGCTGATCCGCGCCGCGTAGAAGCCGGCGAACGGGCCGACCGGGATGACGTCATTCGGCTCGCGCAGCACCGCCCGCCAGACGCGTTCGCGAGATGTGACGTACTTCTGCATCTTTGGAACCTACCCTGCCGTCGCAGCGGCACGCTCGGGCGTCAGGTTCATCGCCCGCACGGCCTTCACCAGCCGGGCGTCGACCTCCTCGGTGAGCGGTAGCATGGGCGGGCGGACGGCTCCCACCCGCCGGCCGCGCAGCTCCAGCCCGCGCTTGATGACGGCAATCCAGTCGGGCCGCTCGCCGCCTACGCCCATGGTGGCAATTTCGACGAAGGGCAAGATGTCGTACCACATCTTCCGCGCGAGGACAAAGTCGCCGTCGTCAATGCACGTGTGTACGAACTTCGACCACAGTTCGGGGCAGAAGTTGGACGTGCCCGAAACCCAGCCGGTGGCTCCGAACGCAAACGCCCCCAGCGCGTTGTTGTCATGCCCGTAGAACAAGTGCGCGTCCTCGCCCAGCCGCATCCGCAGCCGCGCGATGGTGTAGGGGTCGCTGTCGGCGTCCTTCAGGTACTGGACAATGTCTTCGCGATAGAGACGTTCGAGCAGATCGACGGAGAGCTGTACGCCGGTGACCGGCGGGTTATTGTACACCATGATCGGAATCGAAATGGCGTTGCGCACCGCTTTGAAATGGGCGTACAGCTCGCGTTGTGTGTGAACCTGGTACCAGGGCGAAATGAGCAGGATGCCGTCGTAGCCGAGCTGTTCGGCGTAGCGACATCGTTCGATCGTGTGCGAGGTGGCCATCCAGGCGCCGCCGGCCAGAAGTGGCACACGGCTGGCCGCCTGCTCCTTGACGATCCCCAGCACCTGCTCCCACTCCGTCCGGCTGAGGTTCATGAACTCGCCCGTGCTGGAGCCGGTGCAAAGGCCGTCGCTGCCGCCTTCGATCATGAAATCGACGTGCTCGCGCATCCGGGCTTCGTCGAGGTTGCCCTGTTCGTCGAAGGTGGTAATCAAGGGTGGAAACAATCCGCGAAATGCATTCATCGTACGACTCCAGCGTGTGGTACGGTCGATTTTGGGTAATTGGGATCGACGTGCTTTACCCATCATTGTAAACCGGGAAAGCGAGCAAACAAGCATGGCGGCGGCCGGGGTGGGAATTGACACAGGCTCGCGCGCGATTTAGTATAACACGCATTGCCGGAGGTGGTCCATGGCCGAGTGGTTGGCTACGCTGACGCCCATGAGGGCGATTACGGAAATGCGGGCGGTGGTGGATGCGTTTGCCTCGCGATACGCGGCGCTGCGCGTGGCCGCTGGCGCCGACAAACGCCCCCTGCTGGATGCCTTCAAACGCCTTGGCGAGGCGAGCCGGGCGGGTGATCACCACCGGGTCACCGAGGCCGATCGAGCCCTGCACCTCGCCATCGTGCGCATGGCCGGCGTCGAGGGGCTGGTCGCGGTGTGGGAAGCGGCCGCCAACGTACAGGAAACGTTCCGCGCCGAGTCGATCGAACGATGCTGGCCCGATCTGAGTGTGCTGTTCGAGGGACACCGCGCCCTGGTCGACGCGATTTGCGCCGGCGACGCTCTGGCGGCCGAGGACGCCGCCAAGGCGCATCTGGACGCCGTATGGTACCGCCTAGCCGAGATGCGGGGCGACCACTCCCTCTCCGACGACCCGCTGGCCCGTGCATGCGCGTACCTCGAGTTCCACCTCCAGGAGTCGGTCCGGCTCGACTTCCTGGCGCGGTTCGTCGCCAAGACCAGCCCGGGCCACCTCGCCCGCCTGTTCCGCGAACATTTCGATTGCAGCTTCACCGAATACCTGCGCGAGCTTCGCATGCACAAGGCCGTGAAGTTGCTCACCGGGGGCGAGCATCCGATCCGGCGGATCGCCGCGCTGGTCGGCTACGCCGATCCCTCGCGCTTCGCGCAGCACTTCCGGCGGCGGTTCGGCATCTCGCCCCGGGCCTACCGGCAGCGCTTCGCCGGGCGACGGCCTGGACTGCCGTGAGAGGGGAATAAAGGGCCGATTACTCGGCGGTGGAAGAATGCTCGCCGGCAAAGGGAGCTCAACCCAAACAAGAAGGGAACTGGGCCGTACCAGGCTCAGACGAGAGCCTTCCCGCCTACTCAGCTTCCCGTCTTCCTCAATCCGTGCTCGACTGCAGGGCCTCGACCGGAATAATCGCCATTTCCGCGCTGTTGTTGTTCCAAAGTTCGCGCCCTTCGCCCCGGCGCCCGACCCCGCCGCCGCTGTTCGAGTAGCCGACGTAGAGCTTCCCTTCATGCTCGATGGCGTAGGGGTAGGCCAGCGCGGCGTTCGGATGCGATTCGCCGGACCCTTCGGGGAAGTGCGCGTGTCGGATGACAAAAACCTTCGAGAAGATCGACGCGCCGGGGCGAGTCAGGGCAATGGTGAGCGGGTGGCGCCGGTTGCCGCTGTCGGCCGTGGTCGTACAGATCAGGTAATGCTGCCCCGTGCTGAGCGTGCCTGTGTACGGCTTTGACGCCGCCATGGGCAGGTTGCTCGGACGCGCCGCCGTCCATGTGCGGCCGTAGTCGTCGCTGGCGGCCACCAACGCCCGCGGTTGCTGGCCGTAACGCGACACGTTCACGATGCGTTTGCCTGCAACGATCACCGAAGACTCACCCCATAGCCTGCCGGGCGCCTCGTGCGGGAGGACGACCAAGTCCCACCGAGTCAAGTCGTCGCCGCGGCTGATGGCCACCGCCGGCGGGTTGCCCTCGCCAATGCGCGCCCCGCCCATGATCCAGTTGCTGTCGTCCATCTTCTGTGGCTCCTGTAAGGGAAAGAATCCCCCGCCCACGACCTTGCCCTTGGCCTGCCAGCGGCCGCTGTCCTCATCGAGCACGTACGCGCGGGTGTGGCAGTTATCGCCAATCGACTTCCCGAACGCGCCGTGGAAGGCCCAAAGGGTTCCACCATGCGAAAGGAACACGCCGTGACTGACGCCCGTCGGTCCGTCGATATCGCCCGATTCGATGGTGAAGATGTCGCCCCACGTGGCGCCGCCGTCGTCGCTTGCCCGGCCGCGAGCCTCCTCGCCGGCCAGGTTTTCCGGGTGCCGATTATGACCGAACGACGCGTACAGCTTCCCATTGTGCCAAGCCAGTGCGACCCCGTGCAGGAAACGGTAGCCGTCCGTGTCGAACGCGTACGGCTTGATCACGCGGAACTCGACGTCTTCGAGCACGGGAATGTCGTCGCAACTGGGCATCGGCCTGTGCGGGTCCCACAGTGCGGGCGGTTCGGCAGCCGCCGTGGCGGCAAAGGAGGCTACGAGGATCGCAGCAAGAGACCGGTTCCAGATCGCGCGCATCGTTTATTCTCCTCGGTTGCAATGCGGTGTGTCGTTCCAACCGTTGTTCCTAATGGCACACGCAGTACCAAGTTTCTCTCCCAACTCCCAACCGCCCCGCTACGGTATATCGAAATTGAACTCTGCGTTCCCGGACGGCAGGTTGACAGTGGTCCGGTATTCGGGAAACAGGGCGTTGTCGCGGTCTTCGGTGGCCGGGGTGCCGTCGGTTCCGTAGATGGTCACCACGTGCGGGCCGTCGACGGCGCCGAGGCCGCGACGCGTCCGGTAGCGGCCGTCCTGGATCTCAGCCACGGAACCCGGCCCCGTGTTGGCCTGCGAATCGTCGGGCGTGAACAAGATTCGGCCGCCGGGCACGGGTTGCCCCTTGTGTGTCACCTCGCCCGAAATCTCGTATCGCCCCGGCCCGGCCTGGTTGCAGCCGGACCCCAGCACCATGAGCGACAGCAGCGCCACGGCTGCCGCCCGGGAAGAGGAACCGATCGTTGTCGTGTGCATTGTCATGATCCTCGGTCTAGGCGAAAACTGGACCGTTAGCTTACGCGCGAACCACCCCTGGGGTCGCTCCGGCAAAACGTGCCCATCCGGTTCGTACGCGAAAGCGTGAACTCCAACGTTTGCAAGCTGAAGCGTGCGTTGCAACGCGCCGCCCTACGGCACCGCCAACGCCGATAGGGGAATGACAGCCAACTCCGCAGTGCGATGATTTTTGACGGCGTAACCGACGTACAGTTTCCCATTGTGTTCCACCGCGTACGGATAGCATAAGGTCGCTTGCGGATCGGAAGGCCCGGGGCCCTCGGAAAACACGGCGTGGCGAATGACAAACACCTTCGAGAACGCCTCCTCGCCGGGTCGGCTCACGGCGATCGTAAGCGGCGAGCGGCGGCCGCCGCTGTCGGCCGTGGTCGTGCAAACCAAGTAGTTCTGCCCGGTGCTGAGCGTACCGGCGTACGGCTTGCTTGTGGCCATGGGCAGATTACTCGGTTCGGAAGGCGTCCACGTTCGTCCGTAGTCGTCGCTTACGGCGGCCAAAGCATAGGCCTGCCCGCCCCAACGCGAAATATTCAGAACCCAGCTGCCGTCGACGATCACGGTCGACTCGCCCCACACGCGCGATACGCCGGGCGCGGCGGGAATCACCACCAGTTCCCACTGCGTCAGATCGTCGCCGCGGCTGATGGCCACGGCGGGCAGGTGGCCCGAAAGGTCGTCGTAGCCGAAGGCCACCCGGGCGCCGGCCATGATCCAGTTGCCGTCCTCCATCTTCAATGGCTCCTGCATCGGCCAGAAGCCATGGCCGACCACCACGCCTTTCGGCTGCCACTTGCCCGTCGCTTCGTCGAGCAGATACGCGCGGGTGTGGGTGCGCTGGAACCGGTCGTAGAAGGCCCCCTGGAAGGCCCACAACGCATCGCCTCGCGAGAGGAACACACCGTGGCTGACACCCAAGTTACCCTCGTGGGCGTCGATGACGACCACGTCGCTCCAGGTGCGACCGCCGTCGTCGCTCACCCGGGCGTGCGCCTCCTCGGTCGGCGTATTTTCGCTGCCCGTGTTGAAACCGTACGAAGCGTACAGCTTCTCCTTGTGCCATGCCAGGCCGACGCCAAGCAGCCAATTGCCGCGGTCCACCTGCGGCTCGTGCGACTTGATGACGCTGAACCGGACGCCTTCGAGTCGAGGAATATCGTCACTGCCCGGCACCTCGGCGCCGGCCCACAGCTCGAACGGTTCGGGCGGCTTGGGCACTTCGTGCGTTGCGGCGACCGGCGTGTAGAGGGCGGCCATTTCGTCCCCGGAAAGCGGTTTCGACAGCAGCCGTGCCTCGTCGATCGCCCCAAACAGGGTTTGACGGATGTGGCCGTCGTCGTTCACCCCACCGAACGTGAGCGGCGCGTCGGTCGAGGGGATGGGCCGGGTCAGGTCCATCTGGCCGGCGCGCCGGCCGTTGACCCACAGTTCCGCCCGGTCCGGCCGCACGACCACGCCCACCTGATGCCAATGGCCCGGCTTGGGCGACT
>CAYPWB010000280.1:0-8507 GCA_964414315.1 uncultured Planctomycetaceae bacterium | reverse complement strand
GCGCAATGCGCGAGCCGTGGGGACTTTACTGAGTACACAGTCCTGAGTACTGAGTGCCTTCCACTCGAACTCACCACCGATACGACACCACCCCTTGGAGCCCATTCCATGCGAACGAACCTTGTGACCCGCCGTCGATTCCTGCAAGGGGCTTCGGCCGCGCTGGCGGCCCCCTACCTCATTCCGGGCAGAGCGTTGGGCGCCGCCGATACGCCGCCCGCCAGCGAGCGGGTGACGATCGGCCTGATCGGCTGCGGCTCGCGCGGTAGCGGGGTGTTCCGCGGCATGATCGGAAGCGGCGGACAGCCTATTGCCGCCGCCGATCCCTGGAAGGATCGTCGCGAGCGCTGGGCAAAAGAGACCAACGGCACCGCCTACGCCGACTATCGCGATATGCTCGCACGCGACGACCTCGACGCCGTCTGCATCGGCAGTACCGATTGCTGGCACGTGCACCACGCCATCGCGGCGGCACGGGCCGGCAAGGATATGTACGTCGAGAAGCCGCTGGGAGTCTGTCTTCACGAAGACCTCGCGTGTCGCGAAATGGTCCGCCGCTACGACCGCATGTTCCAGTACGGCACCCAGCAGCGTTCCAGCGCCCATTGCCGCTTCGGCTGCGAGTTAGTTCGCAACGGGTACATCGGCGAGGTGAAGGAAATCCTGGTCGTCGCGCCCGACAGCCAACCGGGCAACTCCGGCGCGCCACAACCGGTGCCCGAAGGGCTCGATTACGACCGTTGGCTCGGCCCAGCGCCGTGGCGGCCTTACTGCGGGCAGGCCGGCGGCGGCAACGGCTGGTGGCACGACTACGACTATGCCATCGGGTTCATCGCCGGTTGGGGCGCCCATCCGCTCGATATCCTCGTGTGGGGATACGACACTCATCTGGCCGGTAAATGGGAAGTCGAAGGGACGGCACACATTCCCACCGAAGGACGCAACGACGTCGTGATGAAATGGGACGTGAACATCCAGTTCGAGAACGGCGTCAAGATGGCGTTCCGCCCCGGCGGCGACTACACCCAGTTCACCGGCACGAAAGGCTGGGTGGGTATTTCACGCGGCGGCATCAAGGCCGAGCCCGCCTCGCTGCTCGACATTTCGCTCAAGCCCGACGACCTTCGATTGCAGGAGAGTCGTAATCACGCCGGCAACTTCCTCGACGCCGTCCGGCGTCGCAGCGATCCGGTGAGCAACATTGAAGACGCGGTTCACAGCGACATCATCAGTCACGTGTCCGACATTGCCATTCGGTCCGGGCGGAAGATCGTTTGGGACCCCGTCAAGGAAGAAATCGTCGGCGATGAGCAAGCCGCCCGCCGCCTGACGCGCGCGTATCGCGCACCTTGGAGCGAAATCTGACCCGTCAGGAGAATCGAGCGACCGTGCCGATGTTGCCCCCCCGCGAACTCGCATTCCGCGACAACAGGAGGACCCCACCCGTGTATCGTCACAAAGGATTTACTCGCCGCGACGTATTGCGTACGCTGGCGGCCGCCGTGGCCGCGCCGAGTGTCGTCCCGGGCTCGGCCCTTGGGGCGGAGGACAAACCCGCCGCCGGCGACCGAATTACCATGGGACTGATCGGCTGCGGGAACCGGGGGTCCGGCGTGTTCCGGTCCTTGGTCGGCCAGGGCGCGCAGCCGGTCGCCTTCTGCGACGTGTACAAGGACCGGAGAGAAGGCCGGGCCGAGCAATACCGGGGAGCCGCGCATGCCGATTTCCGCGACCTGCTTGCGCGCGACGACCTCGACGCCGTGCTCGTGGCCACGCCGGAACACTGGCACGCGACGCATTGCATTGAAGCCTGTCGGCAAGGGAAAGACGTCTTCTGCGAGAAGCCGCTTTCGTTCACCATCGAAGAGTCGCGCGCGGTAACCGACGCCGCCCGGCGGTACGATCGGGTGTTCCAGGTGGGCACGCAGCAACGGTCCGACGCCCGGTTCCGCTTCGCCTGCGAATTGGTGCGCAACGGGTACATTGGCGAGGTGAAGGAGGCATTCGCCGATCCGGGCGGAACTTCCCAGCCTTGCGCCTTGCCGGGCGAACCGGTGCCCGACGGGCTCGACTGGGACATGTGGCTTGGGCCCGCACCCTGGGCGCCTTACCATCCCGACCGCTGCGTCCACTTGCGTCAGTGGTGGAATTGGCGCGACTATTCGGGCGGGCTGATGACCGATCGCGGCGCGCACGACTTCGACATCGTGCAATGGGGCCTGGGAATGGACGGCACGGGGCCGGTTGAAGTATTCCCGCCCGACGGAAAGGAGTACGAGACCCTTACGTACGTCTACGCCAACGGGGTCAAGCTGAAGTCGGGCGCCGAAGGTTGGGGCGCATGGCGAGGCCGCGGTGCGTCGGTCATCTTCACCGGCACCGAAGGAAAGGTGCATGTTTGGCGTGGCGGGATCGAAACCGACCCGCCGGAACTGGCCACTGTGAAAATCAAGCCGGACGAACTGCGCCTGTACGAGAGCAACAACCACGAGGCCAATTTTCTCCAGTGTGTCCGCACCCGACAACGGCCGGTGGCCGACGTGGCCGTCGGCGCCAGTTCGGTCAATGTGTGCCACTTGGGCAACATCGCTTTGTGGCTGAACCGACCGCTGAAATGGAATCCGGACTCCCTTCAGTTCCCCGGCGATGAGCAGGCGAACCGGTACACCTGGCGCCCCATGCGTGCTCCCTGGCGGCTGAAAAGTTGACGGCGGCGTACCACCCTGGCGACCACCGTGGGTGGTTGCGACGAATGACTGTTTCTGCTAGAATAACTTTTGGAACCGTTTTTACAAAAGGAGAGTCAGATGAACTCGAAGCATCGGATGATCGTTGGGTTGCTGAGTGTCGCCTTGACCCTGGGCGCAGCCCTGCCGCTTTCTGCCGACGAGGCGCTGGACAACGCTTTCGAGGCACTCAGCGATTACGATTGGGGCGGCGACCGCGGGGCCTTGCGGCCCATTGACGATGCCGTAACTGCTGCCGGCAAGGACGCCGAGGCGGCGCAAGCCCTGGAGACGCGGCTCAGCGCCGTGCTGGGCGACGACGTGTCGTACGCCGCCAAAGACTTTGCCTGCCGGAAACTGAGCCTGGTCGGATCGGCGGCCTCGGTCCCCGCCCTCGCGAAGCTGCTGCCCGATGAAAAGCTTTCGCACATGGCGCGCTACGCCCTGGAACGTATGCCGTGCGACGAAGCCGTGGCGGCCATGCGAAAGGCCCTCGGAGAGACCAAGGGCCTGGTGAAGGTCGGCATCATCAACTCATTGGGCGCGCGGCGCGACGCGGACAGTGTTGGCGATATGAGCAAGCTGCTGGGCGATTCCGATCCGCAAATCGCCGCGGCTGCGGCGGCCGCCTTGGGATCGATCGGCACCGTGGAGTCCGCGAAGGCGCTGGAGGGATTTCTCGACAGCGCGCCGGAGGCACTGAAGAGCGACGCCGCGCACGCCTACCTGCTGTGCGCCGACCGCCTTCTGGCCGACGGCGACCGAATGCAAGCCCTGCTCATTTACCGCAAGCTGGCGGCCGGCGATGTGCCCCGGCAAGTCAAAGTGGCCGCCACGCGCGGCATGCTCGCGGCAACCGGCAAGCAGTAGACGCCGGCCCCGGGCGTTGGCGGCTTCCGCCGTTTCGGCACCTGGAGAGCAAGCCGGAGGCATCGCGGCCCGCCGCCAAAACGTCGCGTGGACGAATCGTGTTTTATTCGCACCGTAGAGACCTCAGCCTCGAAGGAGAAAGTTCCTTGAAATTCCGCTGTGTCCGTGTTCTGGTGATCGGCGCCGTGCTGGCCGCGGTGTTTGCGCAAGGTTTCGGGCTGTCCTCGGCGCGTTGCGACGACGTCGGTGATGAGTTGCTGGAAATGGTCGTCGAACTGCTGGCCAGCCCGGACCGCGACATGCGCGGCCTGGCCTTCCAGCAGGTGCGCGAGGAATTGCCGGGTGAGGCGGCAACCCGTCGACTCGTCGAAGAGCTTCCGAAGTTGCCGGTGGAGAACCGGGCGGGCCTGCTCGAAGCGCTCGGCGAGCGCGGCGACCGTACCGCCCGGCCGGCAATCGTGGAGATGGTCGAGGCCGAGGAAGTGCCGGTCCGGGCCGCGGCCGTATCGGCCCTGGCGAAGCTGGGCGGCGCCGACGACGTGCCGCTGCTTGCCAATCAAATGGGCGCGGAAGCCGAGGCGGTGCGCAACGCAGCCCGCCAGAGCCTGACTTCGTTGCAAGGCGAAGGCGTCAACACGGCAATTCTGACCGCCTTCGAGGACGCCGAACCCGACCTTCGAAAGTCGTTGTTGGGCATCCTGGCGAAGCGGAACGCCCGGGAAGCCATGCCGACCGTCCTTGAGGCGGCCCAAGCCGACGACGCCGAAGTGCGCATCGCCGCGATCCGAGCCCTGCGCGTGCTGGCCGGCGAGGAACAGGCCGGCGACCTCGTCCAGGCGGTGAAGGCCGCAAGCGACGACGCGGAGCGTTACCAGGCCAAGCTGGCCCTGATGGCGCTCGCGTCCCGGAACCGGCAGCAGTGCGAGGAGGCGATTCTTGCTGGGCTGGGCGACGCCGACCCGCCGGCTGTTGCGGCTTTGCTCGAAGCACTGGCCCGGACAGGGGGCGAGGATGCGCTCGGAGCCGTCGTCGCCCGGCTCGACGATGAGAACGAATCGGTGCGCGACGCTGCCGTTCGCACGCTGGCCGTTTGGCGCGACCCCGTCGCCACGGAGCATCTGTTGCGAGTAGCGGAAACGGCCGAGGACTTGCGGCACCACGTGCTCGCCGTCCGCGGGCTGGCCCTTGCGGCGCAGCCCCGACCGGGAGAACCCGCAAATATCGACGTACTCGACAGGGCCTTCCAGTTGGCCCGGCGCGACGAGGAAAAGCGTATGATTCTGGGGTTTGCCGGGGCCGGCGGTGACCCGGAAGCACTGGAGTTCGTCCTTGCGGCGATGGACGATCCGGCGGTTGCCGAAGCCGCCGCACTGGCGGCCGTGCTCATTGCCGAAGAGCGGAAGAAAGAAGTTGCCGCCATCCGGCAATCGCTCCAAGGAGTGCTCGAGACGAGCAGAGACAACGATCTGCGGGCCCGTGCCCGGCAGGTGCTCGAAACCCCGTAGCGAAGTGTGGGAGTTCACGCTTGAGCGTGCGTTGAACTCCGCACAAACGTTCAGGCACGCCGAAGCGTGAACTCCAACAGTTGCCGTTTTCCCCGCCTGTTGGAGTTCACGCTTTAGCGTGCGAACCACGCCTGTGCCCACTTCGGCACGCTGAAGCGTGAAGTCCAGTAATGGCACGCTGCCGCGTGAACCCGAAACGGAAACCGATTTCAGGAGATTGAGTCGTGAAGTGTTCCCGAAACCTTTCGCGTGGCCCTTTGGCTTTCGCAGCGATTGTCGCAGTTGCCCTCCTCGGCTGTACGCCGGTGGAGCGTCCTACGTCGAAAACAACCACTCCACCCTCGGTAACGGTGGCGCCTTCGGTAACGGTCGCGAATCCGGTTTGGCCGGCGGACGTTCCGGAGGACGATTGGTGGGAGGCTCCCGAGACGCCCGATTCGGACGAGCCGGCTGATATGGCGGCGGTGGAAGAGCCGCCGATGGAGGCGCCGGTTGAGGAGCCGCCGATCGAGGAGAGCCCGCTAAAGAGTTTTGGAAACCTGGTGGAAATCGACTTGCAGTTGCCGAGTCCGGCGTTCCGAGGCACGCCCGTGCCGGTCGCCGAGCCGAACGTCGAGAAGCCGCGGGGCACGGCTCGCCCTCCGTTCCTTGCGCCCGAGGGCACCACCAATCTGGCCGAAGGCATGCCGGTTTCGGCCAGCGATCCCGCTCCCGTGGCCGGAGAACTCGATTACATCACCGACGGCGACAAGGAAGCTTCCGACTTCGGCTACCTGGAGTTGAGCCCGGGCACCCAATGGGTGCAGGTCGACCTTGGCCGGCGAGCGACGATCTTCGCCGTACTTCTTTGGCACAACCACGCCGAGGCACGCGTTTACCGCGACGTTGTGGTGCAAGTGAGCGACTCCCCCGACTTCCTCGACGCCGAGACCGTCTTCAACAACGACTACAACAATACGTCGGGGTTGGGAATCGGCACCGATATGGGCTACGTTGAAACGTCCGAGGGGAAACTCATCGATGCCCGCGGCGTCGAAGGGCGGTACGTCCGGTTGTACTCGCGGGGCAACCACATCGACGGCAAGAACCACTACACCGAGGTGGCCGTGTACGGAATCCCGCTCGAATCGGGCGAATGATTCCGCCGCGCGTCTTGTCCCCGAGGGCCGAGGCCGCCTGTGGGGCTCACGCTTTGGCGTGTGAACCACGCCTGTGCCCACTTCGGCACGCTGAAGCGTGAACTCCAACAGTTGCCGTTTCTGCCGCCTGTTGGAGTTCACGCTTTAGCGTGCGAACCACGCAGCAGCCGAGTCCGGCACGCCGGAGCGTGAATTCCAACGAAACGATCCGCACATGACTGCTTCCCGCGCAAGCACCGTCGGCGTTGCCTTCCTGATGCTCGCCGTGCTGTCCGGCGGAGCGGCGCTTCGGCTTGCCGATCTTTCCAACCGCCCCATGCACTGCGATGAAGCGGTGCACGGCGTCAAGTTCGGTCGGCTGCTCGAAGACGACACCTACGTTTACGACCCTCGCGAGTATCACGGCCCCAGCCTCAACTATCTGACGTTGCCGGTCGCCTGGGCCGCCGGCGTCCGGCGCGTGACCGAGGTGACCGACGTTCACCTCCGGCTGGTGCCCGTCGTGTTCGGGCTCATGCTGGTGGGGCTGCCGTGGCTTCTGCGCCGCGAATTGGGGCTTGCGGCCGTACTAATTGCGGCATTGCTTGCGGCCCTTTCGCCGGCCATGGTCTTCTTCAGCCGGTACTACATCCAGGAGATGCTCCTGGTGGCGTTCACCCTGGCGGCGATCGTGGCGATGTGGCGCTGGGCGCGGCTTCTGGAGCTCGATGAGACAGACGGAAAGGTCGAACCAGCGCCGGCGCACCGGGCGCACGCCCTTCGCCCAGTCGCCTGGCTCGTTGCCCTCGGCGCGGCTGTTGGCATGATGCACGCCACGAAGGAAACCTGCGTGCTGGCGCTGGCGGCCATGGCCGCGGCGGGCGCGGTCACCTTGCCGCGGCTGTGGAGCAACTGGAAGCGACTTCTGCTCTCGGTGTTGCTGGTCGTGCTGGTGGCGGGCGCCGTATCGGCCGTATTGTTCTCGTCGTTCGGCAGGAACCCGGGCGGCATTGCCGACTCGTACACCACGTACTTCCACTATCTCGGCCAGTCGTCGGGCGAAGGGAGCGTCGGGCGGCACGTTCAGCCGTGGCACTACTATTTCCGGAACCTCTTTGCATGGCCCGACGGACAGGGCCGCTACTGGTCGGAGGGGCTCATCGGCGCGCTGGCCGTCGTGGGAGCGGCGGTTGCCGTCGCAGGCCGGGGCCTGGACGACCGCCGGCGCCGCTTCGCTCGATTCCTGGCAATCTACACTGTCCTGCTGACCGCGGTGTACTCCGCTTTGCCCTACAAGACGCCGTGGTGCTCACTCAGTTTTCTGAGCGGGATGATTCTGCTGGCAGGCGTCGGTTCGGCAGCCCTACTGCGGTGGCTGCCCGGGGTGGCACTCAAGACGCTCGGCGGCTTGGCGCTCGCGGTCTTGGCGGGTCACCTGGGCTGGCAGGCCTATCAGGCGAGCTTTCTGTACTACGAGCATCCGCGGAACCCGTACGTGTACTCGCACACGACCGACGATGTTCCTTTGCTGGTCGAACGAGTCTGCCGGATTGCCGCGCACCATCCGGACGGCACGGCCATGCACGTGCAGGCAATTTGCCCCGACCACGATTACTGGCCTCTGCCGTGGTGCCTGCGCGACTTCTCGAAGGTCGCATGGCTCGATGCGGTCCCCTCCGGCCCGCCGGCCCCGCTCATTTTGACGCAGCCGGAAATGGAGGACGAGTTGCTGCGCTACCTTTACGTGATGCAGCCGCCGGGACAGCGAAGCCTCTACGTGCCGCTTCCACCTCCGGAAGGCCGCACCGAGTGGATGTTTCGTCCCAACGTCCCGATCCGCCCGTACGTGCAACTACGACTTTGGGAGATATACCAGGCTGCGCCGGAGCCGTAGCACGCGTATCTTCGTGCAGGGTGGGCTGAGGTCGCGCAACTCCTTGGTGGGACTGCGCAAGCCAAGACGCGTCACTCAGGCACCGTGCGCGGGAAGCACACCCACCCCGCCGACCGAAGTCCCGCCAAGGCGATGGTTTGCTCGTCACCACCCTCCTTGTCATGAATACTCCCAATTGGAGGGGCCGATAGCACACGTTGGTCGCCGAGTCTTGCAGCGACGGTCAACGCGGATCATAATGTCAGCACAGGGCGGCAGGGCCGCCAACCAATGCGAGTTTCCGCTCGGAGCCAAGGCCAAGACTGTGTGAAAAGGTTCACGATCTTGCACATTAGTGGTACAGGGCGGCAGGGCCGCCAACCAATGCGAGCTTCCGCTCGGAGCCGAGATCGCA
>CAYPWB010000279.1:0-8511 GCA_964414315.1 uncultured Planctomycetaceae bacterium | reverse complement strand
TGGCCGACGCGCGTGCCGGCTGTGCCGCGGCCGTCGACCGGCTGCGCCGGCGCGTACGGCCTTCATAGCACGAATGGTCCGAGACCGTTCAAGGGGGTTGCCGAGTAGACCCCATGTAAGGCGGGCTGTGCCCGCCGTGTTACACGTGAGGCGTCCTGAGGCGGGCACAACCCGCCCTGCGCGTTATCCCTCGGTTTCCGAACGGCACCGCGTCAGAAGCTCCTGGAAGCGGGCATGCATGGCGGGGCCGCCCATTTCCGGGTGCAGCAGTTCGAGCAGTTCGATGACCTTCGCCGCCTGCTCGGGCCGGCCTTGCCGCACGTGGAGCCGCGCGATTTCGTACTTTGCCCGGTACCAACGCTCGCTGTTCGGCGGCGAACGCTTCTCGATGCCGCGCCACCGGGCCAGGGCGAGCCGCCGCAACTCGGCGTCAGGCTGTTCGGCCAGCAAGGCGGCGTACGCTTCCTGAAGGTCGGCGTCGTTCGGCTGCGCCCGGGCCAGTTCGGCGTAGGCGGCCAGGGCGTCGGCCGTGCGGCCCGCGTCGGCCAGTGCCCGCGCGTGCAACTGCTCGATCCGCCGCTGCTGCGTCAGGTGAAGGTCGTTCCAGCGCGGCTCCAACAGGGCGATGGTTTGTAGTTGGAGCTGCGCCAGTTCGCGCTGTACGTCGGGCGCGGCCTGCGCGGCGGCGCGGGCGAGGCCGTCGAGCGTGCCGAGCAGTTGCGCCGCCGGCCCGCCGGACAGGCGAGCGAGGATATCGGCCGCCTCCTGCCGCTTCCCGTCGCCGGCCAGGGCGAACACCAGCAGCGATTCGGCCGCATTGATCCACTCGGCCGGCGTGGTGCCCGCGTCGGCCAGCAGGGCCTGCAGCAGCGAGGCGGCCCGAGCGAACCCGTCGTCGGTGTGCGTCAGGCGAAGCTCGGCAGCCGCCAACGCGGCGTTACGCTGGGCCAGAGTCCAGGTTTGCGGCAGGGCGCCGCCGGGAGCCAGCGCGATTGCTTCGAACCATCGGGCGGCTTCCCGGGCAATGTCGCCCGTGGGCTCGCCCTCGGCGCGAAGCTGCCCCAGCCACGCGCGGTAGCAGCGGGCCAGGGCGTCGAGCACGCGGGGATACTCGGCATAATCGGGCGATACGCCCCGGTAAGCGGCCACGGCCGGCTCCCAACGCCGGCGGTGCTGCTCAATCTGCCCCAATCGCAGCCGTGCCGAGTCGGCCGTCGCGCCGTTGGGCCACTGCTGGAGGTGTTCGGCCAGCAGGCCGATGTACGTATCGAGCGCGTCGGCACCGCCCGCGCGCGCGAGTTGGGCCGCATGATGCACGGCCAGCAGATGCACTTGAGGCGCCTTGGCATGCTCGGGATAGCGTAACGCCAACGCGTGGAAGCGTCGCAGGGCCTCAACGTGGCGGTCTCGCGCATGTTCGATGGCCGCCGCCTTGTACCCGGCGTCGAACGCGGCGGCGCGGTCGGCCTTCCGGCGTGCCAACGCGACCGCCCGGTCGTACGCGGCGAGGGCGTCGTCGACGCGCCCGCCCCGGTACAGGTCGTCGGCCGCCTCGATCATCAGCGCGGCGCTGCCGGAAACGTCGGCCGCCGCGTGCACTTGCTCGGCCAGCAGCATGCCGGCCAGGTGCCGCCAGTACGGTCCGTGCGCCTGCTCAATCAGCCGGGCCGTGGTCGTGGCTTGCTCCTGCCGGCGATGCGCTTCGGCGTCGTCTTCTTCGGTGACGGCGGTGCGCCATGCGGCCAGGTACGCCTCCAGCCGGGCCAGGTCGAGTTGCGCCGACGTCGCCCCGTCCAACTCGCGGCCCTCGGCCGCGGCCGCCAGCGCCTCGGGTAGCCGATCCTCGGCGAGCGCCAGGCGGATGCGCTCAGCCCGGGCACGCAACGCGAACGAAGGCGGCGGATTCTGCCGCCCGATGGCGTCCAGAATCTGCCGCGCCATGTCGCCATCGCCCAATAGCCGGTAGGCCGAAACCAGGTCGATTCGGGCAGGCCAGCAGATGGGATCGTCCGGGGCAAGCCGCGTAAGCGGGGTCAAGAGCCGCACGGCCTCGGTGAGCGAGTTCAGTCGGTCGGCGCTGTCGGCCGGGTAGCTTTCGGCCTGGTTCCGCCTCGCCCGGGCAAGCTCGAAGTCGATCCGTTTCAACAGCGTGGCCAACTGGTGCGCGGACAGGAGTTCCGAGTCCGGCGGGGGGCGCAGGCTTTGCTCCCGGCGCATCTGTTCGACATCGGCGGCCAACCGCTGAAGCCGGTCGATCGCACTCCGAAGATGCACCCGCGCCGCTTCGAATCGCGGTTCGCCGGCCGTGGTAAGCTGTCCTTCCCGACGCGCCAATTCGCCCCGGGCCAACAGCGCGAGCGCCCCTTGCAGACGGACCAGCGGCAGGCGGGGGTGCTCGGGCTGGGCCTCGGCGAAGCGGTCGGTCGCCTCCAAGGCACGCTGCCACAGCGCATCGCGGGCATCCGGCTCCGACGCGGCGGCGTGTTCGGCCAGCGTTCGCGATAACTCGACGGTCAACTCAGCCTGCCGCGGCGCGTCAAGGTCGTCGCGGGCAAGCTGGTCCTCGCAATAGTGTTCGGCTAAATCGTACAATGCCCTCGCCCGCAGCCCGGCCAGGAAGCGTGCGTCAGCCGAGGGCTCGTCGGCCGCGCCGCGCGCAAGGGGCGCGCACACGGCGATGGCCGCAACGAAAATCGCGCCGAGTTGTCGGTGTACAAAGGACATTCCAATCAAGCCGCGACCGTTGGTCGCGGGGTAAACTCTCACCGGAGTGGTATTGCATCGCCCCGTTGGAGTTCACGCTTCAGCGTGCCGGGAAAAACTCGCACACTAAAGCGTGAACTCCAACAGCCGCAGCAGGTGCCCGGTCGTGGCTTCATGGCACGGCCGACGCAGCGAACTGTACGCGAACAAGCCCGATGATACGGCACAGGTCGTACATGTCGACTACGTGATTCATGGGTACTTCGGGTTCCACATTGAGGATGACTGGCAAACCCGGCTGCACGCGTTGCGCCGCTTCGAGCACGGTGCGCACCTCGCCCAACGAGTCGTATCGGCGGTTGTTCAATTCCCAGGCCGGCGCGCTTTCCCGCCATAGGACCTTCACGACCAGGTCGTCGAGGTCCTCGAACTCTTCGTCGGGCGGGGTCTCGGTCGGCTCGGCGCCGGGCAACGATACCTGCGTGGGAAGCACCTGCTCCGGCGGCCGGAAGCTGGCCGTGCATACAAAGAAAATCAGCAGCAGGAAGATCACGTCGATCATCGGCGCCATCGAAAGCGTCAATTCGCGGCGGCGTTCCGTATGGCGGAAACTCACTCGCATGGCCAGTCCTCCAACCCGCCGCGGCGCGGAGAGTCCACTCTGCTGCACGGGAATGGGACAGTCCCATTTTCGCGGCCGTAACCGCCGGCCGATTGCGTACACGCCCCCGGCAGCCGCGAAACTCGGGACAGTCCCCTGGAAACGCTTCGCATGGTTACTCTCCCACCACGGCGAAGGTCACACGCCACACGCCCGCCCGGGCGCATGCCCGCATGATAGGCTCGACCAGACGGTACGGCGCCTGCCGGTCGCTGCGGATGCGCACCTCGAGCGGTTCGGTGGTTGCCCGCCCGCGGCGGCTTTCGTAGGCGATCATCTCGCTCAGCGCATCGGGATCGAACGGGCGGCCGGCCACGACGATGTCGCCCTCCGGCAACACATTCACCACAATGCGGCGGGCCTGATCGGCCGGGTCGGCATCCTGCCCGGTGCGCGCGTCGGGAAGGTCCAACTCAATATCCACTTCCTGCCGCGCCAGATGGCTCGACACCAGGAAGAAAATGATCAGCAGGAACACCACGTCGATCATGGGCGTCATGTTAAAGCCCACGCTGGCCCGCGCAAGGTTGTTCGGCACGCGCATTACCGGGCTCCTGTCGATGTGCGTGGGGAGCGGGGGTGCGAAGGGGACAGTCCCATTTTCGCGGCGGGACGGTGGGCGGGTGAGGCATGCCGCCTGCCGCGCCGCGAAAATCGGGACAGTCCCCTGCGTGCGTCGAACATTACCGGGCTCCTGCGGGCGGGGCGGCGGGGGGAGCGGGCGGCGGCGTCTTGGTGCGTTGGGGGCCGGATTCTCGCCGCTTCAAGGGCCGGAACACGTGCTGCGCGACGTAGGCCGTCTCGGCCACAAGCTGGTCGACTCGGTTGCGGAAGATGGCGAACGCCCCCAGCGCCGGAATGGCTACGATCAGCCCCAGCACGGTCGTGACCAGCGCCAGGTAGATGCCCTCGGCCAGGTCGGCGGCCCGGGCGGCGCCTTGCGTGTCGGCCACCTCGCGGAACGCGAAGATCATGCCCACCACCGTCCCCAGCAGTCCCAGCATCGGGGCGATATTGCCGATGACCGAAAGGTACTCGATCTTGCGGAACAGGCGGGCCGACTGGTCGGCCATGGCGTCTTCCAGGGCCTTCTCGGTGGCGGGCCAGCCGCCTTCCGCCTCGCTCAGGCCGGCATCGAGCACGAAGGCCAGGAAGCTCGGCTGCTGCCGGCATCGTTCGACAGCCAGGCTCGGCTTCCCAGCGGAAAGAAGCTGGAAGACGTCGTCGGCCAGGCCCGGCGGCATGAGCACCGGTTCGCGAAGCGTCATGACGTGCTCGACCACCAGGGCCACGGCTGCAAGCGACAGCAGCAGGATGAGCATGCCCACCACGCCGCCGGCCGACAGGATATCCCACAGCGTATCGCCTTCCGCGGCCGACGCATCGCCCGCTTCCTCGGCCGCCGGCGCCGGCCCCGGCGCGGGCGAGTCCTGCGCGACGGCGGTGGCGGCAAGCAGGCACAGGAGCAGATAAAACAGTACTCTGGCAAGCATGGGCTTTCTCGTTCGATCTTCGCTGTTGCAGTTCACGCTTCGGCGTGTGTCCCAGTTCGTCGTTTGCAAAAGCACGCTGAAGCGTGAACTCCAACAATGCGTCACTCGATTTTCTCCAGCCGCGACCGGGCCTCGGCGACGACACGAGCTTGGTCTTTATACTCTTGAAGGACTTCTTCGTACAGCCGCTCGGCCTGCCCGGGCCGGCCGAGGTGTTCGATGGCGCGGGCGGCCTCCAGGGCAGCGCGGGCGGCGAGGGGGCGCTGGTGCGGATAGACAATGGCCACGCGCAGCAGGCTTAGCGCCGCCTGCTCGTGCTCGCCCGCCTGCGCCTGCGCTTGCCCCAAGGCAAAGTACGGACCTGCCTGAAGCGGCTCGGGCATCGCCTCGACCGTCCGCATCCACCGGGCGCGTTCCGCCGGGGTCGATCGTACGCCCTCCACCCGCCACTGTTGCGCCTCGGCCAGCACGGCCACGCGCGGGTCGGCGGCGTCGTGCAACTCGCGCAGCCGGGCAGCCGCCTGCGGACGCACCGACGTACTCAGCAGGTGGCTCGCCCCTAGCAGTACCGCCGCCGGACGTTCGGAAGCCATCCATCTGCGGGCGGCCTGTTCCAGCGCTGCGTCGGGTTGACCGGGAACCCAGCCGAGCGGAATGCAGTCGAAATGCTGTGTGCTCGGGTCGTCTTCCAGCAGCAGGAGGAACATCGTGCCTGCCTCGGCCGGCCGGCCGAGCGCCTCGTAGCATCGCACCGCTTGCGCCAGGATTTCGCGGCGCACCCAACGGCGCGATTCCGAATCGAGTGCGGCCCGGTACATCGTCAGGGCGCCGGCGAAGTCGCCGAGGGTGAACTGCTCCTCGGCCTGCACGTGCTCCGGTACGCGGTGTGTTTCGACCCGCAGCACCTGCTCCGATGGGAACCGCTGCGCAGTGCCGCCCGGAAGCTCGATGGTCAGTTCGCGGCCCGTGTAGTCGATAATCTGCCCCGTTACCCGCGTTTCGCCCCCCGCTTTGCTGCGCAACGTGACCGTATCCTGCGCGGCCAGCGGCGCGGCGAACAGGGCGGCGGATAGTACGGCGATGAGCAGGACGAGCAAGGACACCCTACTTGTGTTGTGCGCGTTCATGGGGCGGGGGCGAGCTGGGAAACGTCGATGTACGTGTGCCGCCCGCCGTGCTGCTCGGCAAGCTGCACAAGGAAGTTCCGGGCGTTTTGCTGCGGACCGAACCCGAACTCGACGGCGTGGATGGTAATGCCGCCCGCCCGGCGCCGGAGCCGTGCGAGCTGGCTCGGCCACAGGCGCGGCTCGTCGGCGTCGGTCAGGAAGAAGATGACGTCGGGCTGCAAGGCCATGGCCGCCAGCAGGGCGCTTTCGTGCTCCGTGCCGCCGTCGGCCGTCATGCCCCGCACGAATCGGGCCGCCAACTCCTTGTTCCGGTCGGTTGCGTACAGGAGCCGGTTTCCCTCGCCCGTCGGATTGAACGCCCAGGTCTTGTGGTTATAGAAAATCACCTGGAACTGGTGGGACCGTTCGAGGCTGTCGAGGCTTTCGAGCAACTGGGCCGCGGCGACGGCCAGCGGCCGGTTGTTCATCCAGCCCATGCTGCCCGACCGATCGAACAGGTACACGAAGCGGTAGCCCTCGCCCTCGACGCCGAACAGTTGGGTTCGCGCCTTCCCGCCAACGGCGGGCGGACCGCGGCCCGGCCCGTCTTCGGCGCCTCGTGCCGCGCCGACGCCGCCGCCCTCGAGGTCGCCGGGGCCAAGCCGAGCGAAGGCCTCCGGCAGCGCGGCGGTCGGGTCGACCGCCGGCGCGTCGCTCAGCAGATCGTCGAGCGCCGGGCCGCCGGCCGCCTCGGCCGTGCTCGCCTCGGCCGACTCGGTGCCGTCGGCCTCCCCCTCGAAGATATCTTCACCCGCCTCGGTGTGCCGCAGCACGATACCTACCTCGGCAGTGCGCTCCTCGGCCGCACCTTGCGGGGGGTTCGAGCGCAAACTCACCGCCAGCACTACCAGCAGCACCATGTGCAACACCATGGAAATGAGCCAGCTTGGCAGGGCCGGACGCACCGAACGCATCGCCGGAAGTACCTCGGAGTTCCCGTTCCCCATACGTTTCATTCTAGGTCCGACCGGCAGCGGCCGTCAACGCGAGTTCCCACCCCCCCGCGTGGAGGCGAGCAAGGCAGGCAGTCCCCTGCGAGGGCACAGCGGCGAAACGAGGGCAAAACAGGAGCCTCACGGCCCCCGCTCGCCCGATTTGTGCAATCGTCGTTATACTGTTCGCGGGGAAAGGGGGGAAATGGCAATACCGGATCAAGGGAAGGCGAGCTGCTGCCGCGCCAATCCGTCCGTTTTCCCCTTTTCCTTGCTTGTACAGCACTTCATTCGGTTGAACAGTCACCCGCACACCGGAGCCCCCATGCCCAACGCCGTACGCTACCTCGTGTTCGACATTGAAAGCGCCGCCGACGCGCCCCTGGTGGCCAAGCTCCGCTACGCCGGGCAGGAAATCGACCCGGCCGAGGCCGTCCGGCGCTACCGCGCGGAACTGATGGAAAAGTACCAGACCGACTTTATCCCCTACACCTTCCAAATGCCCGTGGCCATCGCCGTGGGCAAGGTGGCCGGCGACATGCGCCTGCAAGACGTGGTGGTGCTCGACGAGCCGCAGTTCCGCTCGCACGTAATGACCGACCACTTCTGGCGCGGGTGGGAGGCCTACCGCCGCCCCACACTGGTGAGCTTCAACGGCCGCGGGTTCGACGTGCCGCTGCTCGAGTTGGCAGCCTTCCGCTACGGACTGAGCCTGCCCGGTTGGTTCAACACCGCGGGCAAGACCTTCGAGCAGCCCCGCAACCGCTACAATGTGCAGTCGCATATCGACCTGTGCGAACTGCTGACCAACTACGGCGCGACGCGTTTCACCGGCGGGCTGAACCTGGCGGCGAACCTGCTGGGCAAACCCGGCAAGATGGACGTGCAGGGCGACATGGTCCAAGACATGGTCGACGCCGGCAAGCTGCCCGAGGTGAACGACTACTGCCGCTGCGACGTGCTCGACACGTACTTTGTCTTCCTCCGCACCCGCGTCATGCTCGGCCAGCTTGCGCTGGACACCGAGCAACAGATCATTGCCGAGACGAAGGCCTGGCTTGAGCGCAAGGCCGACGAAGTGGCCGCCTACCGCCTTTACCTCGACCGCTGGGGCGACTGGCCCAACCCCTGGACCGCCGGCGAGTGAACTCAGACACCGCACACCGCCAGGCGAGCGGGGGCCGTCAGGCCCCTGTTTCCAAAGCGCGGCAGGATGTCCCACTTGTCGGCTGAAGCCGACAAGTGCACGCCCCCTTTCCCCGTCGGGCTCGCCCCGGCCGGGGGCCCTTTAGAACGTCCCGATCTTCATTGCGAGAAACTGGAAGAAGACTCAAGAATATACCGACTGGAACACGCGGCCGGCGTGGCGCAAGAATTCCACGTCGCCTGCCTCGGCGCGGCGGGCCACCTCATCGAGCCAACGAACCGTGTCCGGCTCGAGACAGGCTTCGTTGGGGCGATCGGCCGGATACACAACGTCGACTTCGACTTCCACGGCGTACTGCCCCCGTTGGACCCAACGTTTTCGCTTTTCGTGTCGCTCGTTCATGCCTGCA
>CAYPWB010000278.1:0-8514 GCA_964414315.1 uncultured Planctomycetaceae bacterium | reverse complement strand
CGGAGCTGGCCTTTGGCGTCACCCTTCAAGAACACCTGAATGAGCCGATCCTGATTATCAAAGCATCGTGGGGCGGCAAAAGCCTCCACACCGATTTCCGTCCGCCCAGTGCCGGGCCGTACTATCCGGATCCCAGTAAGGTTGAGGACAGGATGGGCAACAAGGGGGTTATTCCAGCGGCAGAGCTCATCGCACGAAAGGAAGAGAAGCAACACGTCTACTACCACAAAATGATGCAGCACGTCAAAGCCGTGCTCGCCGACCCGGGCAAATATCATCCGGCCTACGATCCGAACGAGGGCTATGAACTGGCCGGCTTCGTCTGGTTCCAGGGCTGGAACGACATGATTGGCGGCAACGACGACTTGTACAAGGCGACCGAGGACCGCCCCCAATATGCGGCCTACAGCGACCTTCTGGCGCACTTCATCCGCGAAGTTCGCAAGGACCTGAAAGCCCCCCAGATGCCGTTTGTGATCGGCGCCTTGGGCGTTGGCGGGGTAACGGATGGGCCGTTCCAGAAGGCTCAGGCCGCGCCCGCCGAAATGCCGGAGTTCAAGGACAACGTGGCGGCCGTACTCACCGGTAAGTATTGGGATCATAAGCTGGGTGAGCTGGACAACCACATGGTTGATAAGGTTTTGAAACCGTTCGGCAGGCAGAAAAGGGGACTCGATAGAGACGAAGCAAACAAGCTCAAGGAGAAACTCATAAAGGAAAACTTCACGGACGAGGAACTGAAGCTTTTGGAAACCGGCAGGTCCAATGCCGGCTTTCATTACCTCGGCTCGGCAAAGATCTACAGCCGGATCGGCGAGGCGTTCGCCGAGGCGTTGATCCCGTTCGACAACTGAGTGGCCCAACAGCGAAGCGGCTCCGCCAAACCCTAGGTCCGGCAATCCGATGGATGGGCGCCTGTCGCGAAGACATGAGCCTCAGGAAAGCACTCATGAACTACCACCTCCGCAACATCATTCTGGCTACGTTGGCCTCCGCGACCCTTTTTCCGCTTCCCGCACATGCAGCCGGCGGCAAGCGGGGCATGCCGAATCCGGACTTCACGACGGGCGAACCGATCCCCGAAGGTGCCACCCACGACTGGAACCTCGGCGCCACCGGTGCCCGCGGGTGGATGTTCAGCGACCAACTCGCGACAAGTGACGCAAGGCAGGTCCGCATTACCGAGGTCGCCGAGGGCTCGCCGACCGACGGCGTGCTGGCGATCGGCGATGTCATCCTCGGGGTCGGCGGCAAGCCGTTTTCCTACGACGCGCGCGTCGAGTTCGGCAAGGCGCTCACCATGGCCGAGTCGGAAACCGGCGGCGGCAAGCTTTCGCTCACCCGCTGGCGAGACGGCAAGACGGAGCAGGTCGTGGTGAATCTGCCCGTGCTGGGCAGCTACAGCGACACCGCGCCGTATGACTGCCCGAAATCGCGGCGAATTCTCGAGCTGGGTTGCGAGGCGCTGGCCGGGCGCATGGCGAACGCCAAGTATCCCAAATCCGAGGGGATCAACCCGATCACCCGCTCGCTCAATGCGCTGGCCCTGCTGGCCGGCGGCAACAAGGACTATCTCCCGCTGGTGAAGAAGGAGGCCGCGTGGGCCGCCGGCTATTCGACCGGGAGTTTCCAGACCTGGTGGTACAGCTATGTCATCATGCTGCTCTCCGAATACAAGATGGCCACCGGCGACGACTCGTACATGCCGGGCCTGCAGCGGTTGGCGCTGGAGGCGGCCAACGGCCAGAGCAGCGTGGGCTCGTGGGGGCATGGTTTTGCCCAGGCCGACGGACGGCTTGGCGGCTACGGGATGATGAACGCGCCGGGCGTCCCGCTGACCATCTCGCTGGTGATGGCCCGCGCCGCGGGGGTGGACGACCCGAAGGTGGCCGAGGCGATCGAGCGCAGCGCCAAGCTGCTGCGTTTCTACACCGGCAAGGGATCGGTCCCCTACGGCGACCACGCCCCATGGATCCAGACCCACCAGGCCAACGGCAAGAACGGAATGGCCGCCGTGCTCTTCAACCTGCTCGATGAGCCCGAAGGGGCCGAGTACTTCTCACGGATGAGCGTCGCCGCCCATGGCGCGGAGCGCGACTACGGCCACACCGGCAACTTCTGGAACATCCTCTGGGCGATGCCCGGCGTGGCGCAGTCCGGGCCTCAGGCCAGCGGCGCGTGGATGCAGGAGTTCGGCTCCTGGTATTTCGACCTCGCCCGGCGCTGGGACGGCAGCTTCCTCCACCAGGGTCCCCCGCAGCCCGGACCTGACAAGACCCGTGGCTGGGACGCCACCGGTGGCTACTTGCTCGCCTACGCGATGCCACTGCGGAAGATTCGGCTGACCGGCAAACACCCCGGCAAGCTCGCGCCCATCGATGCCGCGGCCGCGCGGCAACTCATCCTTGACGGCAGCGGCTGGACCCGCAATGACCGCTACCGTGCCTACGACATGCTGACCGACGAGCAACTGTTCGAACGGCTGGGGAGTTGGTCGCCGGTGGTCCGCGAGCGCGCCGCATTGGCCATTGCACGTCGCGATGAGGCGCCGGTCGCCTCCCTGGTCCAACTGCTCGAGTCCGGCACGCTCGAGTCGCGTCTCGGCGTCTGCCAGGCGCTCGCGAAGCTGAAGGGGAGGGCCGCCCCGGCCGTGCCGGCGCTGAAGAAATCGCTCGAGGCCGACGACCTGTGGCTCCGCGTCAAGGCCGCCGAGGCGTTGGCGGCGATCGGTCGCCCCGCCATGGGTGCCGTACCGCAGTTGCTTGAAATGATCGCCAGGGGGCCCACCGCCGGGGATCCTCGCGGCATGGAGCAGCGCTTTCTGTGCATGGCCGTGTTCGGGACCATGCTCAAACATTCGCTCGAAGGCGTCGACCGCGACGAACTCCGCGACGCCGTGGCGGCCGGCCTCACCAACCAGGACGGCCGAGCCCGCGGATCGGTCGCAACGATCTACACACAGCTCAGCTACGAGGAGATCAAGCCACTGCTGCCCGCCGTTCACGCGGCGGTCGTAACCCCCTCGCCGAGCGGCATCATGTTTGCCGAAAACATCCGCGTTGCCGGGCTGGATGTGCTTGCCCGCCACCGCATCAGGGAGGGCCTGCCGCTGTGCCTCGACATCCTCGATATCCACAGTTGGGGCAAGCGGCAGCGGATCAACGGCTGCCTGGCGGCGCTGGCGCGCTACGGCGGCGCCGCCAAATCGCTGCTTCCGAAGCTGCGCGGGCTCGAACAGGACCTGCTCGCACACCGGGAAGCCAAAGGCCTGCAACCCCAGATTGCGGAAGTCCGCCGCCTCATCAGCGACATCGAGAATGCCACCGAACTGCCCGAACTGCGCAGCCTGAAAGAATGACTTGGGACTCCTGGTAGTCCCGGATTCGCTGCCCCGAAAACACTATGCCGAACGTCGCGCGGCCGTGGGAGTCAAGGACAGGCTTCAGATGTTGACTTCGCAGCGCCCGGGTGACGTGATAGTGGGAAGATCGGGGTAAGAAACAGAGGGCTCACGGCCCCCGCCCGCCTGTCGTTTTGTGGTGGTTGGCTTATCGCGGGGGAAATGACAAGCTGGAAGCTCATCCCACGCGGCTGGGCTAGACGAGCGCTTTGCGGCGGGCTTCGATGATTTCGCGCTCGAGGCTGGGGGGCAGGCGGTTGTAGCGGGCGAACTCAAGGGTGAAGGTGCCCTGCCCCTGCGTCATGCTGCGAAGGTTGGTCGAGTAGCCGAAAGTTTCGGCCAGCGGCACCTCGCCCTCGATGCGCGCCTCGGGACCGACGATCTCGGCGCCCATCACAATGCCGCGGCGCGAGGTCAGGTCGCCCACCACGGTGCCCTGGAACGCCGTGGGGCATTCGATCTCGATCTTCATGACCGGTTCCAGCAGCACGGGCGCAGTGCGGCCGAAGCATTCGCGCATGGTTGTTTGCGCGCACGTCGTGAAGGCCATGTCGGAACTGTCGACCTCGTGGTAGGAGCCGTCGTCGAGGTGCACGGCCAGGCCGACTACCGGGTAGCCCGCCACCGGACCCTTCATAAGCTGGCTGCGAACGCCCTTCTCGACGGCCGGAATGTACTGCTTGGGGATACGGCCGCCGGTCACGTGGTCTTCGAACAGGAAAATTTCCTCGGCGTCTTCGGGCAGTACCTCGAAGCGGCCGACGATGTGGGCGTACTGGCCGGAGCCGCCGGTTTGCTTACGGTGGCGGACGTCGAACTTGGCGTTCCGAGTCGGGGCCTCGCGGTAGCTGACCTTCGGAGCGCCTACCTCGACCTCGACGCGATATTCCCGCCGGATGCGCTGGACGTACACCTCGAGGTGCAACTCGCCCATGCCGGCGATGAGCGTTTCGCTCGTCTCTTCGTCGTTGGTTACCCGGAGCGTCGGGTCTTCGTTGCGGAACCGCTGGAGAGCCTTGGCCAGCCGGGCGGCGCCTTCGCGGTCGGCGGGGCTGATGGCCATTTGGATGACGGGTTCCGGCACGAACATGTTTTGCAACTGCGCGAAGTTGCGCTGGGCGGCGTAGGTGTCGCCGCTGGCCGCGTCGAGGCCCATAACGGCGACGATGTCACCCGCCGCGGCCTCGGAAATTTCCTCCCTCGCGTCGGCGTGCATCCGCACAAGCCGGCCGATCCGTTCCTTGCGACCGCTGCGTTGATTGTAGTACGACTCGCCCTTGCACAGCTTCCCCTGGTAAATGCGCACGAAGGTGAGCATGCCGTGAGGATCCTCAACGATCTTGAAGGCCATGGCCACGGTCGGTCGGTCGGGCTGGGCTTCGAGGACCAGTTCGCGCGACGGATCGTCAAGGCTGTGCGCCGTGGTCGAGCAGTCCAACGGCGAAGGCAGGTAGCGCACCACGGCGTCCAGCAGCGGCTGCACGCCCTTGTTCCGGTACGCCGTGCCCATCAGCACCGGGGTGACTTGCTGGGCAAGCGTCGCCTCGCGCAGCACGCGATGCACGAGCGCCTCGGGCACGGGCTCCTCGGAAAGGAGCAGTTCCATCAACTCGTCGCTGAACATGGAGAGGGCTTCGAGCATGTGCTGCCGGGCGTGGGCTGCCTCGGCCGCAAGGGAAGCGGGGATCGGTTCGCGCCGGACGCGCTCGCCGCTCGCGCCGTCGAAGTACACGGCTTCCTGAGCCACGAGGTCGACCACGCCCTGGAAATCGGCCTCGCTGCCGATGGGAAGCTGAAGCGGGAGGGCCTCGCAGCCGAGCCGCTTGCGCAACTGGTCGATCACCCGATCCGGGTTGGCGCCGGTCCGGTCCATCTTATTGATGAACGCCAGCCGGGGGATGCCGTAGCGGCGCATCTGCCGGTCGATAGTGATCGACTGGGCCTGGACCCCGCCGACGGCGCACAGCAGCAGCACGGCGCCGTCGAGCACGCGGAGGCTGCGTTCCACTTCGATGGTGAAATCGACGTGGCCGGGCGTGTCGATGAGGTTGATGCGCGAATCGCCCCACTGGACCGTGGTGGCGGCGCTGGTGATGGTAATGCCGCGTTCGCGTTCGAGTTCCATGTGGTCCATGGTCGCCCCGTCGCCGCGGATTTCCCCCATGCGATGAATGCGCCCCGAATAGAACAACACGCGCTCGCTGAGCGTGGTCTTGCCGGAGTCGATGTGGGCCGAAATGCCGATGTTACGCAGTCGCGTCAATGCCATAGTCAATACGCAGTCATTCGTGAAGATTCATTGTGCCGGAGCCGCCCGCAGTCGGGCTACAGTACCGGCGCAGTCCGGCGGTCGGTTCGCCCGACGTCGTTCCTGATTCGAGCCATTGGCCCTCCCAGCGGGGGAGAGCCGTACCGCGTCGATCGGCACCAAGTGTGCCTGATCCGCAATGCCGACCCGTTGCCCTTCGCTCACGGGAATTGTACGGCACCCGTTGGGCCAAGAGAAACATCGGCTCCGCGAGGCAGAAAACCGCAATCTCTGCCATCGGCCACCCAAACGCGATATTTACTCATGATATACCCAGGGGCGGAATCTGTCAATCGGCGCGCCGGGAAAAGCCGGCTTGTCCGCTTCCAAGACGCCGGCCAGTTGGCTGTATGGTAGGGTTCTGCCCCATGGGGCGGGCGGCATGGCGGAGCGTGTCGGCTACTTTGGGGGGGCTGCGGCCTTTCGGCGGCTGCCGACATTTGACAGCGGCCGAGGCGGGGGGTAGAACGTCGCTGGTGTAGCCAAACCACGAGGGAATACCGTGATGATAAGTCGAATGGTCCTGATGATCGGGTGGGTTGCGATGGCCGCGCCGGCGGGCCTTACCGCGGAGGTTCATGTCGACGCCGCGCGCGGGTCCGACGAGAACCCCGGCACGGCGGCCCAACCGCTGCAATCGATCGAGGCGGCAGTCGCTCGGGCTACCGGCGGCGATACGATCCTTCTCCAGCCCGGCGAGTACGGCCCCATCGAGCGGCGCGGCGGCCCCGGGCAGCATCTGTTCACCGAGCGGTACGTCACCATTCGGCCCGGGCCGAACGTGACCGATTCCCGCAAGCACATTTCCATTGAGCGCGTCCGCTTCGGCGTGCGGTCGGGCACGCTCACCGGTGAAGGCCGCAAGGGTGTGTTCGACCTCTGGCTTCGGGTCGAGGGCATTCGCATTGTCGACGGGGTGTACGTGTACGGCGGGCGGCACCTTGAGGTTTCCAACTGCCGGATCGAACGGGTCGGCCCGCATGTCGGTTCGCCGGAGAACATCGAGAAGTTCGCCGTGAACTTCGGCGCCGGCGACGACCTGACCGTCCGCGACAGCCAAATCACGCACACGGCCGGCGGGGTGATCCTGAGCGGTTCGCGAAACCGGGCCGTCGGGTGCGATATCCACGACGTCACCCACGACGGAGTCCGCTGTGTCAGCAGCAAGGATTCGCTGGTCGAGAACTGCCGCATCTACAACCTCGACGACGGCGTCGACGATGGCGATCCGCGCGGCGAGGGCTGGAACCGCCATTGCGATGCCGTCCACATCTTCATTCCCGGTCCCGGCGTCGACGGCGCGCAGAACAGCCGCCTGACGATCCGCGGCAACGCGATGTACAACTGCGAGTCGCAGGCGATCCAGTTCAACAACTACTTTCGCCACAAAGACCTGTGGAACGAGGACGTGGTCATCGAGAACAACGTTTTCGGCCCGACGCGGGCGAATGTGGTCAACCTTGCCGATCCAGTCGACGGCATCGTGTTTCGCAACAACACCTTCGTGCATTTCCCGGAAGGCCGCTCGTTCCCGGGGCTCGGCCGCACGATCCACTGCGAGAATCACACCTTTCGAATCACCCCGGAGTGCAAGCGGGCCGAGGTGTACAACAATATCTTGGTTCGCGGTACGGCGGGGCCGCAGCCTGGGTGGTTCGTCGGGTACAACCTGCTGATCGAACCCAGGCCCACGCAGCCCATCGGGCGGTTCGACCTGGCCGACCTCGACCCGCAATTCGTCGACGCCGCGGCCATGGACGGGCGATTGCGGCCGACCAGCCCGGCGATCGACGCGGGCACGCGGCGGTACGCGCCGACCCCCGTGCATCCGACGGGTATTTACGGCACTGAGCGCGATGCACGGCCCGACCTGGGTGCGGTGGAACTGGCCGGGCGCCATCCCAAACCGGAGCCCGCTCCGCCCACGGCCACCAAGCCGGTGCGCGTGTTCCTCGACGATTTCCGCGACGGCAACCTGCACGAGGCCGACCCCTGGCTGGCGGGCGAGAATACCGCGGGATTGGCTTGGCGCATGGTATCGGCCGACGACGAGCAGGCGTACCGGGTGGAACGCGGCGACGGCCGCAATGCGCTTTCCGAACCTGCCGAGCCGGGGCTGGCCATGGTGGCAACGACGGTCGGCGACGACTGGCGCGACGTCGACTTCCACTTCACCGCCGATAACGGCTACCTGATCAAGGGCGGCGGGCCGGTAGTCCTGCTGCGCGACGCCCACACGTTCTACTGGCTCGACATTTCGCGCGACCACGGGCGGTTGCTTCGATCGCTGCCCGACGGCCGGGGCGGGGCGAACGTGGAGCAACTGGCCGCCGCCCCGGCGGTGCAACTGCCGCACCACGGAACGCGCTCGTATTGCATTCAGGTGCGCCGCGAACCGGGCGCCATCGTCCTCCGCGTCGACGCCGACGCGAACGGCACCGTCGATTTCGAGTATCGCGACGAGTCGGCCAAGGCGCTGGAAGCCATGCCGGGCGGCCGGGTCGGCTTCCGCCGCGACACCAAGCAGCGACATCACCGGATTCGATACGGCGACGTGCGGGTTGAGCAGGCTTCCTCGTCTACTCCCGTTCCGTTGCGCAGAGGACGAGGTGGGCCATCTCCGGCGGGCAGTTCAGACGTACGGGAAACTCGCCGGACACGCCCCGCGTGACGTGCATGATGGTGGGCGGGGCGTAGAAGACTCCGGACGCGTAGCGGACGCCCCGCTGGCTGGGCGTCAGGAGCGGTCCGAGCAGCGGCAGCCGGATTTGCCCCCCGTGCGTGTGGCCGGCCAGCATCAGGTCGG
>CAYPWB010000277.1:0-8537 GCA_964414315.1 uncultured Planctomycetaceae bacterium | reverse complement strand
CGTTCGCCATTGCGCGTGCAACGAAAGCCGTCGCCGGACCGCCGCACTTCAAGGCGCACCCGTTGCCATCGGGGAGCCGGCGCGGCAGAATGGGGGGCATGGACGAACCGTTTCGATTGATTCTGCTGCCGGGGGTGGGGGCCGACCGACGGCTGTTCGAGCCGCAGCGGGAGGCGTTCCCCCATCTGATCGTGCCCGAGTGGCTCCCGCCGAACCCTGACGAGTCGCTGCCCGACTACGCACGCCGCATGGCCGACGCCATGGCCCCGCTGGTGGACGGCGACGCGCCGGTGGTGCTGGGCGGGGTGTCGTTCGGCGGCATGGTGGCGTACGAGGCGGCGCGGCACTTGCACCCGGCGGCCGTCGTGCAAATTGCGAGCTGCCGCAGCCGCCGGGCCGTACAAGCACTGCTGCGAGCGACCCGCCCGGTAGCGCCCGCCATGCTTCCCGGCACCTTGCGCGTGGCGAAGATGCTCTCGCCGCTGGCGCTCGAACTCTTGACGAACCTGAAGACAAAGCAGCGGAACTTCTTCGTCGAGATGTTCAAGGAAGCCGATTCGGACTTCATGAAGTGGGCGCTGACGACCATTCTTCACTGGGAGCCTTCCCCGCCGCCCGGCGTGCCCGTCCTCCAGATTCACGGCCGGCGCGACCTGCTCCTGCCCGTGTCGAAGGTCGAAGCCAACGAGGTCGTCCCCGGGGGCGGGCACCTGATCAACCTGACGCATCCGGCCGAGGTCAACGCGTTCATTGGCAAGGCGCTCGACGGACAAGGCACGCCGTAGCCTCCGCGTTCACGGCGGGAAGCGTCACGTTCAGCGCGAAATTCGGCCAGGAATATCGACAGCGGCGGAAAGCCCCTTATTTCGGGGGTCGCTAATTCAGGGGGTATTGACTCATCCGCTTATCCCAGATATAATCAATCGGAGTTGATGTTTTTGGCGGCCCCGGCTGCGAAAATTGACGCCGGATCGGCCGCCCCTGCGCCTCCAACGGCGAGGAAACAAGTTCGACCCCTTGCTACCGATGGCCGAGTTCGGGCCTTGGCACGCCGGAGCAGCCCGCCTGTCCGACCGCTTGGAGCCTTCCTATGAGCGAAGCCCCCTTCAATCCGTATCACTGCTGGCTGGGCATTCCTCCCTCGGAGCAGCCGGCCGACCATTACCGGCTTCTCGGCCTGGAACGGTTCGAGGCCAACGCCGACGTCATCCAGCACGCGGCTGATCGGCAGATGGCTCACGTTCGCGGCCACCAGTTGGGGCAATACGCGGCGCTTTCGCAGAAACTGCTCAACGAGCTTTCCGCCGCGCGCGTGTGCCTGCTCGACCTGAACAAGAAGGCCGCCTACGACACGCGGCTACGCAGCCGATCAGCGCCGCGGGCGGTGGCAATTCCGGTCTCGGCCACCGCAACGGCGGAAACCAGCGGGTCGCTTGACCCTGCTCCGGCCGTTCCGCTGGTCCGGGCGCATGGCGATTCCCGCCGGACGTCAAGGTCGCGGAGGCGGTCGGCCGTTTCCGCGGCGATTCCGTTGGTCGCGGCTTGCGCCGTGCTGGGAGGCGTGGTTTGGTGGCTGGCGGCCGACGGCACCGAGCCGCCGGCCGGACGTTCCGTATCGCTTGGAACGGGAGAACCGGCCGAGCCCCCGCCGCCTCCCGAACCGCCGCGTCCGAGTCGAGAGGCGCCGCCGGAAACCGGGCCCACACTTGTCGAAACACGGCCAAATGCGCCCCCCGACCCGCCGGCCGACACACAACCCCGGGCGGCGCTTCCTGCGGAGCCTGAAGAGCCCGAAAAGAAGGTACCCGACGAACCCGACCCGGGCGAACTCGTTCACCAACCGCCGGCCCCGGCCGGCCGAGAACCGGTGCCGCCCCCCGACCGGCAGCAGGAGTTTCGCCGCGTTCTCGACGAGATTTACAACACGGCCACGGTACGCAACCGCGAGGAGAAGCGGGAACTGGCGGCGAAACTGACGGCGTTGGCCGAGCAGGCGGCCGACCCTGCCGAGCGGTTCGTCCTGCTGCGCCGGGCTTCGGAAGTGGCTTCCGAAAGCGGCGACGCCCGGCGCATGCTGGAGCTTGTCGCGCGAATTGCCGACGAGTTCAAGGTCGATCGGCTTACGGCGCAGGCCGCGATGCTGGACGGCTTTGCGAAGGGAGCAACCACTCAGGAGGCGATCGAGTCTTTGGTGATCAGTTCGGCCTCCGTGGTCGACGAACTGCTCGACGCCGACCGATTCGATCTGGCCGAAACCCTCTCGGCCGCCGTGCATCGGGCCGCCCAAACCCCCGCCGGGCACCCCTTCCGCGCCGACACCCTCAGCCGCCGCCAGGAGGTGCAGGCACTGCGCAAGCGGTGGGAGCAGGTGCTGGCGGCACGAGCGACGTTGGAGTCGGACGCCGACGACGCCGACGCGCACGCCGTCGTGGGCCGGTGGTACGCCTGCGTGCGCGACGACTGGGACCGGGCCCTGCCGCATTTCGCCCAGGGATCGGTGGCGCAACTAGGCGCGTTGGCGGCCCGGGAACTCGACGCCCCGCCCGAGGGCCCGGCCGCCGAAATCGAGCTGGCCGACGCCTGGTGGGAGTTCGGGCAGTCGGACGAATCGGACGCGAAAGCGGCGTGGCTGCACCGCGCGGCGTACTGGTACGAACGTGCGTGGCCGGGGCTCAGCAGCCCTTTGTTGCAAGCGAAGGTCCGCAAGCGGCTGGAGGCGTTGGGCCGGCCCGACCCCGAGTTGGCGGCCACGGACCCAGAAACCGGCTCCCTCGGCACGTTCCCATCCCATCCGCCGCAGTTGAGCGAGCTACTGAACCGGCCCGAGCCGGCCGATCCGGAAGGTGAGGCGCCCCAGACTTCCGAAGCGCCGGCCGACACCTGCCCGACTTGTAAGGGCGACGGCATCGTCTATAATCGATGTCCGAATCGACACTGCGCCCGAGGCACGGTTCGCGACTACCAGTACCAGGTGGTCGGGCGGAATCCGGTGACGGGCCAGCGGCTTACCCAACGTGTCCCCATCCGCGTGCCGTGTCCGGTGTGCGGGGGCGACTACATCAAGAAGGCGCCGTGCCCCGACTGCGACGGGACAAGCGAGCGGTAGCGCGAACTCATAGGGCGGGCTGTGCCCGCCGCAAGGACGTCTCGCACGAAATGCGGCGGGCACAGCCCGCCCTACACTTGGTTTTCGAGGCGTTCGTTGGAGAATGAGACGATGGTGGAACTGGGAGTAAACATCGATCACGTGGCCACGTTGCGCCAGGCGCGGCGGACGAACGAGCCCGACCCTGTTTGGGCGGCGGCGCTGGCGGAACTGGGCGGGGCCGACGGCATCACCGTCCACCTGCGCGAGGACCGCCGCCACATCCAGGACCGCGACCTGGAGGTCCTCCGGCAAACGGTGGCCGTCAAGCTCAACCTGGAAATGGCCTGCGAGCCGGAAATCGTCGCAATCGCCTGCCGCCTAAAACCGCAGCAGGCAACGCTCGTGCCCGAGCGCCGCGAGGAGGTGACCACCGAGGGAGGGCTCGAGGTGGCCGCGCACCGGGAACGCGTCGGCGAGGTCGTGCGGCAGTTGCAGGACGCCGGCATTGTGGTGAGCCTGTTCCTCGATCCCGAGGAGCGACAAATCGCCGCCGCGGCCGAACTGGGGGCCGAGGCGGTCGAGCTGCACACGGGCCGCTACGCCCTGGCCCGACCCGGCAACGAACAGCACCGCGAATTGAGCACCCTCAAGACCGCCGGCGCCCAAGTGGTCGCCGCCGGCATGACCTTGCACGCCGGCCACGGCCTTACGTACCGAAACGTCGTGCCCGTCGCGCAAATCGACCGGATGCACGAATTGAACATCGGGCACAGCATTGTTTCGCGTGCCGTTCTGGTGGGCTTCGAACGTGCGGTCCGCGAGATGAAAGCACTGTTGCCCACCTAGACGAAACGGACGTCAGCAACGCCCGTGGGATAAGCTTCCAGCCTGTCATCGCCGCGTGGAACAAGACTCTCGCTTCTCGGCATAGGAAGATTTCGCCCGCGGCGCATCCTGAGCCGTTGCACGGGAAGGACAAGCTGGAAGCCCACGGGGTGGAAGCTTATGCCGCGGCGGGCGATCTGCTACACTATCGGCGGTATCGTTCGACCCGCTGCGAAGAAGGGGTAGTGCCCATGTCTCTCACGTACGAAGAAGCGCAGGCCCAGCTTCATGCCTGGACCAAGACCGAATCGTTGTTGAAGCATGCCCGGGCGGTGGAGGTAGTCATGCGGGCAGCAGCCGACCGATACGGCGGCGAGGCGGGTGACGCCGAACGCTGGGCCATGGCCGGCATGCTGCACGACGCCGACTACGAACAGTGGCCCGACGAACACCCCAAACGCATCGTCGACTGGCTGCGCGAGCGCGGCGAGGACGACCTGGCCTACGCCGTCGCGTTCCACCAGACCGCCTGGGGGCTGCCGCCGAAAACGCCCATGGACAAGTGCCTGCTGGCCTGCGACGAGTTGGCCGGCTTCGTCGTCGCCTGCTGCCTGGTGCGACCCGAAGGCGTCGCCACGCTCGCGCCGAAAAGCGTGAAGAAGAAGCTCAAAGACAAGGCGTTCGCCGCCAAGGTCGACCGCCGGGTGATTCACCAGGGTGTCGAAATGCTCGACGTCGACCTGGGCGAACACATCGCCTTCGTCATCGACGCCCTCAAGCCCCACGCCGAGGAGTTGGGCATCACCGGCAAGGGCGGCTGAGGTTCGACGGGGAAAACGGGACAGGTACCGTTTGTGCCTCCCACCGAGTGGAGGAACCGGCTCGCAGTTGGAGTTCACGCTTTAGCGTGCAAACCGAAGTTGGGCGACCTCCGGCACGCTGAAGCGTGAACTCCAGCAGGGTGCAACCACAAGTCCGTTCCTGCACCCCCTCCCGTCTTCGCCACTCAGCAGAAGTCGCGCGACTGCGGGCCCAACTCGCCCAGCCGATCGGATAGGTTCTCCAGCCGCTCGGCCACCACGTGAATGACCGAGCCTTCGCGCTGGAGCTTGCCCGCGGCCAGCAACACGGCGGCGCCGAGCGCCGCCTGCCGGTACCGCTTCCACACGCCGGGGCGGACGATCAGGTTCGCCTGGCCCGTTTCGTCCTCCAGCGTCACGAACGTAATGCCCTTGGCCGTGCTGGGGCGTTGGCGCACCAGCACGATGCCGGCCACGGTCACCCTGGTGTTGTTCGGCCACGTGGCGAGCCGCTCGGCCGGCACGATTCCTGCCGCGTCGAGCCGCCCGCGCAGGAACTTTATCGGATGCCCGCGCAGCGAGAGCCCCTGGGTGCGGTAATCGGCCAGCACCTCCTCCATGGGCGACAGGGCGGGCAAGGGGGGTGGGTCGGAAGCGGGAGGAGCCTCTTCGTCGGTGCCGGCAAACAGCGGCAACTCCTCGCCGGCCGGCTCGAGCGCCTGCCAGAGCGACTCGCGCCGGCCCAGCCGGAGCGACTCGAACGCGCCCGCCTTCGCCAGCCGCTCGACCACCGCACGCCCCAGGCCGGTGCGCCGGGTGAACTCGTCGATCGAGCGGAAGGGCCGCTGCCCGCGCGCCGCAACGATCCGCTCGGCATCGGCCCGTCGCATGCCACGCAGCATGAGGAAGCCCAGCCGCAGGGCGAAAGCGTTTTCCGGGGACTGTCCCGATTTTTGCGGCACCACCGGCAACGCAGCCCCATCGCACAACCGTTCCGCCGCAAAAACGGGACTGTCCCCCTCGCTTGCAGCAGAGGAAGCTTTCCGCGCCGCCTCGTCGCCGCTGGTAGAATCAGGTCTTTCAGCCGCGTGGGTGAACCCGGCTGCTGAGACAGCCGGAACCACCCACCCTACTTTGGCCTCCAACGTACATTCCCAGCCGCTCCTGTTCACGTCGACCGGCCGGACCTCGACGCCGTGCGTCCGGGCGTCGCGCACCAGTTGCGCCGGCGCGTAGAAGCCCATCGGCTGGCTGTTCAACAGCGCCGCGGTGAACGCCGCCGGGTAGTGGTGCTTCAGCCAGGCCGAAGCGTACACCAACAGCGCGAAGCTGGCCGCGTGCGACTCGGGGAACCCGTACTCGCCGAAACCGCGAATCTGCCGGAACACCGTTTCGGCGTACTCGGGCATGAAGCCGTTGCGGGTCATGCCGTCGACGAGCCGCAGGCGGAACTCGTCGATCACCCCTTGCCGCCGCCACGCGCCCATCGCGCGCCGCAGGCGGTCGGCCTCGCCCGGCGTGAACCCGGCCGCCACCATGGCCAGCCGCATCGCCTGCTCCTGGAACAGCGGCACGCCGAGCGTCTTCTCCAGCACCTGCCGCACCGCCTCGTTCGGGTACGTGACCGGCTCCTCGCCGTTGCGCCGCCGCAGGTACGGGTGGACCATGTCGCCCTGGATCGGCCCCGGGCGCACAATGGCCACCTCGATCACGAGGTCGTAGAAGCACCGCGGCCTCAGACGCGGCAGCATGCTCATTTGCGCCCGGCTTTCGATCTGGAACACGCCCACCGTATCGGCGCGGCAAATCATGTCGTACGTGCCCTCGTCGCCGGGCGGGACGGCGGCCAGCGACAGTTCCCGGCCCGCGTGCTCCCGCACCAGGTCGAAGCATTTGCGAATAGCCGTGAGCATGCCCAGCGCCAGGCAGTCAACCTTGAGAATGCCAAGCTCGTCCAGGTCGTCCTTGTTCCACTGGATGACCGTGCGGTCGGGCATGGCGGCGTTTTCGATGGGCACCAGCTCGCACAGCGGCCCGCGGGTCATCACCATGCCGCCGGTGTGCTGCGAAAGGTGCCTCGGGAAGCCGACCAACTGGCCCACCAGTTCAATGAGCTGTTTCCCCACCGGACTATCCGGGTCGATGCCCGCCTCGCGGCAGCGGTGGTTCCAGGGGACTGTCCCGGTTTTCCCAGGGGACTGTCCCGATTTTCGCGGCTCCGTCGGCGCTGTACCCTTTCCGCCCCCCGTGTCCGCCGCGAAAATGGGACTGTCCCCCTCGGCGCCGGAGGGCCCCCCCGCCTCTTGCGGCTCCGTCGGCGCTGTACCCTCCTGGCCCGCCGTCTCCCCCGCAGTAGCCGGCCGGCCCCGCTCGTCGCCGTGAAAATGCTCCATCTGTTTCGCCAGCCGGTCGACCCGATCGAGCGACAGGCCCAGGGCCTTGCCCACCTCGCGCACGGCGGAGCGGGGGCGGTAAGTAATCACCTCAGCGGTCATGCCGGCCCGGTCGCGCCCGTATTTCTCGTAAAGATACTGGAGCACCTCCTCGCGCCGCTCGTGCTCGAAGTCGACGTCGATGTCGGGCGCCTCGTTCCGCTCGCGGCTGATGAACCGTTCGAACAACACGTCCATGCGCTCCGGATCGACCGACGTGACGCCGAGGCAATAGCACACGGCCGAATTGGCCGCCGACCCGCGCCCCTGGCACAGAATGCCCCGCTCCCGCGCGAAGCGGACCAGGTCCCACACGGTCAGGAAATACGCCTCGTAACGCATCTCCTCGATGAGGGCCAGTTCGTGCTCGATCAGCCCGCGCACCTTCTCCGGCATGCCCGCAGGATACCGCTCCCGGGCGCCCTCGGCGGTGAGCTTCCGCAGGTACTCCACAGGCGAGAGGCCGGGCGGGGCCAGTTCCTCGGGATATTCGTACCGCAGTTCGTCGAGCGAGAAGTTGCACCGCTCGGCCACCTCCAGCGTGCGGCGCACCGCGTCGGGCGCCGAGGCGAACAGCTCGGCCATGGCCTGGGGCGATTTCAGATACCGCTCGGCGTTGGGCAGAAGCTGGCTGTCCGAAAAGGGGGACAGGCACCCGATGTCTCGTGCAGGAGTTCGAGAGGACTCATGACGTCCGGGAGCCAGTCCCCGTTTTCGGACAGCCTCCCAACGCTCGCCCGCCTGGGCCACGGTCGAGCCAAGACGGATGGCCGTGAGCACGTCGCACAGCGGCCGGCGCTCGGGCACGTGGAACCTTGCGCCTCCGGCCGCCGCCAGCGGCACGCCGGCTTCGCGAGCGCATTGCTGAAGTCGCACCAGTTGGCCGCGGTCGTCCGGCCCGCGGTCGAGTTCGGCCAGCAGGTAGCACCGGTCGGGGAAGGCATCGCGGTAGGTGAACAGCTTTGCACGTGGGTGAACCTGGTCGCTACCGCGCCCAGAACCACGCACCCTACACGCATCGGCCACGACGCAGGCGATGAGTCCTTCGGCGTGTTCGGCCAGGTCGGCCATGGTGAGGCGGCACTGCCCTTTCTCCGCCCGGCGGCGGCCGACGGTCAGCAGGCGGGCGAGCCGCCCGTAGCCGCGGCGGTCGGTGGCCAGCAGCACGGCGGGCGGGGCGTCGGTGGGCGTTACCTCGGCGCCCACCAGCAGCTTCACGCCCGCCTCCTTCGCCGCCCCATGCGCCCTGACCACGCCCGCCAGGCTGTTCCGGTCCGTCACCGCCACCGCCGCATACCCCAGTTCCCCCGCCCTCCGCACCATCTCCTCCGGATGCGACGCCCCTTCGAGGAACGAGAAGTTCGTTTTGGCGTGGAGTTCGGCGTAGGGCAT
>CAYPWB010000276.1:6439-8553 GCA_964414315.1 uncultured Planctomycetaceae bacterium | reverse complement strand
AGCCCGGCGGGGAAGAAGGGCGCGAGGGGCAGTTGATGGGTAGCCGGCCAGTCATAATGCCGGCCGGGGCAAGCCCGGCGGGGAAGCCTATCCCACGGGCCTTGCCGCCCCCCTTCGTTGACACCCGCGCGGCGACAAGCTACAGTAGACGGCCGTTCAACGATGCCGTTGGCGAGAACGACACGGAGCCAACGTGTATCTTCCATCGAGAAAGGACCGGTTCCATGTTGCGCATCCTGACTGCGGCAATCGTATTCCCGTCGATGCTTCTGGGTGCCGCCGTCTTTGGCCCGGAACATGCCGCGGCCGAGGAGCCGCTGCGCATCGGCGTCATCGGTCTCGATACTTCGCACGCACCGGCGTTCACGAAGCTGCTGAACCAGGCTGAGGGCGACGACGAACTGGCCGGCGCCCGCGTGGTGGCGGCCAACGTCAAGGGCAGCTACGACCTGGAGGTGAGCGTGGTCCGCCAGCCCGGCATCACCGAGCAAATGGTCGAACTGGGCGTGCCCATTACCGAGTCCATCGGCGAGCTGCTCGAAAAGGTCGACGCCGTGATCCTGACGACCAACGACGGGCATCCGCGCCTGGTGCAAACGTTGCAGGTGCTTCGGACAGGCAAGCCGGTGTTCGTCGACAAGCCGGCCTCGGCGTCGCTGGCCGACCTGATCGCCATCTACGACGCGGCCAAGGAACTCGACGTGCCCATCTTCACCAGTTCGTCGCTCCGCTACATCGAAAACGCGGCCGAACATGCCGCCGAGGAGCACGGCCGGGTGCTCGGCGTCGATACCTACGGGCCGGCCTCAACCGAGCCTTCGCACCCCGACTTGTACTGGTACCTCATCCACGCGGTAGAGCCGCTCGTGGCCATCATGGGCACGGACATCGAAACCGTTAGCCGTACGCATAGCGAGGGACAGGACGTGGTCGTGGCCAAGTGGAAGGACGGACGGATCGGCACCGTGCGCGGGATGCGCGACCGCAGCCCGGGCTTCGGCGGTACGGTGTTCACCTCCGAAGGCACGTTCCTGCTCGGAAAGAGCCGCGGCTACCGGCCGCTGGCGGTCGATTTCGTTCGCATGTTCCGCACCGGCGAGGTGCCCGTGCCGGTCGAGCAGACCATTGCCATTTACGCGCTGATGGACGCCGCCGACGAGAGCAAGCGGCAGGGCGGCGTGCCGGTGAGCGTGCCGGAGATCATCGCCAAGGCCCGCAAGCAGGCGGTCGACCGGCTGAAGGAAGCGGCCGCGACGTTGGACCGGGCGGCGGAAGCGGGCGAGTAGTTCCGGAAGGGCGCGCTGAAATCCGCCGGCAACGCGAAGGCCGTACGCCGTTCTCCGGCCAAGTCGACGGCTCGGTCAACCTGAAGGCAAGGCCCGCACCAACTTCGCGCCTGCGCGGCGCGCCTTCGCCTGCAGGCCGGAACCGATCGCCGGGTTCCTCTTTGTGCCCGCTTTGACCAGCGTTGCTACGGTCTTGATTCCGGCGTAGTGCAGGATTTCCCGAACGGCGCGAATCGCACCCCGACTCTCGGCTGCAAGAAAGTTCAGCGGCCAAGGCGTCGTGCATGCGGTGACGATCACGGCAGGTTTGCCTTTCTGAAGTGGGACGGGCATGCCCGAGGGGCTCTCACCCATGAATACCGGTACGTTGCGGTCGAAGAGCAACTTCAGTTGCGCGCTCATGTTTCCCCAGTGGACCGGGGTGCCAATGATGAAGCCGTCGGACTCTTGGATCATCTGCCCGACCCGATGCGCGTCATCTTCCGGCAGAACGCATGCCCCCTTGGCGCGGCACGCCATGCACGCGGTACACGGCTGCATCTGAAGCCTGTACACGTCGATCCACTCAACATCAACAGGGCTCTCGGGCGGCAGGGACTCGATTGCAGTACGCATCAGGGATGCGACCGTGCCTGTATCGCGCGGGCTCCCATTCAGGGCCAGGATCTTCATTTGCAGCTCCGAAGACAAACACGAAAACAAGGATTCGGCTTTGCGAGGTCATCCGGGCCGGGCGCTCGGCCCTTAGGTTGCGAACCTGCCCTCCCTGGCACTTGCATTCTCTAACGTATACGATACGTGCTGTGGTACGAGGGGTGGCGGAGCTGG
>CAYPWB010000276.1:0-6339 GCA_964414315.1 uncultured Planctomycetaceae bacterium | reverse complement strand
CGGTCCATGTGCCGCTTTGCCGTCGGGTAGCGTTCGGCGGTGCTTTCCAAAGGCCGCCACGGGCCGAGCACTGGCGTCGAGTGCGGCGCGTGCGTCGAGTTCGAGAAGATGTACCGCCATGGATCGCGGGAGCCGGTCTGCCTTTCGCTTACTGGGGGAATTGCCGATGCCGCAACGATGGCGCGTTTCGTTGGCAGGCCTTGCCGCCGTCGCGGTGGTCGGCGGTTTCGTCGGCGCCGGAAGCTTCACCTTCCATTACGGCGAGGGCTGGTCGTATTTCAGCAAGGCGCCGGAAACGTGCGTCAACTGCCACATCATGCAGCCGCACTACGATACGTGGCTGAAGAGCAGCCATCACGCCTCCGCCACGTGCGTCGACTGCCACCTGCCGGCCGAGTTCCCGCACAGCATCGTCTCGAAAGCCGACAACGGCTTCTTCCACTCGTGGGCGTTCACTTTCGAGGACTTCCACGAGCCCATTCAAATCAAGCCTCGCAACCTGCGCATTCTGGAAAACAACTGCATTCGCTGCCACGAGTCGCTCGTGGCCCAAATGCAGGCGTATTCCGCGCTGGTCGGGCAGACTGAGCGCGTTTCCTGCATGCACTGCCATAGCGACGTAGGACACACGTCGAGACCGCGCCTTTATGCACGCTGGCATGACGAATAGATGACCGGTCGGAGAAAACGGGACCAGTCCAAAACTGTGCGAAGCACCCGAAGGGCCCCTTGGTAAATCGGACCCGTCCCGTTTTCCCCCGTCCCGTTTCCCTGCGAATCGTAGACACGCACGTTGAACAGGAGTTCCTTCGATGGCCACCGAGAGCAACACCTCGCCCACCCGATCGCGCACCATCGCGATCTACGCCGCGACCCTCGTCGGAGCAGCGATTGGAACCGTACTGATCCTCGCATTGCTGATCAGCATTTTTACCCGCAAGCAGGAGGCTCGGGTGCCGTTCCAACGCGTGGTCGAAGTCGACGAAAGCACCATCGACCCGGAAATCTGGGGCGCCAATTGGCCGCGGCAGTACGACAGCTACAAGCGCACGGTCGATCATGAGCGAACCCGCTACGGCGGAAGTGACGCAATTCCAGTGCAGAAGCTCGACGAGTATCCGTGGCTGCGCACCATGTGGTCGGGCTACGCCTTCTCGCTCGACTACCGCGAGGCGCGCGGGCACGCCCACATGCTTTGGGACCAGGACCACACCGAGCGGGTCGCGCAGCGGCCGCAGCCGGGCGCGTGCCTCCACTGCCACGCTTCGATCCTGCCGGCCTACCGATACGTCGGCGAGGGCGACGTGATGGAAGGTTTCCGGCAGGTCAACGCCATGTCGTGGTCCGAGGCGCGCAACCTGAAGGACGACGAGGGGCAACCGCTCGTCGAACACCCGGTAAGCTGCGTCGATTGCCACGACCCCGAAACCATGCGGCTGCGCGTCACCCGGCCGGCGTTCATCGAGGGCATTCGCGCGTACAAGGAATCGCAGGGCGTGGACGATTACAACGTGAACCGGGACGCATCGCATCAGGAGATGCGAACCTTCGCCTGTGCCCAGTGCCACGTGGAATACTACTTCACGAAGCCCGACACGCAGGTCGTTTACCCCTGGCGCAACGGCCTGCTGGTGGAGGAGGTCGAGACCTATTACGACGAAATGGAGTTCTACGATTGGACGCACGGCATCACGGGCGCTCCGATGCTCAAGGCGCAGCACCCCGAGTTTGAGTTGTGGAACCAGGGCACGCACGCGGCGGCGGGCGTCTCGTGCGCCGATTGCCACATGCCGTATCGCCGCGTGGGGGCAATGAAGGTGTCCGACCATCACGTGCGCAGCCCGCTGTTGGATGTGGCCGCGTCGTGCCAGACGTGCCACAACGTGCCCGAGGAGGAGTTGCTCCGCCGCGCGCACACCATTCAGGATCGGACGCACGGCCTGATTGAACTCGCGGCGGAGGCCCTCACCGACATGATCGAGGCGATTGCCGAGGCGAAGGAGGCAGGCGGCACCGACGAGCAACTCGAGCCGTTGCAGGATTTGCACCGCAAGGCGCAGTGGCGGCTGGACTACGTGTTCTCGGAGAACTCTCACGGCTTCCACGCGCCGCAGGAATCGGCCCGGATTCTTGCCGAGTCGATCGACTACTCGCGCCGCGCGGTGACCCTCGCGCATGAAGTGAAGGCCGCCCCCGGCGGCCCGCCCCGCGAGGTCGAGCGCGAGCCGATTCACGGTGTAACCCCCGACGAGGAGGCCCCGTCAATGCCTTCGCCGGACGCTGCCGAACCGGATTAGCCTGGCGCCCTCTGTTTGCCGCTATCGCGCCAGGCCCGCAATAGGAGCGACGTTCGCCAACAAAACGACCAACGCATGGAGAAACCATGCAGTGGCGAATCGCCAGTTCCGGCGCCTCAGGCCAGCATGGCTGTGGCAAGACGAACTCTCGTCTCCGATCCCCGACCTCCCCCACCCCCCCGGAGTTACTGTTGCCTCGCCCCGGAAAATATTTTGTCGAGACGGTCGGCGTTTGCTGGACATCTGGTTTTCGGCACGATATACTGGCACCCATGGGGTTTGCAGCTTCGGTCGGGTTTCGCGATTCCGGCGAGTTGCACGCCCGTAACCCCCGGGCGCCGAACGATGGCCGCCGGCGTCCCGGCCACCCCGCCAACTTCGCAAATCCCCCGTAAGGTCCCGCAGAAGGAGCTACCAGATGATTCGGAGTGCCTCAGTTGTCCGCCGCATTGCTTTTCTGTCCTTGGCCGCCGTGGTCGTGAGCGTGGCCGTCGGCCCGACGGTCGCCTGCGCCGCCGAGTGGCTTGGTCCCTCGGCCGTCCGGGCGTCGGTCGATGGAAAACACCTGTTCGTTGCCTGTCGCGATGCGGACCAGGTGCTGGTGGTCGACGCGGCGTCGGGGAAGGTGGCCGGAAAGATTCCCGTACCCGCGGAACCCACGGCCATGGCGTTGAGCCCCGATGGCAAAGAACTGTACGTAACGTGCGCCGCGCCGAAGAGCACGGTGGCAGTCATCGATACCGAGAAGAAGTCGGTCACCGACACCCTTCCGGCCGGCCACATGGCCACCGGCGTTGCCGTGACGCCCGACAACGGCAAGCTGTATGTCTGCAATCGGTTCGACGACGAGGTGGTCGTCATGGATCGAGCATCGAAGAAGGAAGTGGCGACGATTTCCGTAATTCGCGAGCCGCACGGCGCGGTCATCACGCCCGACGGCGCCACGCTTTTCGTCATCAACCATCTTCCGCTCGATCCGGCCGACGGCTTCGACGTGGCTGCGGAAGTGGCCGTCATCAACACGGCGGACCACCAGGCGGCGAGCATCCGGCTGCCCAACGGCAGCACGCACGTTCGCGACATTGCCATCTCGCCCGACGGCAAGTACGTGTATGTACCGCACGTCCTTTCGCGCTACCAAATGCCCACCACGCAGTTGGAGCGGGGCTGGATGAACACCAACGCTTTGAGCATTATCGACGCCGTCGAAAAGAAATACATCAACACGGTGCTGCTCGACGACGTCGACCTGGGCGCCGCCAACCCTTGGGGCGTGGCCACGAACGGCGACGGCTCGCTCATTTGCGTTTCGCACGCGGGCACACAAGAGTTGAGCGTCATTGACACGAAGGGTCTGATGGAAAAGCTGGCGAGCATTCCGGAGGAGCCGGAGCCGGGCCAAACGCCCGATCGCTCGATCTATGCTTCGGTCCGTCAGGCCGACGTCCCCAACGACCTGGCGTTCCTGGTCGGCCTCCGCCGCCGGATCAAGCTGGAGGGGAACGGGGCGCACGGCGTCGCCGTCATCGGCAACAAGGCGTATGTGGGCATGTATTTCACCGACAGTCTTTCGGCCGTCGACCTCGAGGATCGGCCCGGGCGACTGGTCAACGCCGTTGCCTTGGGCCCTGCGCCGAAAATGACCATCCAGCGGCGCGGCCAAATGCTGTTCAACGACGCCGACCTTTGCTTCCAGAACTGGCAAAGCTGCGGGAGTTGCCATCCCGATACCCGAATGGACGCCCTGAACTGGGACTTGCTGAACGACGGAATCGGCAATCCGAAGAATACGAAGTCGCTCCTGCTGGCCCACAAGACACCGCCGTCGATGTCGCTTGGGGTTCGGGCAACGGCGGAAGACGCCGTGCGGGCGGGCATTACGCACATCCAGTTCGCCGTGCGTCCGGATGAGGACGCGGTGGCCATCGACGAGTTCCTCAAGGCCCTGCAGCCGGTGCCGAGCCCCCACCTGGTGGACGGCAAGTTGAGCCCCGCCGCCGAGCGCGGCAAGAAGCTCTTCTTCGACGAGGCGGTCGGTTGCGCCCAATGCCATCCCGAGCCGCTGTACACCGACAGACTGTCGCACGACGTGGGCAGCCGGGGGCAGTATTCGCGGGCCGATGCCTTCGATACGCCGACGCTGATCGAGTGCTGGCGCACCGCCCCCTACATGCACGACGGCAAATGGCTCACGATCAAGGACCTGATCCAAAAGGGCAAGCACGGCGCCAAGGGCGGCGACATCGACAAGCTGACCGAAGAGCAACTCAACGACCTGGTCGAGTTCGTGCTGTCGCTGTAGCGTGCAAAGTGTTGAGAAGAACGGCATCTAACGTAACTGTTTGCGGGGGACTGTCCCGATTTTCGCGGCAGAAAGGGCGATTTGCCCCATCGGCCGGTCGCTGCCGTCGCGAAAACGGGACTGCCCCCTTCGCATACAGCGTAGAAAACAACGCGCGCCGTCGACCCTTGAACCGTTTCCCACGGAATACCTCGGCAATCGTACGGGCGTGCGGCTTGGCCGTATTGCTGGTCGGTTGCGGCATCGGTTGTTCCGGCGAGGGGGCGCCCGGCGGCTCGCAAACTGCCGGCGCCCACCCAGCGCCGGCCGGGCGAGCGGTATCCGAGCCGCGTAATGCGGCCCCGAGCATGCCTTCCCGCGGAGGGTCGGCCACGCAGTCCGAGCGCCGCGCGCGAGACCCATCTCCGCGGCCCGCCAACGGCGGCCCGGCGGAAATCGACAACCGCCCGCGCACCCTGGCCGATCTGCTCGATGCCTCGGTCGACTCGGCGCCCCGGTTTGTACCGAACCTGCCCCGCGTCGAGGTCGACGAGCGCAAGGCGGCGGCCGAGGGGATTCGCAAACTCGAGTCGAAGCGGCTGACCCTCTACACCGATATGGCGCCGGCGCCCGCCGTCGACGAGCTGCCCGAGGTGTTCGACCAGGCCTTTCCCCAGTACTGCGAGTACTTCGGAATCGATCCGGCCGAACATGCCGACTGGCGCATGACGGGCTTCCTGATGCGTGAGAAGGCCCGGTTCGTACGCACCGGGCTCTTGCCCGAAAGCCTGCCGGCGTTCCCGCACGGCTTCGCCCGAAACGATGAATTGTGGCTCTACGATCAGCCGAGCGACTACTACCGGCGGCACCTGCTCATCCACGAGGGGGTGCACGGGTTCATGAATACCCTGCTCGGCGCGTGCGGGCCTCCGTGGTACATGGAGGGCATGGCCGAACTGCTGGCTACCCACCGATGGCGCGACGGCACGCTGAAGCTCAACCACATTCCGGTCGACCGCGACGAAGCGCCGCACTGGGGGCGCATCCGCATTATCAAAGACGCATTGGCCGCCCAGCGTGCGTTGCCGCTGGCGCGGATCATCGACTACCCGCCGTCGGCCCACGTCGAAACGGCGGCCTACGCCTGGTCGTGGGCGGCGGCCGTGTTGCTGGATCACCATCCCCGCTACCAGGAGCGATTCCGCGGCCTTGCCCGGCACGTGCTCAAGCCCGACTTCAACGACCTGTTCTTCGAAGCCCTCGGCGACGACTGGCCCTTGCTGTGCGAGGACTGGCAAGTATTCATCACAGGCATCGAGTACGGCTACGTCATTCCACGGGCAGCCATTGAGCGCAAGCCGGGCAGGCCGCTGCCGCCCGCCGGCGAAGCGGTAACCGTCCGCGCCGACCGCGGCTGGCAATCGAGCGGGCTCAAGCTGGAGGCGGGCAAGCCGTACCGGATTACCGCCGACGGCCGATACCAAGTCCAACGGGAGCCCGAAGTGTGGTGGTGCGAACCGAACGGCGTGTCGATTCGCTACTATCAGGGCCGCCCGCTGGGGCAACTGCTCGCCGCCGTCCGGCCCGACGATCAGCCGGCCGACGCGCTCTCGCCGCTACTGCGCCCTGTCGCCGTGGGCTTGGCAGCGACGCTCACCCCGTCGCAGTCCGGCACGCTCATGCTCAAGACCAACCACTCTGCCGCCGAACTGACAAACGCCGCCGGCGAACTGAGCGTGCGGGTGGAGTTGGAGGGGGAGT
>CAYPWB010000275.1:0-8572 GCA_964414315.1 uncultured Planctomycetaceae bacterium | reverse complement strand
GCCCGGAGCCGTTGCCGTACCGCAGCAGCGCGATTTCGGCCGGACGTTCTAACCGGCGGGTAGACTGAGGACAGGCGTTTACGTCGGCCGTTCGAGTTGCAGCTTGACCTGATAGCGGCGGAGCGGTTCTTCGGCTCGAAGGGTCCACGAGGAGCGAATCTCGGCCGAGCCGGCAAAAAGGCCGTTCCGGTCGACCGCTTCGTAGATGAACAGCCCGGGATCGTTCACCGGCCGGTGAACGAAACGGTACTGCCGGCTGAGGAACGCAACCAGCTTGCTCGGATCGCCCGTCGTGCCGTGGAACACCAGCCGCTCGACGCGCTGCTGCGGGCTGAAATAGTACGTCAAGGCCCCGGCCAGGTCGGTTTCCTCGGTTCCAGTGACCAGAGGCACTCGGAAGCCGTTCAACTGCAACTGAGCGAGGCCGGTTGAAACGTGCGGCCACCGTTCCGCGATCCACCGGGTGGAGATATCGAAACGGAATACTTCGCCGAAGTCGGAAACCGGCCGGCCGGCGACCGGTGGAAGCGGTTTCACCGGCCCGTCGGGCTCTGCCGCCGGGTTGGCCGCCTCGCCGTCGGCCACCACCGGGGCCGAGCGGAGCCCGGGGATCGACTGCCGCGCGGCGTCGAGGTATTCGGGCGCGGAAAAGAACAGGTACGGACCGAGCAACGCTACGCCGAGTCCGACCGCCGAGTAAAACAGAGTCTTCACCATGATCGTTCGGTCCTGGAACACCCGCCATCAGCGGATGTCCCGGCTTTCGCGTGCACGTATCGATTGGCCTTCGGTTTAGATCGGCAGCGGCCGGGTTGCGGCTACTGTGCGCCGTCGGCTGCCGCCGCAGTCTGCGCAGGCCGTGCAATCGAGAAAACGGGACAGGTCCGATATTGCGAGACTGGGCAGTTTCGCTCCCTGCCTATCTTGCCAATATCGGACCTGTCCCGTTTTTTGCAGCCGCTGCGGAGGGGGGCGCGTTACCGCGCGCTGGCCGTGCGGACCTCGCTGGGGAGGAGTTCTTCGGAAAACCGGGTTTGGTAATGGAGGCTGCTGGCCTCGCCGCGGAACCCGACCACGCGTTTGTCGGTGTCCATCTGCTGGCTCAGCACGCGGCCGGCGTCGATGTCGAACCGCACCTCGCCCGAGGCGGCGCATTGCGTAAGCTGCGCCTCGATGGCCGGGTCGCGCACCGGGGTGAGCACCGTCGTACGCACTTCAATGGTGGCCACGCCGTGTCGCACGCTGTCGAGGGTGAACGTTTGCCGAGTGCGGATCTTCTGCATGCCGCCGGTCTCGGTACGCACCTGAACCTCGTGCGGCCGCGACCATTTCTCGCCGACCGCCACCGGTTCCTCGGGCAGCGAGATGGTGATGTCGCCTTCGTTTTCGACCGGCGTGGTTTGCAGTTCTGGATTGCGTTCACGCTTGAGCACCTCGCCCCGGTCGCTGAGGGTGACGGTCGACAGGGGGCGGCCGACCGCGGCGGCCACCTGCTCGAACCCGAGGGGCTGATCCTCGTCCGATTCGCTGTCGAACCGCAGTTCGTCCCGCCCGCTGAGAAGTTGTCGCATTTGGACCTGCTCGACCGAGTAAACGAACGTGACCGAGCCGTCGGGCTTCACCTCGCGCACGCGCCACACCTTGACCGAATCGCTGGTCGACTCGGCCGTTTGGCTAATGCCGGCCACGGTCGTGCGTACGCGGTTCCGGTGGCTGACATTCCAGCGGACCGTTTCGCCCGGCTGGAAGCGGTAGCGGAGGGTGTACGTTTCGGCCGGGTCGTCGGGGGCGGCCGGCGCCGGGTGGCCTGAGCAGAAGCATGCCGCAGCAGCCGCAAGTGCCAACAACAGAGAAGAAAATGTCTTCATCAGACTCGCATCCTTTCGAGTGAGGGGTCGGCGCCGCAATCCGAGCGGCACGCGTAACTTCTGGCAAGTCCCGCTCGGCTCGCGGGACCTGCCGCAGGACCTAGGGCTTTTCGTAACTGTTCACGGGGCGGCGCGGGCAGTCTTCTCCGCTGCATGCGAAGGGGACAGTCCCATTTTCGCGGCGGAAACGGTGGATGACTGGGCGAAAACGCCCGTTGTGCCGCGAAAATCGGGACAGTCCCCGTGAACGGTTACTGTTTGTTCATTTGCAGTCGTCCGCCCCAGCCCAGCTTTTCCCGCAGGGTGTTGTAGTAACTATGTCCAGCGGCGGCCACCAACCGAAACCGGGTATGCGCCTGCCGCACGCGCACCCGGTCGCCCGGCTGAAGCGTACACAGCACATGCCCATCCACCACGACGGAGGTGCCCACGTTCGGCCTCGCCACGACAAGTTCGTACACGCGTTCGGCGGAATCGACGACGGGTCGGTTCGTGAGCGTGTGCGGGCTGATGGGCGAAATAACGAACGCCTGCAACTCCTTTCGCAGGATCGGCCCGCCGGCGGAAAGGCTGTGGGCCGTCGATCCGACCGGCGTACTGAGGATCAAACCGTCGCAACTATACGTAGTAACCCATTCTGAGTCAACATAAAGATCGAGGTCCATCATGGCGAAGGTCGGACCGCTCCAAACGACCACCTCATTGAGGCCAAGCTGGCGGCACGCCGGCTCGTTTTCCCCCTGGCGGACGATAGCGCACTCGAACATCAGGTGCTCGACGATCCCGAGTTTGCCGGCGGCGAAATCGCGAAGGATTTCCGGCAGCTCGGCCGGGGTGAGGTCAGCCAGAAAGCCCAGCTTGCCCAGGTTTACAGCCACTATCGGAAGCTGGCGTTCGCCCATCTGGTGGGCAGCGCGAAGAATGGCGCCGTCGCCGCCCAGGACGATCGCCAGGTCCGCTTCCTGGCCGGACATATCCACGGTACCGGTGAAGTCCTCGGCGACGATGCGCGCGTGCCGCGCGATGAGCGGGCGGAGCCGTTCGGCTTCCGGCAGCACGTTCGGCCGCTGGCCCGCGCCCAACAGGATGGCCCGCAGGGGCGGAACCGGCTGGATGGAGTTCGATTGGGTGCTCATGGGCTGCCTATTGGGCCTCGGCGACGCGCTGCCGCGCGGCCGCCGCAACCCGGCCCTTGGCAGTGCCGGCAACCAGTTCGCGACAGGTGGCGGCGATGCCGTCAACATCGAGCCGCAATTCGGCCAGCAGTTCCTTGCGAGTGGCGTGTTCGACGTATCGGTCGGGGATGCCGAGTCGCCGGAGCCGGACGGTTTCCAAACCGGCGTCGACCGCGGCCTCCACCACGGCGCTGCCGAATCCGCCCATGAGTTGCCCTTCCTCGACCGTCAGCACGAAGGGTGACCGCTCGACGGCGCCGAGGATCGCGGCCCTATCGAGCGGCTTGACGAACCGGGCGTTGATCACTTCCAGTTCGATTCCTTCGGCGGCCAGTCGTTCGGCCGCTGCAAGGCAATCGGGCACCACCGAGCCGCAGGCGACGATCGTCCCATCGTTGCCCGGCCGGAGCAACTCCGCACGGCCCAATTCAATCGGCGCCGGGTTGCGGTCGAGGTGTTCGGCGGCCGCCTTGGCATACCGGATGGCCGCCGGCGAATCGTGACGGAGCGCCCAATCGACCATCGCCCGAAGGTCCCATGCATCGCCCGGCGCCATCACCACGAGGTTCGGGAACGGGCGAAGGTAGCACAGGTCGAACACGCCGTGGTGCGTCGGTCCGTCGGGTCCGACGAGCCCGGCCCGGTCCAGCATGAGCAGCACGGGCAGGTTCTGGAGCGATACTTCCTGGAACACCTGGTCGTAGCTGCGCTGGAGGAACGTGCTGTAGATATCAACGATGGGCCGGAGGCCCGTCTTCGCCAGGCCGGCGGCGAAGCTCACCGCGTGCGATTCGCAAATGCCGACGTCGAAGAACCGGTCGGGGAACTCGTCGCGCACCGGTTCGAGCATGTTCCCTTGGCACATGGCGGCCGTAATCACCACGGCGCGGGAGTCGCGGCGGATGGCGTCGACGATGGCGTCGCGAGCAACTTGCGTATAGGGCGGCGCGCTGCGGGGCTTCAGCGGCGTCACCTTCCCGTTTTCGCGCGAGAAGGGGGCGGGGGCGTGGAACCGGGTAGGGTCCTTCGCGGCCGGCTCGAAACCGTGCCCCTTCTCCGTCACCACGTGCAGCAGGACCGGCCCGTCGAACTTCTTCGCCATGGCCAGGTACTTCTGGAGTTGCCCGATGTTGTGCCCGTCGACCGGCCCGATGTATCGAAAGCCCAGGTCCTCGAAAAGCATGCCGCCCAGCAGGCCGGCCTTCACGGCGTCTTTCAGTTGGGTAATGAACCGTTCGACCGGGTCGCCCAGCACGGGAACGTGGCTGAGAAGGCGCTGGACCTCACTCTTCAATCCTGTGTAGAACGGCGCCATGCGCAACCGGTCGAGTGTATCGGCCAGGCCGCCCACCCGGGGGCAGATCGACATCTTGTTGTCGTTGAGGATGACGGTCAGGTCCTTCTTCAGCCCGCCGGCATGGTTCATGGCCTCGTACACGACGCCGCAGGGGAAGGCCCCGTCACCGACGACGGCCACCACGTGACGCCGTTCGCCGGGCCGGAGCAACTCGTCGCCGCACTTCAGGCCCAGCGCGGTCGAAACGCTGCACCCGGCGTGCCCGGTCATGAACAGGTCGTATTCACTTTCGGCCGGGTTGGGGTAACCCATCAGCCCGCCCTTCGCCCGCATCGTAATGAACTCGTCGTAACGGCCGGTGATGAGCTTGTGCGCATACACCTGGTGGCCAGTGTCCCAAATGAGCCGGTCGCGGGAGAAATCGAACGCGGTGTGCAGGGCGAGGGCCAGTTCGACCACGCCCAGGTTCGACGCGAAGTGCGCGGTGCGGGTCGCGGCCAGTCGGTGCAGCGCCTCACGCATTTCGTGGGCCAGGGCGCCGAGTTCCTTCCCATTCAGACGCTTCAGGTCGTTGGGCGAGTTGATTCGGGCGAGCAATTTGTCCATCAGCGATTCCTTTCCAAGACGAACCGGGCGAGCGAGGCCAGCCCGTCGGCAGCCGAACCGAACAGCGCCACGGCCTCGCACGCCTCGTCGATCAGTTGCTCGGCGCGCCGGCGGCTCGGCTCGATGCCCAGCAGCCCGGGAAAGGTGAGCTTTCCCTGCGCGGCATCCTTGCCAACCCTCTTGCCGAGGGCGTGGGCGTTGCTCATGACGTCGAGCAAGTCGTCGGCGATCTGAAAGGCCAGGCCCACGCAACAACCGTAACGGTCCAGCGCCGCGAGTTGCCGGGTCGAGGCGCCGGCGCACATTCCACCCAACGCGAGGGAAACCCGCATTAGGGCTCCGGTCTTTCGCATGTGGATGGCCTCGATGGCCTCGAGGGCCGCGTTGGGGTCCAGTTGGCCGGGCTGCGGCGGATGCATGTCGTCGGCCTGCCCGCCCACCAACTGGCAGCGCCCCGCCGCCTGCGCCAAAGCGGCGCAGCAGCCGGCCGCCGTTTCCAGCGGGCGGACTTCGGTGGCCAGTACCTCGAACGCCAGGGCCAGCAACGCGTCGCCCGCCAGAATGGCCGTCGCCTCGTCGAACTCCTTGTGGCAGGTGGGGCGTCCCCGGCGCAGGTCGTCGTCGTCCATCGCCGGCAGGTCGTCGTGCACGAGCGAATAGGCGTGCACCATCTCGACGGCGCAGGCCGCCGGCATGGCGACCTCGGACTCGGCCTCGCAGGCCTCGGCGGCCAGCAAGGCGAGCATGGGCCGCAGCCGCTTGCCCGGTGCCAGCAGGGCGTAACGCATCGCGGCGGTCAGTCTGTCTGGGGCCCCTCCTGCGTGGGGGCAATGCGAGGAGAGTGCGGCGTCGAGCGGCGCGCGGAGGCGAGCGGCGTACTCGGCAAAACAGGGCAACGAGGTACTCACAGGCAGGCTCGGAGAGTGGGGCAATACCTTTTGGCGCCGACCGACGCAACGTCGGCCCCCAACCACTCCATTGTAGACGCTCCGACGGCCACGGTCTACGGCATTCCACCCCAGCCCCCCCGGGGCTACCGCAAGGCGAATCCCTACCGATCGATCGACTCGTACAGGGCAAAGTCCTTCACTTGCACCGAGTTAAGGACACGCTCGCCGAGCGAGCGGTTCACGCGAGCGACGATTTTTCGGCCCAGCAGGTCCAAATCGGGCGAATCCAGTTCGTTCGGGTTGTATGTGCGGAGGACCACCGCGACCTGTTCGCGAAAGAATCGCTGCTTGCGACCCATGAATTCCTCAAACGCCCCCTCATCGCCAAGCGTGGTTTGCCCTTCCAACCGGAACTCGCTTCGCAGCGAGCATTGTGTGATCGGATCGAACATGCAGACACTGTAATCGCCCAACTCAGCCCGACCCTCGCCCAAGTACGCGGGTAACGGCACCGGCCTGCCCAAACGAGGTTTCTCGGAGGATTGCCGGATCTTGGCGTTTGCCGCCCGACCGCCGGAGCCGGCAATCTGAAAATTGGCCAGCCAGTTGTCCCACGAACGCCCGCCTGTCGCGTTCGACAAGGAGCCGAGGACCAGAGCCGCCACCAGTAATAGGGCGCCCGCCGTCGCAAGGCGGAACCAAAACGACGACCAATGCCGCCTGCACCACCGGAGAGGACCAAAAAGGGTGACAAGCGTTTGCGGCGGGGGATTCCGATGTCCGGCGGTGCTCATTGCGGCTGGTCTCCGAAGAAGCGTGGTAACGTTGATTGGCGACCCTGCTGCCTATGAAACTATATTACATGCGTGCGGCCTTGCTAGGAATCGCCGCCATGGGGCTGGCGGGATGGTCTAATGCCCCCCCGCAATATGCGGCCATCGCAACCAGCCCACGCCGTGAACCGCCGCAACCCCATTGACGGTGTCGACTGGCTCTCGCACTTCTGGCTTAAAATCAGGTGGCCGAACGAGGGGTTTCTGCCCGTTGAGGCGGACGGCACGACGGAGCGTGCCTGCTACTTTGCCGGGGTTTGCACCGAGAAGAAGAGCTTGTCTACGCGATGCCGTTTGCCTGTCTGTAGAAGTATATGGTCCCACTTGTTAGGCCCGTATTCTTCGAACGCGTTCCGTCCCCCTTGTCACTTGGCCGCGGATGGGGGACAATAACCGGCTACACGTTCGCGGGAGGGTATTTATGTCTGTTGTACCGGAAATTCGCCCGGCCGAGGCACCCGATTGGGATGCCATGTACCGGAGGGGCACTCCGCCGTGGGAAACGAGCGAACCCGCTGACGAACTGGTGCGGATTATCGGGGAAGAACGGCTGATCGAGCCGTGCCCGGTACTCGAATTGGGCTGCGGCAGCGGGGCCGACGCGGTGTACTTGGCTCGGCAGCGGTTCGAAGTGACCGCGGTCGACTGTTCGCCGATTGCATTGGAACGTGCCCATCTGCGGGCGGAACGGGCCAGGGCGCCGGTTCGCTTCGTTCTGGACGACGTATTCGAGTTCGCGCGGGAGGAGGGACCCTTCGATCTGGTGTACGATGCCGGCTTCTACCACAGCGTACGCGATTACGACTTGGACCGGCACCTGGACCTGCTGTGGCGGGTGACCCAGCCGGGTACGCTGTATTTGGCCTTGGTGGGTGCGGCGGGCGAACGCGCCAAGGGCGGCCCGCCCCAAGTGGCCAAGGACGACATCCGCGACGAGTTGGGCCGATTGTTCGATTTTGTTCACATGCGAGAGTTCCGCTTTCAGAGCCCACGTCGTCCGGAAGGCTACCGAGGCTGGTCTTGCCTCTTGCGCCGGCCCGACTACGGCATCTGATCCATTCCATCCTTCAGGGAGAGAACTGATGAAGATTTTTACCTCGCTGACCGTCCTGTTGTGCGTGGCCGTCCTTCTGGCGGGCTGTGGCTCGCCGGAGCCGGAGGCGGAGCCGGAGTCGCCAGCCCCGTCGCCGGACGCGCCCGACGTCGAACTTCCCGACGAATCCGACCCGGTCCCGCCGCCGGACGCCCCCGCCTTCGAGGACGATCCCATGGTGGAGCCCCCGACTCCCGAACCGACGCCCGGCCCGGAACTCGGCGATCCCGGCGACCCGATCGAGCCTTCCGTCGACGAGCCCGCGCTCGGCGACCCGATGACCGACGAGCCAATGGTGGATGAGCCCGCGTTCGGCGAACCAATGACCGATGAGCCGATGACCGACGAGCCGATGGTGGATGAGCCGATGACCGACGAACCCGGCGGTCTTGAGCCCGATGCAGGCAACTCGGCGTCCAGCGATGGCGAAAGTCCCGGAGTCACCCGCGCGTTCGGTTCGGCACTGCTGAAGGGCATTACCGAAGGCGCCACGGGCGGAACCCCGTAGGCTCGGGCAGCGCCTGCACGATTGTGTGTCACTGGCTCTGCCAGTGCATGCGGGCCATGAATGTGTGCCACTGACGCTGCCAGTGCCGGAGCATGCTGGGCCCCTTGGTGTTGAACGGCTGCGAAGGCTCGGCTGGTTGGTTCCAGGACAGGCCGACGTCCACTCCCCGTTGGCACTGGCCGAGCCAGTGGCACCCAGCCGGTCGCTGACTCACACCAGAATCATACTGTGTTGCCCGAACGTGTGCCACTGGCTCTGCCAGTGCATGCGGGCCATGAATGTGTGCCACTGACGCTGCCAGT
>CAYPWB010000274.1:0-8592 GCA_964414315.1 uncultured Planctomycetaceae bacterium | reverse complement strand
TGTGCGCAGCACCCGGAGGGCCGTTCCGGCAAATTGGACCTGTCCCGTTTTCCCCAACCGGACGCTGAATCGGCCGACAACCCGCTGCTCGAACACGTGCGCCGCGGCGCGATAGCCGCCCGGGCGGGCAGTCGGCAGGTGCAGGCCGTGCTGCGCGAGGCCGGCGCGGTCGGGCCGTACCCCGACTTCCCGCTCGCCGCGCAACTGAAGGCCGTTGCCCAACTGATCCGCGCCGAACTGGGCATCCGTTTCTTCTTCACCGAACTGGGCGGCGGCGGCATCGGCGGGTTCGACAACCACGCGAACCAGCGCGACAACCACGCCTCGCTACTGATGCAGCTTTCCGCCGCCGTGACGGCGTTCGTCGACGACCTCGCGCAGGCCGGGCTGGCCGACCGCGTGGCCCTGATGACCTTCTCCGAGTTCGGGCGCACGCTGGCCGAGAACGGCCGCCGCGGCACCGACCACGGCGCCGCCGCGCCCGTGCTGCTGGCCGGCGGCCGGCTGCGCGGCGGGCTCATCGGCCCCCACCCCGACCTGACCGACCTCGACGCCGACTCGCCCCGCCCCCACACCGACTTCCGCCGCGTCTACGCCACGCTGCTCGACCGTTGGCTCGCCTTCGACAGCCGCCCCATTCTCGGCCGGCCGTTTGAGCCGCTGGAGTTGTTCACGTAATCTCGCCGTCTCACGAACTCCGGCCGGCGGGGGCCGGGGCGCAGTCGCGAATGGACGAGCGTGCCCAGTTCTCGGCGTGCCCCCCTTGACCCGCCAATCTCTCCGGACTACCCTAATGTTTTAGCGAGAAGACAATTCCTTGACACCATCACCCGACCACCCTTTCGTATCACTTCGAGGCCAGCGAGCCCAAACGATTGACCGCGAGGGCCGTCTGACCGGGGGGTTATGTAATGCCCGTAACTGATGCGACACGCGATGCACTCGACCTTGACAAGTTGAGCTTGCCGCCAAGCCCTAAGGTCGTTCGACTGGACATCGAAGACTTCACGGACATGGACGGCGAAGCGTCGTTGCGGGTTACCGCCGTGATCGATGAAGACACGAATTTGGAAAGGGTCCGCGGAAAAGACGTGGGCGATTTGAAGGCAGAGATTCGACGGAGCCTGCAGCAACACGGTATCGACCTCTTCCCGTACATCTTTCTGGCCAAACCGAGCGAACTTGAGGAAGTCGACGAGGAAGGCTGAAGCATGTACCGGGACCTGATCGAGCAGGCTGATACCTTGGCACGTTTGGGTGGCCAGGGCGCGCCCCGTCAGGCCAACCTGCGCCGCGCAGTCTCGTCGGCTTACTACGCGGTATTCCACTACCTCGTCGACGCAGCCTGCCGCGCGATTCTGGGGACCCAACACGCCCAGCAGGCGTACCGCTATGCCCTCTCGCGCGCGTTTGTTCATGCTACGATGAAGGCTGCGTGCAGCAGTTTTGCCGGGACACAGTTGCCGGAAGCCGTCGCGAAGCCACTGCCGAAGGATGCGACGGGACGATATTCGATTGCTCCAGAGATCCAGCAGATCGCGGCACTGTTCAAGGAGCTTCAACAGAAGCGATACCTGGCCGATTACGATCTGTCTGAACGGTTCAAGCGGTCTGAAGTGCTTACGCTTATCGAACAGGTTGCGCAACAGATCGAGAACTTCGGCGGTTTGCCCGCGTCGAATGACCGACAGTTCTTTCTTGTAAGTCTGCTGGTGTGGAAGGAATTGTCGAACCGCTGAAGGGTCGATGCTCGACCCGCTGGTCTGTGCCGAGTGCGGCAGGGCGATGAGAGTGTTCGCCGTCCTCAAACCACCGCAGGGGCCCTCATCGAGATGATTCTCTGTCACTGCGGACTATGGAATCAGTCGACGCCCCGAGTCCCGTCCAGCAAAGACGGCTGGATTTACGACCCGGACGCCGACTGCGACAGCCAGCGGGCCTCGTCCAACCAGTTCGGGGAACTGACCTAAGGTCGATATCGGCGAATGCCTGGCGACATTGATTTTGGCGGATGGCTGTCGGCCCTGGGTGAAGTACGTCTTTGCGACGATTCGTAGCCGTATTCGCGCCAAATCATACAGCCGTTTAGTGTCCTCCTCTCCCTGCCGGACTCCCCTTGACTACCTATATTCTCCCGTCTATCCTTTGTTCTTGTGGGTATTAGACTCTCTATTCCGTGGCACTCAAATGAACTGCGAATAGTTTCCCACCTCGTCTTTATTAAGAAATACTTGCGAGGGCGCGCGAATGAGCAGGCATAGACCCAGAGAGCCGGAACGATCCGTCGTGGACGAGATGATGGAAACATTAGACCGAAAGGCAGAAGTGGCGTCACAATATGAGGCGTCGGCAGCGGTTGATGACCTGCTCGTCATTGCGGCAGAGCGACTTGCGCTCGCGACGTTCACCGCGATGAACGTGTTTCGCGCCTCACACTTGCCCGGCATTCTCTGGCTACGAGTCTTGAAGTTCTTTGCACCAGGGCGCTACCAGATCCGACTCGACACGCACAATAGTCTGTTTGTCGATTGTCTCGTTCATGCCGCAGACCGGCTGCTTGGATATGTGCGCGCCTGGCACGGGCCGGCGACGGAATGGCTGAATGACACCCTTGTTACCTGGTCGGCGGCTTGGCATGCTAACATATTGCGGTATTCCGCAGCCGAAAAGGCTGCGTTATTGGAAGCAGTTGTGCGTGCACTCGCTGAACGGGACAAGTCCGTCGAGTCCAACATGGGGGCCAGTGAGCTAATACTCCGGCGGGACAAACTGCGTCGCGCGTGTCAAGTAGTGGCGTCGCACAGTTGCTTCACGCTCGCTGACACGATCGCGGACGGTTCGAGTATTCTGTTCAACGGGATTGAGTTCGTGTCGGGCAAAGAGAAGTGGTATCACGAACGCATCAGGCTTTCGCTTCGCAAAGGCAGAGATACGTTAGATGCCGTCGAGATTGCCGAGTACATTGCCGTTTGCAGTTTGCGCGATCCGGTCTTGAGGTTTGTGGAGCCTTATTGGCTGGCGAAAAGTCTGAGCCGGTTCAACCGTGGGGAAGACTCGGATTCAGACTGAAATCAAGTGATGAACAAACCGCCCAACCGAAGCCTTTCGCCCTGCTGATCCGCGCTGAGTTCGGCGCCTCCTTCTTCTTCACGGAACTGGGCGACGGCGGCACCGGCGGGTTCGACCACCGCGCCAACCAGCGCGATCACCATGCATCACTGCTCGACCGTTGGCTCGCCTTCGACAGCCGCCCCATTCTCGGCCGGCCGTTTGAGCCGCTGGAACTGGTCACCTGAGTTGGGCCGGGATTGCTCCGCGAATCCAGCCCAGCGCCACTCTATGCCGGGAATCGCCTGGGGCTCGAATCGACACATCGAGTTCGCGGTGTGCCTGTCAAGAAATGGTGTGATGTGCCAGCATCTCAGTCAATCGATGCACCTGCCCGCTCCATTTCACCCTCGCTCTCTCCGCTTGTGGTGAAATCGCATGGAGCGGTGGATCGCCTGCCACCGTTTCTTCTCCTCGATTTGCAGGTGAACGTCTTGCTCGATCTGGTGACGGCGCATCTCCTTACGCTGGCGCAAATAGCTCTCGTATCGCGCCTTGTCGAGGCGGACGTCGGCCAGGGCCGCCTGCACTGCGCATCCCGGCTCCCCCGTGTGGGAGCAATCCCTGAAGCGACATTGCCCCGCAAGTTCTGCAATTTCATCGAAGGACTGCGCCAGGGAAGTATCGTTACCGATGAGTTGCAGTTCGCGCATGCCGGGCGTGTCGATGAGCATCGCGCCCCCGGGCAGGGAAATCAACTCGCGGTGCGTGGTGGTGTGCCGCCCCCGGCTGTCGTCTTCCCGCACCGCCGCGGTACGCAACGCCTCCTGCCCGAGTAGCGCGTTGACCAAGGTCGACTTGCCCACGCCCGACGATCCGAGCAGCGCGCCGGTCGTTCCGGGTGCAAGCGTTGCGCGAAGCGCATCCAGCCCCACATGGGTCGCGGCGCTGACCAGCAGGATCGGCACGCCATACGCGACAGCCTGCACCTGCTGCCTCGCATGTTCCGGATCGCCATGTAAGTCGGCCTTGTTGAGTACGATGACCGGATGGGCCCCGGACTCGTAGGCCAAGGTCAGGTATCGCTCAATGCGGCGCGGATTGAAATCGTGATCCAGACCGCTGACGAGAAAGACGGTATCTACATTTGCGGCGACGACCTGCTCCTCGCTCTTCGTACCGGCCCAGCGCCGGACAAAGGCGGAGCGGCGCGGCAGCACCGAATGGATGACCGCTCGCGACGAACGGTCAGGCTGTTCCGAAACCACCCAGTCACCGACCGCCGGAAAGTCCTGGCGCGTTTGCGCCCGGTGGCGGAAACGCCCGCTCACCTCGGCCAGGGTTTCACTCGCTTCGGAAACAAGCGAGTACACGCCCCGATGCTCCCGGATAATACGCGCCGGAACGCCGTTGGCCTCGTTGGCGACGAGAAAGGCATCTTTCCAGGCGGACGACCAGCCAAAGGTATTCAAGATCGAAACGGGTTGCTTTTCCACAGATCGCATTCCTTGTTAGGATCCCTTATTGCGGATCGGCGCGGTGCAACGGGCCGTGCAATCCGAACCGAAGGGTAACAAGTGCTTCGAAGGGCACGAAACACGACGCTTCAGGCCTTTCGGACCCAGTCGGCCCAAACACCTCCGACAACGACAATCCCTGACACGGAACCTTTTGGAAATGGCTCAACTTGACCCGGCATCATAGCCTACGGCGGATGGGCTGGTCAAGAAGAACCGGGAGAAACAATCGCCTGATTTGACGCACCTGGCAAACCCGGTTACAATCCACTGGGGCCACCTGTTGCAGCGGCGGTACAGGTGCTTTCCCATGCAAATGGAGCAGGTCTTTTAGAATCGTGAACGGCTGCTCGCAACTTGCCGAAATGTGGCGACCAGGTTTTGTATCGAGAGGTTTCCAGTGAACATGATCCGACAGAAGCGTTGCACTTTCGTGGCCGTATGGATTGCGGCGGGCTTCCTCGCGGCGTCCACGGCTTTGGATGCCGCCGATTGGCCCCAGTGGCGTGGGCCGAACCGCGACGGTATTTGCAGCGAAGAGGGCCTGCTCACGGAGTGGCCCTCCGGTGGACCGAAATTGCTGTGGAAGGCCACGGGCCTGGGCGAAGGGTTCAGCGGCCCGGCCGTGATCGGCGATCGGTTGTACAGCATGGGTAACGCCGGCGGGCAGGAATGGGTCTTCTGCCTCGACTTGGCGCAACGCGGTAAGCCGGTTTGGGGCACGCCCATCGGCCCGGTGCGGCACAAAGGCAGCGGGTATCCCGGCCCCCGCGCCACACCCACCATCGACGGCGACCGTCTTTACGCACTGGGCATCAACGGCGATCTGGTGTGCCTCCAGACCCGCGACGGCAAGCCGGTGTGGCGGGTGAATCTGGTGAAAGACTTCGGCGGCGCCCTGCCGCAGTGGGGATACAGCGAGTCGGTGCTGGTCGACGGCCCCTGGGTGCTGTGTACGCCCGGCGGCCCGCGGGCGACCGTGGCGGCGCTGAGCAAGGCGAACGGCCGGCCGGTGTGGACTTCGCCGGTCGGCGACCCGGCCGCGTACAGTTCCATCATCAAGGTGAGCTTGGCGCAGGTGCCGCAGTTCGTCACCTTCACCGCCCGGGGAGTTATCGGCGTGGCGGCCGAGGACGGCACACCCTTGTGGCGATACGACCGGCCGGCCAACGGCACGGCCAATATCGCCACATGCGTCGTCTACGGGCAAACCATCTTCGCCGCCAGCGGATACGGCACGGGCGGCGGCACCGTCCATATTACCCGTACGCCGCGCGGCTTCGATGCCAAGGAGTTGTACTTCACCCGCGATATGCAGAACCATCACGGCGGCGTCATTCGCCTAGGCGATTACCTGTACGGCGCGAGCAATCCCGGCGTACTCACTTGCATCAACTACCGCACCGGCGAAACGGTATGGCGGGAGCGCGAGCCGGGAAAGTGCTCGATCCTGTACGCCGACGGCATGCTCATTTGCCGCGACGAGCGCGGCCCGGTTACCCTGGTTGAGGCGACCCACGAGGGCTACCGGCCACGCGGGCGCTTCGACCAGCCCGACCGCAGCGAGCGCGAGGCCTGGCCTCATCCGGTCATCGCCGGCGGCCGCTTGTTCCTGCGCGACCAGGATGTGCTGCTGTGCTATCAGGTGAAGTAAGACGGCGAAGGATACCACCTCGTACTTCGTCGAGTGGACGACCACCGACGATTTCGTTATCCGCGATATCGAGGTTCACACCGCGGGCCGGCACGCGGTCGAATTGCAGCATACGTGCCCGATCGATGACGCCGGCTCGACAGTCGAGTTGAGTCTTTACGGCGGCCGGCTGCGCCCGGCTGGAACCCGACGCTGTACACGAACCAGGGCACACTGCCGCTGCCGCCGGCCGAGTCGGCCATGAAGCCTTTCCGCACGCTGAAACTCGGCACGATCGAGTTGGGACAGGGCCGCGGCTCGCTCATTCTCCACGCGACCGACATTCCCGGGCGGGCAGTGATGCACCTCCGCTCACTCACGCTCATCTTGCTGCCAAAGAGCATGTGAAGCAAGCCCTGGCGGGCAGTCAATCTTGGGGCGAATCGTTTTCGGTGGGTTGAGCGGCAACCCGAATATTGGAAATCTTCGCTTCAGTGCACGCGTCCATGATCTTTACCACTTGGTCAAAACGGGTGCGGCGGTCGGCTCGGACGATCACCGAAGCTCGGCCGGGGTTGTTGACAGACTCCATATTCAGCATGCGTTGAAGCTCCTCGAGCGTCACCTCCTTGCCGGCTACGAAGCACGCGCCGGCCGCGTCGATACTGACAATCAGTTCGCGCGGCTTGCCGGCCGGCGGGATTGCTTCGACAGGTTCGGGCAGCAGCACGTCCAGTTCCCGATCTTGCCCTGCCGCCAGCGCATGGAAGAACGAGCCCTGGCTGGCCCGGGCCAACACGACCAGCGCCCGGGCGGCCGATACGACCGTCGCCGGCGCCTGCCCGGCTTCCGCCCGAGCGTGAATCAACTGCTCGACGCGTTCCATTCGGGCAATGTGAGCGTCGAACATATCGTCGAACGCTTGCTCTATCGGCTCGGCCCGGTTTGCTCCCGTAGGCAACTCGCGAACGCGGAGGCCGGCCGCGTTCCCCTGCGCCAGCATCAGCCGCTCCGACCAGAAGCAAGCCGACTCGAGGTCGCGGAGCGTAATCGGCCTGCCCTCCAACTCCTTCACGACCGACCGGTACGCCTCTGCCAGCGATACCGTCGCCTGTTCCGCCTTGGCCAACTCTTCCGCAACGTCCCCGGCGATGCTCGGCTCTTCAGCCCGCACGCTAGAGCACGCCAGAAACACGGTCAAGACAGCCGCCGCGCACGGCGTCAGAAGACGCTTCTCAAGAGGACATGTTCGCATGGTCTATTTCTTTCAAACAGGGCCAAAGTTCACGGGAAGGCATACCGCCACTGTCCATTTTGTAGGCCAGTTGGAGCCGTTTTGCAACCCCGGCCCTGGCTGGCTGTCGGAGCTTTCGGGGTACCACGAAATACACGAAGCACACGAAAGGGTGAGCCTGGATACGAGGACAAGTCGCCCTTCGCCCTGAAGACGGTTAGGATCGGCCATTTATTCCTTCGCGAGCCCTAACGCCGCCTTGAATCCAACCATGACTGCTCTCCTGATCCTCATCCTTTCGTGTGGTTCGTGTATTTCGTGGTTAGCTCCCCGTCGCCAGGAAGGGGTCTGCCGGTGGCATCGTGCCGTGGGAAGCTGTAGGATGTCTGCGGTCGGAAGGCAATCCGCACGATCCGAGAAGGAGAACAAGAATGGCCGAGATTGTGCTGAAGGAGGAAAGCTACCGGATCATGGGCGCCTGCTTCGAGGTGTACAAGGAGATGGGCTGCGGCTTTCTGGAGGGCGTGTATCAGGAGTGCATGGAATTGGAGCTGGCCCTCCGCGGCATCCCCTTCGAGCCGAAACAGAAACTGGAACTCCGCTACAAAGGAACGGTGCTTAAGAAGAAGTACATTCCCGACTTCATCTGCTTCGGATCGGTCATCGTGGAAGTCAAGGCGCTCAAGGAACTGTGCAACGAACACCGCGCCCAAGTCCACAACTATCTGAAAGCAACCGGCATCAGGCTCGGGTTGCTGGTCAACTTCGGCCATTATCCGAAGGTGGAATATGAACGGATCGTGCGATGAGGGGGAAAGGAACCAGAGGGGGAAGGCAACCACGAAATACACGAAGGACACGAAAGGGGAGAGAATAGGGGGAGAGGAAAAGGGGCCGTCGGCGTGCGATCGTTGATCGTTCGCCGGTAGTAGCTGAGATTCTCTGCTGAACGGCATAATGCCCCACAAACGGTCACGTCTCCCCAATCCTCTCCAAAACCTACTGCGATTTCTTTCGTGTAGTTCGTGTATTTCGTGGTTAATCCCAAGCCCGTATTCCGTGATCAACCCCAACCCCACCAAAACCGTCCTCGCTATGGCTCGACGGCTACACGGAAGCCGACGTTGTACACCGGCTTGTAGGGCTCGTAACGCCAGCGG
>CAYPWB010000273.1:0-8650 GCA_964414315.1 uncultured Planctomycetaceae bacterium | reverse complement strand
GCGTCCATTTGACCACCGACCCGAACTTCGCCACGAAGAACCTATTCGTCGGTTAGAGGTGTCTAAAAAGGCGGCCAAAGCAATCGAAAAGCGTTTGAGTCTTCCGGGCAGCGGCCCGGGTTGTTGGCACGTCCTCGTCGCTTCAGCCACTTAATAGCGATAGGGGTTCTTGATGTCTATTGGAGGGCCCGTACAATAGGGGCTTCGGTTCCTTCACCCGCCGCAATGGCGCCTGCATTCAGGAGAGAAGACGATGATTGCTCTTAAGTTCCTTGGTGGGCTCTGCGTCGTTTTTGGCATCGTCGACATTGTAAGCAGCTACGTGTGGGTCGACTTGACCGGGGTCATGTGGTCGCCGTACGTTGCCTTTATTGTCGGGGCTATTCTCTTCAAACTCGGGTCTTCCGGGGAGGAAGAGTGAGAGCAGCCATTGGCACGGCGAAAAGCCACCGAATCTGGTGAAGCCAAGGAAGATTAGGGCGAACAGACTGCCCAGATGTTCCAGCTTTTGCGGCCGTCGCCTTTGTGGTGTCTGACGCTGTCTCCTTCGGCCGTTGAGAGGACTGGCTCCCGTAAACTCCACCTCGTATCGGCCCACTCCGCCCTTGCTCAACATGGGCGACAGCCGCCTGCGCGGGCTTAGCTACACCGTGGTGCGATCTGCCCGGGCTGCTGCGAGCGACGGGGGCGTCGGGAGCCGGTCGATTGCCATGGGGCGACGTATCGCGTACGATGGTCGGTTTCGTGCACGACGACCATGTTGCAATTCCTTTTGAGGCCCGGCAGGGTGGGCCGAAGGCGGACGGCGGCCTATGTTCCTCTCCCTCGACGGTGGCGACGGTACCGGAAAGTCGACCCAGTGCCGGCTGTTGGCCCAGTGGCTGGCCGCGCAAGGGCACGAGGTGGTCGCCTGCCGCGACCCGGGCAGCACCCCGCTGGGCGAGGCCGTTCGCGGCCTACTGCTGGACCGGCACGACCTGAGCATCCATCGCCGTAGCGAGATGTTCCTGTACATGGCCGCGCGGGCGCAGATGGTCGAAGAGGTCATCCGCCCCGCGCTCGAGGCCGGCAAAACCGTGCTGGCCGACCGCTTCCTGCTGGCGAACGTGGTGTATCAGGGTTACGCCGGGGGACTCGACGTGGCAACGCTCTGGGAGGTCGGCCGGGTGGCCACCGGCAACCTGATGCCGCGGCTGACCGTCGTGCTCGACGTGCCGGCCGAGGTGGCCGCGGCGCGGCTGACCGGTACGCCCGACCGCATGGAAAGCCAGGGCGCGGCCTTCCACGCTCGGGTGCGCGAAGGCTTCCTGAACGAAGCCGCCCGGCAGCCCGGCCGGATTGTCGTCGTCGATGCATCGGCCGGTATCGATGAGGTGCACCAGGCCGTCCAAGGGGCGGTCGCCGCGGTCCTTGGAGAACATCGCCATGGCATGGCACGGCATTGAAGGCCACGATCGGGTGGTGGAGCAGTTCCGCCGGGCGATTCAGCGCGGGCGGCTGGCCAGCAGTTTCCTGTTCGTCGGCCCGGAAGGGATCGGCAAGCGGACCTTCGCGCTGCGCCTGGCGCAGGCCCTGCTGTGCCAGACGCGGCCCGAGGCCGAACTGGACCCCTGCGGCACCTGTCCCGCGTGCCGGCAGGCGGCGGCCGACAACCATCCCGACATTCACGTGGTGGGCAAGCCGGCGGAGAAGTCGGCCTTGCCGCTCGAAATTCTGATCGGTCGGAGGGAACACCGCGGGCGGGAAGGCTTATGCCACGACATTGCGCTGCGTCCGTATTCCGGCAAGCGGCGCATCGCGGTGATCGACGACGCCGACTATCTGCAAGTCGAGAGCGCCAACTCGCTGCTGAAGACCCTGGAGGAGCCGCCGCCGAAGTCGGTGCTAATCCTCATCGGCACCAGCGCGGCGCGGCAGTTGCCCACCATCCGCTCCCGCTGCCAGATGGTCCGGTTCGACCGCCTGCCCGAGGAAACGGTTGCCCAACTGCTCCGGCGCGAGGGTCTGCTGGACCAGCCGGACAGGGCGGAGCAGTTGGCGTCGTACAGCGAAGGGAGCTTGACCCAGGCGCGGGAACTGGACGATCCCGACTTGTGGTCGTTCCGGGGCACTCTGCTGGCCCATCTTGCGGAAAGCCCGCTGAGAAGCGTCGAGTTGGCCAAGACGATGAGCGCGTTCGTCGACGCGGCGGGCAAGGCGGCGCCCCCCCGCCGCGCCCGGCTGCGGCAGATCGTTCGGTTCGCCACCCAGTTTTATCGCCAGTTACTCCTGTCGGAAAGCGGCGCGAACGTGGTCGACGACGAGGAATTGCGGCGAGCGGCCCAACAGACGTTGGCCGCGGGTACGGGGAGCCAGCGAACCCTGTTCCGGCTCGACCGGTGCCTCGAAGCGGCGGAGCAGATCGATCGGAACGCGAACCAGACCACGCTCATCGAGTGCTGGCTCGACGATCTGGCGGGCGCGCCGGCGTAGGGGGAACCGTTACCGCGGCTATTCTTCGGCGTCGAGCACGACGGGCACCTGGATGGAGCGGCCGTCGCGAATGATGGTCAGCACCACGCGTTCGCCCGGTTCTTTGCTTTCGATCACGTCGAGGAATTCATCGGCCGTTTTGATTTGCCGGCCATCGACGCCGGTAATCAGGTCGGCCGCTTTGCGGTCGATGGTCTGGTACTCGTACACGAAGGGTCCCTGGCGCTTGCGGTGGCGTTCGAGCTTCGGCCCTTGCAGGCCGGCCCTTTCCGCGGGGCCGCCCGGGGATAGCTGGGCGATGAGCAGTCCGTCGGCCGTTTGATACACGCGGGCGATTCCGATGTCGGGCCGCGTAACCCGGCCCGACTTGATCAGTTGCGGCACCACCCGCCGAACCGTGTTGACGGGAATGGCGAACCCGACCCCGGCGCTCTCGCCGGTTCGACTGGCGATGGCCGTATTCATGCCGATCATTCGTGCGCGGGAATCGAGCAGGGGCCCGCCCGAACTGCCCGGATTGATCGCCGCGTCGATTTGGATGATCGACTTTATCGTACCGCTGCGGGAGCGGCGCGGCAGCGTGCGGTTGAGGCTTGAAATGACGCCCGTGGTGAGGGTGCGTTCCAGACCGAACGGGTTCCCGATGGCGTACACGTTCTGCCCGACCATCAGGCTGGTGGAACTGCCGAATGTGACCGGGTAAAGCAATTCGGCGGGAGCGTCGATTCGCAGCACGGCGATATCCGTGGGCGGGTCGGTTCCGACCAGCCGAGCCGAGTAACTCGTCCCGTCGAAGAGCGTGACCTGGATTTGTCGGGCCCGGTCGACCACGTGGAAGTTCGTCAGCACGTGCCCCGAACGGTCGATGACCGCCCCGCTCCCCTCGCCTTCACTCGTTCGCTCCACCGGCAGGAACCGGTCCCTTTGGACGGTCTCGGTGGCGATGTGCACGACGCTCCGATTGACCTGCTCGTATACCGCAACATTGATCCGTTCCCACGGCAGCAGTTCCTCGTAGCGTTCGCCGGCCGCCGACTCGTCGGCCCAATCGGGTTCCAGAGGGCCCTCAGGCTTCGATGCGGCGGGCGAGGGAAGCACGTAACCGGGAATCCGGGCGGCCGGATTGCCGTTCTCGTCCCCGGCGCCCGTCCAAGCCGGCTCTTCCCAATCTCGCAATTCGGGCGCCTGGTCGGCCGAGCCTTCGCTTGCCGGCTTGCGGGCCGTGAAACGCGTCGGATCGCTTTCCGAGTTCGCCAGGGGGTACACAGCGGCGGCAACCAGCGCGCCGCATACGGCCGAGACAAGGCAGAGCGTCAAGGTCCATCTCATGCGGTTCCTCCTCCAAAGGCTCCTCGTCCATTGCCGTGCACGGTGCGTACCGAAGCCGCGCTTGCGTCGGCGTCGGCGCCGGCAATCGGCCGCCACCCCGCCCACAACGACCCGACGGCACAAACAACAACCACCAGCAGGCCCAGGGCGCTGGGCGACAACCACAGCCACCAGGCGAGGCCCGCGACGACGCCGACGGTATGGGGCCAGCGACGGAAGGTATCCCTCAGCATTTCGCGCCGCAAGCCGAACGCCACCATGCCCAACAGCATCATCCAACCTGCCGTGGCAAGTAGCCGGTCGGTGAGGGGTACGCTGGGCAAGGGGGCGATCTCGACGCCCATTTCAGGCAAACGACCCACTCCTTCATAATAGGCCAGGCTGCGGTCGCGGAAAAGGGGTGCGAACTGGGCATGGGCAAGTCCCTCGACCGCCGGTCCTGCTTTAAGCCATTCATCCAAAGTGTCGGTCGCGTCCAGTCGGGCCGCCGTATCGGTTTGCTGTTCGGTGAGCGCGTCGATCCGATCGAATGCCCGGCGCCGCTCGGACTCATCCGCCAGGCGTTCGGCTGCCGAGCGCGCGGCTTCTCTCGCGGCCGCCCAACGGCCGAGCCACATTCGATACCAGCGATTCGTATCGGCCGAATCGTCACCGGCGGCCAGCGTGTACCGCTCGATCACGGCGCTGATGCGTTCCAGACGCGTCAGGGCCAGGTGCGCGGCGGCGTCGCTGCCTGTCGGCGGAGTGCCCGCGATCCGCCGGTGCGGCGCGGCGAAGGTCCACAGCGTCTGATCGACGGCCACGTCTACCACGTGAGGGACCGCCGGTTCGAGGAAGCGACTGTCCGGCCGCTGGGTGTCGATGGCGAAGACGGCTTCCACGCGTTGCGGTACGCCCAATGCGCCAAGCGGAACCGTCACGACGCCCGACTTCGAAGTTTCGGTCCAGGCCGTGTGCACTCCGTCGACCTTCATGAGGACGGGGCGTGCGGCCTCGGGAAAACGAATGGCACAACTCGGCTCGGCGCCCGGCTCGAGGTCGAACCGCGCGATTCCCGCCACCCCGCCCTCTTGCCAGGTCATCGCGTACTCGGCCAGGTGGACGCGTCCCTCGTCCCAGGCGGGGGGCAGTTCGGGCAATTCCGCGGAAAATGCCTTGCCGACCACACGGAATGCCGCCAGCACGCCTTGCTCGGGCGCCAACTCCGGGGCAACCGCCGCCAGCGGAACCTCCTGAAGCCCTTGGACGTGCCACTCCATCGGCCGGCCGTCCACGTGCCGGGGAAGAATGACGAACCGAGCGACCTCGCCGCCGGTGCGCATCGCGATATCCGGTACGGCAACCGGTTCGCCGGGCGCGAACGGGAGGCGGCCCGATATCCACGCCCACCAGCGCGTTTCAACCGGTCGTTGGGGACGAATCGTCAACTCCTGGCGCCCGGCGTCGGTCGGTCGCCGGCTCCACTGCACGCCCTCGCTGGTGCGGAAACGGTTTCCCCAGTTCGCCGGCGCGTCGACGGTCAGTTCTTCCAGAAGGCCGTCGTGAACGTCGAGCCGGCATTCCCAGCGAGCGCGCCAAATGCCGTCGACCGTCGAGACGCGCAGGATTTCGCTGCCGGCAAGGTTCGGCTCGTTGGCCGTGGCCAGGACCGCCGCGGATTGCTCCTCGCCGGGCATCAGCCGGTACGTGCCGACCGGCAGCCAGGCCCCATTCCCCTCGTCCGAGGCCGGGCCTTCCGTCGAAACCGGCCGTTCGACGTTTTGCAGTTCAACCAGGATGCCCGGCCTGCGCAGCACGTGCAGCGTGGTCCCGGTGGCTTCAACGCCCTCCATGCTTAGAGGGGGTACCGGTTCGACCGTCCCCAGCGCGATCGGCAGGCGCCCGCGCAACGTCAGTTGCTGCGTCCCGGAAACAGGGCCGTCGAGGAACAGGTGGATGTCTCCCGTTTCGTCTTGCGACCATCGTACGAGTCGATCCACCTCATCCGCCAACAGGGCCACTCGGACCACCTCAAGCGTCTTTGGCGCGGCGATCCGATAACGGAAGCCGTACCCGGCGGTTGTCTCCAGTTTCGCAGACAGTTCGACGTCGATGGCATGCTCAGCGAAGCGGAGGGTCAACTCCTTATCGGCGGTGGTGCTCGGCTCGCGGGGCCGCGTTGCGAGCGTCCAGTCGGGGGTACCCCGCGAAAGGCGGTATGCGAAACCGGGCGCGTTTTTCGCCTCGCCCCACCCGGCGGCGAACTCGGTGGCGGGAACAGGCGCGAGCCCGCCGAAGCCGTCCCGCTCAAATTGCAGCGACTCGGCCACGGAGACGCCCAGCCAGCGGCGCGTCATACGTCCGTCCAGCACGTCGAGTTGCGGCATGCGCAGGTTGCCGATGCCCGAAGTGCCTGTAAGCAGAAACCGCACCGAAACCACAGTCTCCTGCTGAAGCGGTTCGGGCCACTCGAATACGAGCTGCAACAGTTCGCCGTCGCCGGAAAGGGTCCGCACGGTCGGACTCCGGTCGCCTTCCAGCGGCAACGGCCGGAGTCGCGGGTCGGCGGCCAGCCGGAGCCGCCGCACCTGGCCCTCAACAACCGTGAGGTTCCATTTCACGTCGAGCAGGACGGAACCCGGCTGCACCTTCATCCAAAGCAGTTCTTCGATATCGACCGCCGGGCCGCTCGCCGGCGCGCCGCTCCCCGATGGCCATCGGACCGACAGCACCTCGGAGGGCCCCAACTCCGCGATCAGGCGGGCCGGATCCTCTTCGCGCCAAACGTTCCCGCGTGCCGAGGGGACTTCAATGGGCGGCGCCGCCGAAGGCAAGGCAAGCTCCAGTTGCGCCATCGGGAGCGGCGGAATGCTGAGGTCGAAACCGCTCGACGGGGCATCCTCCATTCGCGGACGCATGCGAAGTTCCACCCGATACTGCCCCGTTTCCGCCACTTCGAATACCAGGGCCCGGTTGTCGGCCGACCATTCCACCTCGACGGCGGCGCCGTCGAGGCGGACGCCGTCGGGCAGAAGGTTCGCACTACTTCGATCCAGCGGGATTTGCACCCGCGCCGCCGGCGTAAACACGTGGAGATGGAACTGTGCGCGAATTTCATCGACGCGGAGTCGCTCTCCGCCAGGCTCGCGGGTCAGTTCGCCTCGGTAGACCGCCTCGCCCAGCAGCCAGCCCTGGGGCAAGTCGCGCCGGGCCGCAGCGCGGCGGTGCAATTCCGCAAAAAGAGGTTCCGGGAGGAAGTATTTTCCGCCGACAGGTTCCTTCTGTTCATCGACGGGTATGAACACACGGTACCAGGTCGGTCCGGCTTCCGAATCCGGCTCGTCGCCTCGCGCCGCGCTCCAGCCCGTGGCAAACACGGCGACCAGAAGAACCAGCCCCCAGGGAACGGTCACCGAGACCGTGCTGGGCAGAGCGTGCACGGCGGCGCGCCGGCGGTGCACGTGTTGCGTGCGGAGCGCTCGCCGGCGCTGCACGAACCGGAATGCGAGGCAGAAGAAAGCGCCGAGCACGATGCCCGCCGCGAGAGGGACGAACGGCACGGGCAGCCAAAGACCGCCGAGTCCTGCGATGCCGGCCGCGCCCAGTATTGCCCACCGCCGTTGCCGTGCCAGCCACCACCCGGCGGCAACCGTGCACAAAAATGCCAGCAGTCCGGCCAATTGGACGGAATACCCATGGTAGTACCGGACCCCGGTGGAATCCTGCCCCGGCGACGGCGACACCGCCAGCCAGCCAAGCTGGTCCATCGCCTCCTGGCCGGGCAATCGGTCGCCCGTCCATAGGCTGCCTGCCCGGCTCGGCTGTGCCGCCCACTGTGCGGCAAGGGGGTAAACGCGATCCGCCTCGGCCCGGCTCGCGTAGGCAATCCGCTCGGAAAGAGGACGCGAAGCGATCCACCAGATGTGGATGTTCGACGTGGGTTCCAGGTGCGGGCGGAGCCGGGCGGCGTTTGCCTGACTGGTCAGCAGCGCGGCATCGCGACTTACCAGCACGGCCAATCCGGCGATCGCCGGCAAGTGCTTCGGCGTCAGGGACTCGGAGCCCTCGCTGTTGCCGGTGAGCAGATCCTCGGGAAGAACGCCGTGGCGGGCCAGAGCCTCGCGGTCGACGAGAAGTTTCCGTTTCAGTCCGGCAAGCGACTCCTGCGTTAACAAGGTGCGCAATCGGATCGGGAGGGTGGGTTTTCCATTTCGCGCATCGTCGGGCGGCGCCGCAGCGGCCTGGTCCAGCCAGGCTTCTACGCATTCCACCGCCTCGCGCCGCGCGGCCGCGTCGCCCCGAAGAGCGAGCCAGTGGTCGGGCGCAAGTGGGTCGAAAACGGTTTGCGCGGCCGGGCGGCCCAACGGTCCCAGGAGTCGTTCGCTCCAACTTCGGGCGGGCGGTGCTACCGGAAGGAACACGTCGGAATCGCCGTACGCCGCATAGCCGGGAGGCAACCAGACAGTCCAGGAGCGGTTCAAAACGGCGACGTCCGGCTCCGGCCAGGGCGCTTGCACAACGCCCAGCGGCAGAAGGGGCCTTTGCTTCGTGGTGAATACCAGCGCGACCGTCGGGTACTTCCGCTCGACCGGGAGCGCAACTCGCAGTTCATGGTAAGGATCCGAAACGGCGGACGACGGACCGGTTTCCGGCGGCCTTGCTCCGGGCAAAGCCCGGTCGCGGCTGCCGGTGGCCGTCACACGCCGGCCGTCGACCCAAACCTCGATCGGCCCATCGCCGCGCATCGCGGCGGGCAGATGGATCCGAAGGGCGTCCTGGCCCAGGTTCTCCACGTGGAACACGGCGGTGTGGCAAGCCGTGCCGTCGGTGGCAAGGCGAGAGTCGAGCCGGGCTTCCCATACAGTCGCCA
>CAYPWB010000272.1:1616-8666 GCA_964414315.1 uncultured Planctomycetaceae bacterium | reverse complement strand
CTACTTATCCCTCGTATAGCAGCACCTCAAAGAGTTGCCTTGCGTTGGCATCCGGCGTCCACGTGCGGCAGCCGCCTTTCTGGACGACACGCGCAGGCAAACCCGACTCGGCAATCCTCTCCCCGTTGGCGCGGAACCCCGCCTCACACAGGTTCCAGGTGCCGGTCGGGCCGTCTACGGGCAACCGATAGGCGGGATCGCGGAAGTCGAAGAGGGCATGGCCGGCTGTCTTCCGGTTGTTGAGGATGCTTCGAACGATTTTCAACTTCGTCATGCTCCGGTCCCCGGTGCTCAGCCAACCACCGACGGCGGACCGCCGACTCCGGGGCCACGACCTCAGTCGGCGAGCCGCAGCGCCAGCCCAACAATCCGATGAAGGAGCGGCGGCGTCAATCGATCTTGGCCGGGCAGATGGGCAGCGCTTCACCGCCACGTGGTAGCGCTGTCCCTGCGATGTCAAGAAAATCACCCCCTTGACTACGGAGCCGTTCGTGCTCAGACTCAACCCTGTGGGAAATCACGCGAACGGTCTGAAGCTCCGTGGCGTGGGCTGTTTTCTCGACGGGATGCCGAGAAGCCGGTACCGTTTTCGCGGCCGGAGCACTTGACCCATTGGCCCAATTTCCCCGGGAACTGCGAAGAGCGGGGCCTTCCCCTGGGAATGGTCACGAAAGTACGTTTCCTACCCGTCCTCGAGCCGGTACGTTTTCCGGCGGAAACCGGGGGCGCCCGTTGTCCACTTACGGTCCCTGCGGGCCACGGCGAGGATCAGAGCGATGAAGCATTTGCGAACCTATTGGCTTTCGGCACTTGCGGTGCTGTTGCTGTCCGCAGCCCTCCCAGGCGAGGAGCGGACGCCCCCCCTCGAGCGCGACTACAACATCAAACCGGTGCGTTTCAGTCGCGTGCGGGTGGCGGACGAATTCTGGACACCCCGACTCGAAACGAACCGAAAGGTGACGATCCCCTACGCATTCGAGCAGTGCGAAGCGACCGGCCGGATCCGTAACTTCGAGCGGGCCGCCGGTTTGCAGCAGGGTGAGCACGAAGGCGCGAGCTTCAACGATTCCGACGTGTACAAGATCATGGAAGGAGCGGCCTACTCGCTGCAGGTCGAATCCGATCGGATGATGCGCCTCTACCTCGACCAGTTGATCCGGATCATGGCCGCGAGCCAGTGGGAGGACGGATATCTGTTCACCCACTATTCGCTGCCCCAGCGGGAGCCGCAGAAACGATGGACCGGTATCGCCTGGATCCACGAACTGTACTGCGCGGGCCACATGTACGAAGCCGCGGTCGCACATTACGAAGTGACCGGCGACGCCACGTTCCTCGAGGTGGCCAAGAAGAATGCCGATTTGATCTGCCGGGTTTTCAACTCCGACGGGCGAACGGACCCGCCCGGACATCAGGAAATCGAGATCGCCTTGTGCAAGCTGTATCGCACCACCGGCGAGCAGAAGTACCTCGATCAGGCCAAGTTCTTTCTGGACCAACGCGGGCGTCTCGGCCGGCGAGGTCCCGACGGCAAAGGAACGCTCTACGGAACCTACGGCCAGGACCATCGGCCGGTGGTCGAGCAGGAGAAGGCCGTCGGCCACAGCGTGCGGGCCGCCTACATGTACACCGGCATGGCCGATGTGGCCGCCTTGACCGGCAACCAGGCATACGTCAAGGCGATCGATACCATCTGGGACGACGTCGTCACCACGAAGCTGTACGTGACCGGAGGGATCGGCGCCGCCGGCGGCCACGAGGGTTTCGGCGGCCCCTACGAGTTGCCGAACAAGACGGCCTACTGCGAAACATGCGCCTCGATCGCCAAGGTTCTCTGGAATCACCGCATGTTTCTGATGCACGGCGACGCGAAGTACATCGATATCCTGGAGCGGGCCATGTACAACGCGGCCCTTTCGGGCATCTCGCTCGAGGGCGACCGCTTCTTTTACCCCAACGTGCTCGAGTCGATCGGGCAGCATGAGCGCAGGCCCTGGTTCGGGTGTGCTTGCTGCCCTTCCAATGTTGCCCGCTTCATCCCCTCGATCCCCGGTTTCGCCTACGCCGTCAAGGATGGCGACGTTTACGTCAATATGTTCCTCGGCAGCGACGTCGCCATTGATAGCGGCGACAACAAGGTCCGGCTCCTCCAGCAAACGTCCTATCCCTGGGAGGGAGAGGTAAAGATTACCGTGGAACCGCAGCGCGACGAAGTGTTCGCCATCCTGGTTCGCATTCCAGGTTGGGCGCGCAACCAGCCGGTTCCGAGCGACCTGTATTCCTTCGTCCGGGAAATGCCCGTCGACGTGGCGTTGAAGGTCAACGGCCGGCCGCAGCCTCTGGAGGTCACGGCCGGTTATGCGCGGTTGGAACGCCAATGGAAGCGCGGCGACACCATCGAACTGTCTCTTCCCATGCCTGTTCGAAGGATCGTTTCGCATCCCGAGGTCCGAACGAATCGGGGGCGAGTGGCGCTGCAGCGCGGGCCGCTGGTCTACTGCCTGGAGGGTCTTGACAACGACGGCGCCGTGCTCGATCTGGTGATTTCCGATGATGCGGAATTGACCACGCACCGGCGCCCCGACCTCCTCGGCGGGGTGGTCACCATCGAGGGGCGGGCGGGGACGGCCCGGCGCACGCTGGACGGCCGAATCGTGCCGGATGCAGCCCGCCCTTTCACCGCCATCCCGTACTACGCGTGGGCGCATCGGGGGAGAGCCCCCATGACCGTATGGCCCGCTCGGGTTCCTGAAGCATCGCGTCCTCGACCGGCCGACACGCCCACCTTCCTCAGCAAGACGACGGCGTCGTTCGTCCACGTCTCGCTGGATGCCATCAAGGATCAATGCGTCCCGGCCGACTCGGCCGACGCGAGCAACCTGCACCTCGATTTCTGGCCTCACAAGGGGACGACCGAGTGGCTGCAGTTCGAGTGGGACCGGCCCCACAACCTGTCGAGCGTGAAGATCTACTGGTTTGACGACACGGGTCGGGGGGAATGTCGCGTGCCGGAGTCGTGGCGGGTCCTCTACAAAGACTCCGACGGCCGGTTTCAGGCCGTGGACTCCCGCGACGGCTACACCGTCCGAAAGGACACGTTCAACCGGATCGAGTTTGAGCCGGTGGACACCACGGCAATCAAGATCGAAATCGTCTTGCAGGAGAAATGGTCGGCGGGGGTCCACGAGGTGGTGGTCCAATGATGCCCTTGATGACGCCATGTCCGACAGCAAGCTGAGCAAGCGGGAGGTGATCCGCCTGGTCCTCGACGGCGGCCGGCCGCCGTACGTCCCCTGGTCCCTGGGGTTGACCAAGGAAGCCCGGGAAAAACTCGCCGGTCACTACGGCACCACGGACCTCGAAGCCCCGCTGGGGAATCACCTCCTGAAACTCGGCAGCGATATCGGATTCTTCGAGCCGATCGGTCGGGACCGGGTGCGCGACGTGTTCGGCGTGGTCTGGGACCGCTCGATCGACAAAGACATCGGCAATGTCGACGGTTGCGTGCTTCCCGAGCCGACGGTGTCGGGCTACACCTTTCCCGACCCTTGCGAAGAGCGATTCTTTGCCGATATTCCCGAGAAACTGGAACGCTTTCCCGACCGATTTCGCGTGTTTCAGATCGGCTTCTCGCTGTACGAGCGGGCGTGGACGCTGCGGGGGATGGAGAACCTGATGATCGATATGCTCGATCGCCCGGCGTTTGTCCACGAATTGCTACGAGCCATCGCCGATTACAATATCGCCCAGATCGGCCGCGCGCTTCAATACGATATCGACGCGGTCTATTTCGGCGACGACTGGGGGCAGCAGCGGGGCCTCCAAATGGGCGGCCGGCTGTGGCGCACCTTCCTCCGGCCGCAACTGGCGCGGATGTACGGCGTCGTGCGAAAGGCCGGCCGGTTCGTCATGATCCACTCGTGCGGCGACGTCGACGAGCTTTTCGACGATCTGATCGAAATTGGCTTGAACTGCTTCAATCCCTTGCAGCCCGAGGTCATGGACGTGGACGAGTTGTTGCCGCGCTACCGTGGCCGGCTGGCGTTCCACGGCGGCATGTCGACGCAGCGCACTTTGCCGTTCGGCACCGTGGAAGAGGTGCGCGCCGAAACACGGCGCCTGCTCGCCCTGGGGGCGGCGGGCGGCTACATCTTCGCTCCAGCCCACGATGTGGAAGGCGACGTGCCCTTGGAAAACCTCCTGGCGATGATTGATTTGGTGCAGGCTCAAGGAGGGTAACCGTGCACCGGGGACGGTCCCGGTTTTCGCAGCAGGACCGGCGATTTGCCCAATCGGTCGGCCGCTGCGGCCGTGGAAATGAGACGGTCCCCTTCGCGCGCAGCGAAGAAGACAGCCTGCGCTGCCGGCCTCCGGACGGTTGCCCTCCAAGCTTCCATGCCCGCTCAACGCTCTGATCGCAGCCCCTCAAAGAAATGCTTGGCGTTCGTGCCAAGCGTTCGGGTGCGGTAGCCGCCTTCCTGGACGACGAGCGTGGGCAGGCCCAGCTCGGCGATCATCTGTCCGTTGGCTTGAAAATCTGCCGCACGCAGGTTCCAGGTGCCGGTCGGGTCGGCCAGGGCCGTATCGAGGCCGAGGGCCAGCACGAGCACGGCGGGCCGGAAGTCGGCCACCAGGCGAAGCGCCTTGGCCAGGGCCTTGCGGTATGCGGCGCCGTCGAGGTGTTCCGACAGGGGAAGGTTCCGGTTGAAACCCTCGCCCGGCCCCTCGCCCCGCTCGTCTTCGAATCCGCTGAAGTACGGGTACGCAATGCTCGGATGGGCGTGGATCGACACGGTCAGCACGTCGTCGCGGCGGTAAAAGATGTCCTGCTGCCCGTTGCCATGGTGGTAATCGACGTCGAGGATGGCCACCTTGCCCGCCGACGTCAGGTGCTGCGCGGCGATCGCCGCATTGTTGAAGTAGCAGAAGCCGCCGAAGCAGTTTCGTTCCGCATGGTGTCCCGGCGGGCGGACCAGGGCGTAGGCCGTGCGGCGGCCGGCCAGTAGCGCGTCGGCCGCGGTGAGCGTGCAATCGACCGCGCGGCGCGCCGCCAAATAGGCGTTGGCGCTGAGGGGCGTGAACGTATCGATGCAATAGTACCCGGCCCGAATGGAAAGCTCCTTGGGCGGCCGGGCGGTGTTGCGAAGGGGGAACACGTAAGGGTAAACCGCCTTCTCCTTGCCCACGCCGGCGCACACGCGCCGCAGGTAGCCGACGAACGCCGGATTGTGCACCTGGAGGATGTGCCGGTCGGGATGCGCCCGGGGCGCCACCCGCTCGAACGCGCCGGCCGGCTCCAGCTCGGCGAGGATCGACCGAATGCGCACCGGCGCCTCGACGTATCCCCGTTCTCGCACGTGATGGATGTCGTGCTTGTCGTTGACGACCAGCGCGACCGCATCGGCCGGCGGGCGGGCGGCCGGGGCGGCTTGCGCCGGAGCCTTGATGTAGCGGGGCTCGCGCAGGCGAACGGGATCGTCGCGGAAGGAGCCGACGACCATGTCCACGTACTCGGCCGGGCAAAGGTGCGCGTACTTGCGCTGCAGCACGGCGCGCACCACCTTCCGGGCGAAGTCGCGCCGCAGGGGTTCTTCGCGACCCAGCGGGTCGTACACGAGGTGCGGCATCCCGCGGTCGTCCGGCTGAATGGGCGCTTCGTACGCCGTGCCCACGATGGGCCGGGCGCCGAACCGTTCGTAGAACCTCAGCCGGGCAACGTTCTCCTTGAGGATGGCCGGGGCGTCGCACTGGGCCGTGTCGTCGGGCAGGCACTCGAAGAACAGGCCGCGGGCGCCCAGGGCCGTCGCCTCCTGCCGCACCCGCTGGTACAGTGCCCCGCCAATGCCCCGCCCGGTCAGGTCTGCCGCCGAGGCGATGAAGTCGAGGTAGGCGAAGCCGAGGCCCGGGTCGTGCATGAGGAATCCGAAGCCGGCCACCCGGCCCCGCTGCCGCTCGGCCACCAGGAGTACGCTGCGGAACTGCTGGTGAAACGGGTTGCGCAACCGTTCGGCCAGCCCGCGGTACGCCTCCCGGCGCGCCGCGCTGAAATGCTCCTCCAGGATGTGTTCGGCCTGCTGAATGGCATCCCGGTTGACCGGGAGTACGTCGTCGTGGATGCGGCGGATGCGAAACATGGGGTAAGGCTCGCGAAGGAATGAAAGTCGTTGCTTGCACACGCCCCCGCCGACCCCGCGTCGGTGGGGCGATGATTGGCCACTACGCGAGGATCCTACACACGCTTTCGGCCCTGCCGTCGCGCGCTGTGGGGGTTCATGCTTCAGCGTGCCGGGGGCCGCATGGGATGGGTTTGCACGCTGAAGCGTGAACTCCAACAGCATGCCGTACGCCGCATGGGGTGGGTTCACACCCTGAACCGTGAACGCCAACAGCGCGCCGCTTCCCGGCCGGGGTATCGGCGACAATTCTTTCGACCGCCTCCGGGAACGCATAGCCGGCCCGCTCGACGGCGGCCGCGAAACCGGCGTCGGGCGAGAGGCACGGGTTCGCGTTCACCTCCAGAACCCAGGGCCGCGCGCCGGCATCGATCCGGAAATCGATCCGGGCGTAGCCCCGCAGCCTGAACACGCGCCAGCATGCCTTCGCAAGCCCGCTCAGTTCCCCGAGCAGCGGCTGGTCCGAGTCGGGGAAGTCGAACCGTCGCGGCGTGTTCCGATAGACGAACGACTCGGGCTCCCACTTCGCCGAGTAGTTGACAATGTGCGGCTGGTCGGCGGGAAACCCGACGAACAGAATTTCCGCCGGCGGCAGCACTTCCGGACCGCCGGGACCGGCAAGAACCGACAGGTTGAACTCCCGCCCCTCGATAAATTGCTCGGCGAAGCAAGGCCGGGCGAGGCGCCGCTCCCGCTCGGCCACCGCCGCGAGAACACTCGCCTTGCCGTCCGTTCGGACGACCGAATCGGCCCCGATCCCGAGGGAACCGTGGTCGTGAATCGGCTTGATAATGTACCGCCGGCCGGCCCGCCGGCAGTCGCCGTCCGTTTCGCGGAAAGGGGAGGGGGGCCGCTCGCTCTGCACGCCCCAGGACCC
>CAYPWB010000272.1:0-1516 GCA_964414315.1 uncultured Planctomycetaceae bacterium | reverse complement strand
TCGAGGCAGTTCCCCCTGCACGATCCAGTCGGGCGTGGGCAGCCCGGCCCAACGCAACCGGGCTTTCGCCCGAACTTTGTCACTCAGCAAGGCGAGGGCCGCCGCGGGAGCGCCGGTGTAGGGGCAATCGAGCGATTCCAGTACCCAAGGGGCCAACGGCGCGAGCCGGTCGCGGCCTGCAAGCGACTCGACCAGGTTGAAGACGACGTCGGGGCGGATCGAGGCGACGGCGTTGCTCAAGTCGGCCAGGTTCAGCGATACCGGCACCGCGTCGACCGCATGATCGTTCCGTCTTAGCGCGTCGAAAACCGCCTCGACCTGGACCAGCACGTCCAGGTCGTCGGGCGGTGCGTCCGCGTCGACCGCATTGTGAGCCACGAGTACGTGCATGCGCAAAGTTTCCCTTCGACTTGCCCGCGTCACTTCGCCAGGATTTCCGGACTGAGCCGCGAGCCGCCCGAACGGTCGGTCTTCACTCGGACGGCTGCCGACTCGACAATCTTGCGAATCAACTCGACGTACGCAATGCCCAGCGCCGTGCAAAGCATCGGCAGGTCGGAATGTTCGGGGTGCAGGCCGGCCAGCGGGTTCACCTCGAGAAAACTCGGCCGGCCCGCGGCGTCGGAGCGGAGGTCGACCCGGCCCCCGTCCCGGCAGCCCAGCACGCGCCACGCCGCAAGGGCCACGGCCTCGGCTTCGGCAACCTCGGGGTCGGCGCCGGCGTGCACCAGGCGATAGTCGACCAGCTCCTCGCACCGCTCCTTGTTCACGTAGGAATAGACGTCGGGTTCCGCCTCGCCGCGGAGCACGATTTCGAGGGTGCCGAGTACGCGGGCCGCCTCGCCGGTGCCCAGCACGCCGACCGTCAGTTCGCGGCCCGGCAGGAACGATTCCAGCAGGATGCCCTGGGGGAACCGGCGGAGCAGGTCCTCGCACACCGGCCACAGATCGGCCTGCCGCCCGATCTTCGAGGCCGCCGAAATGCCCTTGCCCGTTCCTTCCGCAAGCGGCTTGGCGAACCAAGGCGGCGGCAGGTCGACCGCCTCCAGGTCGGCCGGACGGCGCACCACGGCGAAATCGGGCGTGGGCAGGCCCGCCTCGCGAACCGCCAGCTTGCTGAGCCCCTTGTCCAGTCCGACCGCCAGCACAAGCGGGTCCGAGAACGTGTACGGAACGTCGTACACGTCGAGGATGGCCGGTATTTGCGCTTCGCGAGCGGTCCCGTGCAGTCCCTCGGCGATGTTGAACACCAGGTCCCATCGGTCGCCGGCGGCCGAGGGGGCTTGGAAAGGGGACGGTCCCATTTTCGGGGCCGAACGGACGCTCGATTGGTCTACAGGGCCGCCCTGCCGCGAAAATTGGGACAGTCCCCAATGGTCGCCGGCGGCCAGCCGACGGACAAGCTGCCGTGCGTTGCCGATGCGGTCCGTGGTGTGGCCGAGGGTGCGCAGGGCGCCCTCGATGGCGTCGATCGTGTCGGGCCGATCGAACTCGGCGGTCTCCTCCTCCGAGTAGC
>CAYPWB010000271.1:0-8683 GCA_964414315.1 uncultured Planctomycetaceae bacterium | reverse complement strand
TTTCTTCGAAAACGGGGGGGACGTAACCATCGCCTGAGGCTACCCCCCTGCCGCGCCGTTGTCAAGGCGAGGCAGCAAGGACGGCTACTCGGGCTTTGGAGCGGTTTCCAGCGGCGGGTAGGTCGGTTCGGCGGCTTTGGCCTCCCAGGCAGGGTCGCCGTACACGCCCGCCTCGGACGGGTCGAACGGCTGAAAGCCGAGTTCGATCGCCGGCGAATCGGGCGCGAGGCGGAAGTCGCGGTTGGCCGGGTCGGCGAACTTCGGGTCGGCCACGATCGAGCCCTCCTCGTGCCCTTCGGCCCGCCACTCCTCGAGCGACTTGCCGAGGAACCGGACCGGCTCGCCGCCGGCGTGCCAGAAGCAGTTCTTCCGGCTGGCGTACTGAATTTGGTTCCACCGGCCTGCCAGCAGTTGCCCGGAATCGTAGTAGACGATGTTGTTCTCCAGCGTGAACGACAGGTGATCCTCCACGCGGGTGGCCTGCAACTGGTACAGTTCGCTGAACGCCAGGATGTTGTTTCGCACGACGTTCTCGCGGCCGTAGTGCTGGTGGAAGCCGCCGGTCTTCACGTCGTGCACGAGGTTGTTTTCGAACACGATTCCCGTGCTGCCCTCGTCGGTGTACAGCCCCCAGCCGCCGTACGAATAGGAATAGACGTTGTGGAACACATTGTTTCGCACGACCGTTCCCTCCGACGGGCCGAGCGTGTAGATGCCGCCCATGTCGCTCAGCACGCCCCAGCCGATGTGGTGCACGTGGTTGAAGGCGATGGTGTTTCGCTTGGCGAGGCTGTTGGTGTAGCCCCAGCGCCAGCCGGCCGAGATGCCGGTGTAGTAAAGGTCGGCGATTTCGTTGTGCGTCACGCGGTTGTCGCCGCTCTGGCCGATCCACACGCCGACGGCGCACGCGAAGATGCGCCCGCCGTGCCGGATGATGTTGTTGTCGACGGTGATGCGGCCGGTCCGCTCGGCCTCGTTCCCTGCAATGCCCGTCTCGCCGATTCGCACGCCGCCGGCGCCGAAATCGTGCAGGTACGACCGCTGGAGCAAGCAGTCGTGGCAGCCCCGGCGGAACCAGACGACGTATCGGCCGACGTGCCCGAACTCGCAGTCGACCATCCGCACGTGCCTTGCCCCGTCCACTTGTACCACGGCGTCGATTTGGGCGGCCGCCTGGTTCGACTCGAAGCCGCCGGGCGGCATAACCCACCGGGCATGGCGGAACGCGAGGCCCTCGAAACGCACGTGTTCGACGAACTCGTCCGCAGCCGCGTTCCCCTCGATTCGAAGGAACCGGTCGATCACCGGCGCGACCGTGGGCACACGGGCCATGTCCTGCCCGGGCAGTGGGCGATAGTACAGCCAGCCGTCGCGGGCGAGAAACCATTCGCCGTCGGCGTCGAGCGCGTCCTTGAAATTCTCCAAGTGGAAACGGGTGTTCTTGTGCCACCGGTTCCACGATTTCATCCCCTGGCCCGAGGTGGTCAGCGTCGACTGCTCGGCGTCGGCCGCGTCGAGGAATCGCCGGGTGACATCCCACTTGTGGTAAACGACCATGTTCACGTCGGCCAGTTCCTCGTCGCTGAGTCCCTGCAGGCTCTGCTCGAAGTCCTGCGGACGCATGGTGATGGTCTGGCGTGCCTTCTGTGGCCGGCGGGCATTGGGCGGCCCGGCGAGCACTTCTTCCTCGACGTTTTGCATGTGGTAGTAGAACTTGTCGGGCGTGCGGGCCCGGGTGGCGCGTCGGCCGCCGACGAACAACTGCTCGAAGTACCATGAGCCGTCGGCTACCTCAGGCAAATGGACCTTCCACAGACCGTTTTCGCCCTGCTGCCAGCCGGTAATCGCCCGGCCGCCGCTGAAGACGGGCCGCTCGCCCGGAGCGGCCTGGTACGTGATCGGCGCATCGACCGTGCCGCTATCCTGCGCGCCGAGCACCAGTGGTTCCGCAAGGTGGTACTCGCCGCCCGCCACGTAAACGTGTACCGGTTCGGCGAGCGGGCCCTGCTGCTTCTGCAGGCGGATGGCGTCGCGTGCCCGTGCAAGCGTGGCAAACGGCTGGTCGGCCGTGCCGGCGGCCGCGTCGTCGCCATCCGGCGCCACGTAGTAATCGGCGGCTGAAAGGATCGACGGCACGCAAAGGATTGCAGCGATAAGCATAAGGAGGAAGCATCGCATGGTAGAACTCCGTCGTAAGTATTCGGGGAGTCAGGTAAACGCTCACAGCACATACCCCTCGATCGCCCGCTGCTGGCCCGCGACGTGAAGGAACACGCCTCGCCATTGTTCGAGCAACAGGCCGGCGGAGGGGCGTTCGGAGGGATCGAACTCCAGCATGCTGCGAATCAACCCGGCGATCACGCCGCCGGAACTGCCGGGAACGAACCGGAGCCGATCGAGTTCGACGTCCGACAGGAACTCGTCGTGCGGGGCGCGTTTCTCGGGGTTCCAGCCCGTGAACAGCTCGGCCGCGACCAGGCCAAGTTGGAACACATCCGAGGCCACAGTCAATTGGGCCTCGTTGCGCGCATACGCGACCTGATCCGGGGTTCTGTATGAGAAGGGCATTCCCAGGCCAACGCTACGTTTGAAAATGCTCTCGGCCGACTCGCCATCGATTTCGCCCAGCCGCTTCATGAGCCCAAAGTCGCCAAGCACACAAGCGCCCCCCTTCACGAATACGTTTTGGGGTTTGATGTCACGGTGCATGACGGACGGCTGCAGCGCGGCCAGATACTCAAGCGCCGACAGCAACTGCACCATGAAACTCAGCTTCTCGATCATCTTCGTCGCACCGGCGCGGATGGTCTTAGCAAGCGTCTGCGGCAGATACTCGGCCACGACAAAGGGATGACCCTCATGGAAGATGCCTTCGTCGAAGGTTCGCATGATTCCAGGATGATCGCATTCCCGCAAGAACCGCATTTCGCCGATGAAACTTTGCCGTCGTTCCGGCATTGAGATGCGGCGGAACACTTTGACGGCGAAGGGAGTTCCCTTCAGTGGTCCGCTTCCCGCCAGCGTCAAAAAGGTGACGGCGTTGCCGCCTCGCCCCAGCCATTGGAGAACATTATACCAATGGCCGGAATCGGCCTGAATGCCTTGCTTGAAATCCAGCGCCACTTCGTCCTGGAGGTCGTTGTCCGGCACGGTTCAGCTTACCCCGCTCGCTGTGGGTGCGCGCTGAGTGGCGCAATGAAAGAAAGGGGCTCCAGGGTTATCAAGATCGAAGCCCCAGCCGAGTTCACCATCGATGAACAGACGGTGCCAGGCTTCGAGAATTCGCTGCTGTTCTTCCAGTGTTTGAGGACGAAGAATGCTTCGTGCTTCGCGCAGGACGACGCCTTCTTGCGCATAACCCGGCCCCTTCGATACGCATTCAGTCGCAATGTCTCGCAATTTGTCTTTCAGGTCATCAATGTTGTCAAAGTGCATCGCAGTCTCCAAACTAAGAGGGCCGATGACGGGGATGGCCAAGGAAAACACGGTCCAGGGGCGGTCATGCCTACCGCCATCCCCACGCTGTATTGTGCCACCCGGCGCCCAGCATGGCAACTCCCTGTTGCGAATCGCCCGCCGGGTGCCAAGCGCTGAATCCTTCACCGTGCTCCGGTGCCGGCCGGTCGTCGGGCCTTCCGGCTGAATCATGGCCGACGTGGCCCCATTCCCTCACACCCACCGCTTCCCCAGCCCGCTGGGGAAGCTGCATGGTCAGCGTCCCCCCCGACCCTGTCAAAATGGCAGTCCCAGGCCGGTCCGTCGTAGTGGCCGGCCTCGGGCGCAAGTCGGCAAATCGGCGTAACACTTAACCAATAAAGCACTTACGTCATTCGCGCCATCCCCCTTCCGAGGCTGGCACAGGGTTTGCGTTGGGCTCATTGGGGAATTGTTTGGTCGCCGTGCGTTGTTCGCGGCGATCGGCCCGCACGAAGTAGAAAAGGAGCGGCAAATGGCTGTAAGCGAAAAGATTATCGGCATCGACCTGGGTACCACGAACTCCGTGGTTTCGATCATGGAGGGTAAGGAGGCGAAAGTGATCCCCAACGCTGAGGGGAATCGCCTCACTCCGAGCGTCGTTGCATTTACCGATAAAGGCGAGACGCTCGTCGGCGAGCCCGCCCGGCGGCAGGCCGTCACCAACCCGCGGCGGACCGTCTACTCGATCAAGCGGTTCATGGGTCGGCGCCACAACGAGGTGCAAACGGAAGAGAAGATGGTCCCCTACGAGGTGACCGGCGGCCCGCAGGACTACGTGAAGGTCCGAATCGACGAAAAGGACTTCACTCCGCCGGAAATCTCCGCCCACGTGCTCCGCAAGCTGAAAGAAGCGGCCGAGGCGTACTTGGGCCACAAGGTGAACAAGGCCGTCATCACCGTGCCGGCCTATTTCAACGACTCGCAGCGGCAGGCCACCAAGGACGCGGGCCAGATTGCCGGGCTGGAAGTGGCACGGATCATCAACGAGCCGACGGCGGCCTCGCTCGCCTATGGGCTCGACCGCAAGGGCAACGAGAAGATCGCCGTGTTCGACTTCGGCGGCGGCACGTTCGACATCTCCATTCTCGAAGTGGCCGACGGCGTGTTCCGCGTCATCAGCACCAACGGCGACGGCCACCTGGGCGGCGACGACATCGACGAGGTGCTCATCCACCACGTGGCCGACGAGTTCCAGCGCGACCAGGGAATCGACCTGCGGAAAGACACCATGGCGCTGCAGCGGCTCCAGGAGGCCTGCGAGAAGGCCAAGAAGGAACTCAGTTCCGCACAGTCGACCGACATCAACCTGCCGTTCATCACAGCCGACGCCAACGGTCCGAAGCACCTGCAAATGAACATCTCCCGCGCGAAGTTCGAGCAGTTGGCCGACTCGGTGCTGGAACGGCTGCGCGGCCCGGTCGAGCAGGCCTTGCGCGACTCGAAGCTCAACCTGAATCAGATCGACGAGGTCGTGCTGGTCGGTGGTTCGACGCGCATCCCGAAGGTGCAACAGATCGTCAAGGACCTGTTCGGCAAGGAGCCGCACAAGGGCGTGAACCCGGATGAGGTGGTAGCCGTCGGTGCCGCCATTCAGGGCGGCGTGCTCGCCGGCGACGTCAAGGACGTGCTGCTGCTCGACGTAACGCCCCTTTCGCTGGGCATTGAAACCCTGGGCGGCGTGATGACCAAATTGGTCGAACGCAACACGACCATTCCCACCGAACGCAAGCAGGTGTTCAGCACGGCCGACGACAACCAGACGGCCGTCACCGTCAAGGTGTACCAGGGCGAACGCGAAATGGCGGCGCACAACCGCCTGCTGGGCCAGTTCAACCTGGAGGGCATTCCGCCCGCGCCCCGCGGCGTCCCCCAAATCGAGGTGAAGTTCGACATCGACGCGAACGGCATCCTCAACGTTTCGGCGAAGGACCTCGGCACCGGGAAGGAGCAAACGGTGCGCATCGAGCAGTCGAGCGGGCTGAGCGAGGACGAAATCGAACGGATGCGGAAAGACGCCGAAGCGCACGCCGAGGAGGACAAGCGGCAGCGCCAGTTGGTCGAGCTGCGCAACCAGTCGGAGTCGATGTGCTTCAGCCTCGAGAAGCTCATCAAGGAGCACGACGCAAAGCTTTCCGAGGCCGACAAGAACGCCGTCAACGGCGCGATGGAAAAGGTTCGCGAAGCGGCCAAGGGCGACGACGTCGAGCGGATCAAGTCGGCGCTCAGCGAACTGGAGCAGGCCTCGCACGCGTTGAGCCAGTCGTTGTACAAGTCGGCCGGGGCGCAGCAGCCCGGCGGCGAGGGGGGCGAGGGCCCCCAGCAGCCCGGCGGCGCGGCCGAAGGCGCAGCCGAGGACGACACGATCGACGCCGAGTTCGAGGTAAAGGAGTGACCGAGCCGTGGCATTCCGCTTCGAAAAGTTGACGATCAAGGCGCAGGAAGCCGTCGCCGCGGCCCAGGCGGCGGCTTCCGACCGCGGCCACCCGGAATTGGACCCCCTGCATCTGCTAACCGCGCTCATGCAGGATCGGCAGGGAGTCGCCGCGCGCATCCTCGAACGGATCGGGGTGAATCGCCAGCAGTTCGAACGGATTGTCGACGCGGAACTCGGCCACTTTGCCAAGGTTTCCGGCGGCGCGGCCCCGCACCCGAATCAGGCGTTCCAGCAGGTGCTCGAAGCCGCCCAGCGCGAAGCCGACGCGATGAAGGACGACTACGTGTCGGTCGAGCATCTGCTGCTGGCCCTGGCCAAGGTCGACTCGAAGGCCCGCCGCGTGCTCGAACTGAACGCCGTGGACGACCGGCAAATCCTCCAGGCCATGCAGGCCATCCGCGGCAGCGCCCGGGTGACCGACCAGAGCCCCGAGGAGAAGTTCCAGGCGCTGGAGCGTTACGGCATCGACCTGGTGGAGAAGGCGCGGCAGGGGAAGCTCGACCCGGTCATCGGGCGCGACCAGGAAATCCGCCGCGTGATCCAGGTGCTTTCGCGCCGCACGAAGAACAACCCCGTGCTGATCGGCGACCCCGGCGTGGGCAAAACAGCCATCGCCGAGGGGCTCGCCCTGCGAATCGTCGAGGCCGACGTGCCCGAAAGTCTCAAGGAGAAGCGCGTCGTCGCACTCGACATGGGCGCCCTGGTGGCCGGCACCAAGTTCCGCGGCGAGTTCGAAGAACGGCTGAAGGCCGTGCTGCGCGAGGTGACCGACGCGGGGAACGTCGTCATGTTCCTCGACGAGTTGCACACCATCGTGGGCGCCGGGCGGGCGGAAGGCGGCTCCGACGCCGCCAACCTGCTCAAGCCGGCGCTGGCCCGGGGCGAACTCCGCTGCATCGGCGCCACGACGCTCGACGAATACCGCAAGCACGTCGAGAAGGACGCCGCCCTGGAACGCCGCTTCCAGCCGGTGTACGTCGGCGAGCCGAGCGTCGAGGACACCATCGCCATCCTCCGCGGGCTGAAGCCGCGCTACGAGGCCCACCACAAGGGCGTGAAGATCAAGGACTCGGCCCTGGTGGCCGCCGCCAACCTGTCGCACCGCTACATTGCCGATCGCTTCCTGCCCGACAAGGCCATCGACCTGATGGACGAGGCCACCAGCCGCCTGGCCATGGAACTGGAAAGCGTGCCCGAGGAAATCGACCAGGTGCAGCGCCGCCTGGTGCAGTTGGAACTGGCCCACCGCCAGCTTGCCGACGAAACCGAGGAGCACGCGCAGCAGCAGCGGGCCGAGGTCGAGGACGAAATGCACGAGCTGCGCGAGAAGCTGGCCGACCTGCGCGCGCAGTGGGAACGCGAAAAGGCCGGCCTGGGCGACGTGCAGCAGATGCGCAACCGCCTGGCTGAAATCGAGCACGAGGCCAACCAGCTTTCCGCGCACATCAAGGAGAAACAGTCGGCCGGCGAACCCGTGTCGGAATCCGATTATCAGCAGCTTTACCAGCTCGACGTGGAACGGAAGAAGCTGGCCGACCAGCTCGACGAGGCCGAGGACGCCGAAACCGAAGCCGACGGCAGCCCGACTGCGGGTAAGCGCCTGCTGCGCCGCGAAGTGGGGCCGGATGAAATCGCTGAAGTCGTTTCCGCCTGGACCGGCGTGCCCGTCAGCCGCATGGTCGAAACCGAGCGGCACAAATTGCTCGTGATGGAGGACCGCGTCCACCAGCGGCTCGTGAACCAGGAGGAGGCGGTCGAGGCCGTGTCGAACGCGGTCCGCCGCAACCGGTCCGGCCTGCAGGACCCCAACCGGCCCATCGGGTCGTTCATCTTCCTGGGCCCCACCGGCGTGGGCAAGACGGAACTGTGCAAGGCCCTGGCGGAAGTGATGTTCGACGACGAGAACGCCATGGTGCGGCTCGACATGAGCGAGTTCATGGAGCGGCACACCGTCAGCCGGCTCATCGGCGCCCCGCCCGGCTACGTGGGCTACGAGGAAGGGGGCCGGCTCACCGAGGCCGTCCGACGCCGTCCGTATGCGGTCATTCTGCTCGACGAAATCGAGAAGGCCCACCGTGACGTGTTCAATATCCTCCTGCAAGTGCTCGACGACGGCCGACTAAGCGATAACCAGGGTCACACGGTCGACTTCACCAACACGATCGTCGTGATGACGAGCAACATCGGCAGCCAGCTTATCCAGGAGGTTTCCCGCGAAGGCGGCACCGAGGACCAGATGCGCGAAGCGGTGATGGGCGCGCTGCAAACCCACTTCATGCCGGAGTTCCTCAACCGGGTCGACGAGGTGCTCATCTTCCATCCGCTCAAGAGGGAGCACATCCGCCGCATCGTCGAGTTGCAAATCGAGCGGCTCCGGAAGCAGCTTGCCGAGAAGCAGATCGACCTCACGGTAACGCCGGCCGCCATCGACCAGATTGCCGCCGTCGGCTACGACCCCACCTACGGCGCCCGGCCGCTGAAACGCGTTATCCAGCAGCGCATCCAAAACCCGCTGGCCGTCGAAATGCTCAAGAGCGACTTCCGCGAAGGCACCCGCGTGGTGATCGACTACCGCGACGACGCGTTCACCTTCGAGCCGGCCGAAGGTTCGGTGGACTCCGGTTCTGAGAAGGCATAGTCGGCGGCGAAAACGGGACAGGTCCGTTTTGTGCGCAGCACCCGGAAGGTCGTTCCGGCCAGAGGTACCAATCCCGTTTTTGCCGCCCCGGTGAGTCATGCACGTCAGAGACTCAATAGCCGTTTGTAACAACT
>CAYPWB010000270.1:0-8703 GCA_964414315.1 uncultured Planctomycetaceae bacterium | reverse complement strand
CTACTTTTCTCGGTTTCGTTTGAGGAGGAAAAGCGTCTGCCGCTGGGCTTCGGGCCTGTACCGCGGGGCGACGGCTGGTTATCCTGGGTGAATGAGCCGTTGACCGAGGCCGAGCTGGCGACCCTCCATGAGAGTCTGCTGCGAGGTCGCCCTTTCGGCACACCGGCTTGGCCAGCAGCCACGGCAAAGCAACTCAGCCTGAAGTTCTCCTGCGTCCCCGCGGACGCACAACGAAGAGGGCGTGGAAGTAGAATGTCAGCTTCTTCTCCACCGTAGGGGGGCTCAATCTATGAACGCACACTGCTACCTTTTATGCCAAAGGCTTCGGTGGAACGTATCGCTCGAACGTCCCGACACAGTTGTTCATGTTGCATCAGCGCAAGCCAATCGGAATGCGATGCTGTGCGCTCCGTATGCGATGGCGGCATGTATGCTCTTCACCGCGACTACCTCGTCGGCACGGGCTGATGGATACGAGCACGTGCTCGCAATACTCGGGCACGCCGCGGCCGAAGCCGAAGCTTGCTTTGACGAATGCCCCGCCAATGAAACACTGCTTTGTTTGAATGATTCGAACCGTGGTGGCGCGGAGTGGGAGTTTATCGAGCAGAGGAGAGTTGAAGACAATCTCTGGTTGGACTCGCCCAATGTGACGGACGATCACCTGCGCCATCTCCCTAAGATGGAAGGGGTCCGCATCTTAGCCCTAGATGAGGCACGCGTAACTGACAAGGGCATGGCACATGTCGCGCAACTGGCTTCTCTGCGCTATGTCGCTGTTAGCCATACCCAAGTAACGGACGATTCGTTGCCGTTGCTGGCGAAGCTGCCGAACCTTAGAGGACTAAGTGTCTCGAACACTCGCATACGAAACGTCCATGTGGACCGAGGGTTTCCGTCGCTGGAATGGATCGGTTTTCCGGACGGACTGCACAACGTACATTTGGCGAATGTTCCTCGGATTCCAGAGATTGACCTATCAATTGATGACCAGCCGAAGCCTCGGCTTGTCCACTTGGAGAACCTCGCGGCGTTAAAACGCCTCACGATCGGTAGCTTCGTCGAACATTTCGAGGACGGCCAGGGCATCCGGTTCACCCTTCGGCGGCTGCCTCGTCTGAACGAGTTCTGGCTTTACCAGGTACGCGTATCGGCGGCCGATCTCGTCGCCTTGCAGGACTTGAAGAACCTGAAGTACCTGAATCTTACGCAGTGCCGCTTTGACGGGCGGCCGGAACCCCACCTTGGCGAACTTCGACAACTCAAGAGGTTGAACCTACGCAATTCATTTCTGGACCCTGGTGGGATGCACTTTCTCGAGAACCTGAGCCAGCTCGAGCATCTCAACTTGAATGCGTTCAATATTGATGGGCGCGCCCTGGTCCACGTGCGCGCCCTAACCAAATTGCGCACCCTCGACTTCTCCGACAACCGGCCCGTTAGGGAGGAGGACTCGCGCCACCTGAGCAACTTGACTGCGTTGACGGAATTGACTTTGGCGAGCTGCGACCTGTCAGACGACGCATTGCGGGCGTTGGCGCCGCTTCGGGCGTTGCGCAATTTGGACTTGCGTAGCAATCGGGAAATAACCGATGACGGGCTTGAGCATCTGGCGCACCTAGAGAACCTCGAGGAGCTAAACCTATCGACTTGCGGTGTGCGAGGTCCCGGACTGCGGCATTTGGTGGGGCTCCCCAAGCTGCGTGTACTTAATTTGGCCAACTATGCGCCGGGTTACTTTGAAAGTGACGCTATCGAGCACCTGGCCGCGATGAAGTCGCTCAGACGCCTTTATTTGGCAACTCCGTTGGAACCTGAAACGGCCCTGCCCCAATTGAAGAAGCTTACCTTTCTCGAAGAACTCAGCCTCCAGCGCGGCGTGTTTTCGGAGCAACAGATCAGGGAATTGAGGGACGTGCTGGAGAGCAAGCATGGTGTTAGAATCGTAGTATCCTAATAGCGGCCCAACCAGCAGGAGGAAAAGGACTAGGTGGCCATGCTGCTGTGGCAGTGGTTGTATCGCGCCGTCGCCCGGCGGCGATACGGCTCGCGCCGCCGGACGGCGTGCGAGGAACCTGCCTGCCGTCTGCACAGCCGACCGCCGGGCAAGCCGGTTCGACCCACTTGAGGCAATCATGTCGTTACGTATTCCACGATGTTTGAGGGGAATAGTACAGAGCCACTGGCCGAGCCAGTGGCACACATCCGTACGCTGACTCACGGCAGAAGCGTACCGTGTTGCCCGAACGTGTGCCACTGGCTCTGCCAGTGCCCGGTGTGCCACTGACTCTGCCAGTGCCCGGTGTGCCACTGGCTTTGCCAGTGCCCGGTGTGCCACTGGCTCTGCCAGTGCCCGGTGTGCCACTGGCTTTGCCAGTGCCCGGTGTGCCACTGGCTCTGCCAGTGCCTGATAGAGCATGACGTGTGTGCAAGGTCTGCCCCAACGTTCCTGCCGCACTGCACCCCCCCACCCGTCTTGCACTCCCGCCGCAACGCCGCGACAATGAACGCGTTGCCGCTGATCCCGCTTCGCAACCCGCCGAGGAGCCCTGCCGTGCGATACTACCTCGTGTTTTGCCTTCCTTTTCTCTTGCCCACCGCCGCCCCGGCCGCCGAACCGCTTGCGCTGAGCGCCGACGGTAAGAGCGACTACGTCATTGTGGTGCCGGCCAAGGCCGACCCGGTGGTGCAAACGGCCGCCCGCGAACTGCAAGAGCACCTGACCGAAGCCACCGGCGCGGAACTGCCCATCGTGGCGGAGGATCGGGCGCCGGCCGACGCGCCCCGCGTGCTCGTCGGTCCCTGCCGGCACACAAGCGAACTGCTGCCGAAGCTCAACCTCGACGAACTGGGCCACGACGGCATCGTGGTGAAGACGGCGGGCGAGCACCTCGTGCTGGCGGGCCGGCCGCCGCGGGGAACCCTGTACGCCGTGTACACGTTCCTGGAAAAGGTGGTCGGCTGCCGCTGGTGGACCTCGACGGAAAGCTTCGTTCCCAACCGCCCGACGCTCGAAGTGCCACCGCAGGACATCACGTACGCGCCGAAGCTGCGCATCCGCTCGGCGTACTATCGCGACGCCTTCGACGGCGTGTTCGCCGCCCGGCTGAAGCTCAACGGCCATGCGCAGCGTATCCCGCCGGAATACGGCGGGCACAACCGCTTCGCCATGTTCGTCCACACCTTCTTTCCGCTGCTGCCGCCGGAAAAGTACTTCGAAAAGCATCCCGAGTGGTACAGCGAAATCGACGGCCGTCGCCGCTGGGAGCGGGCGCAACTGTGCTTGACCAACGAGGCGATGCGGCAGGAGCTGGTGCGCAACGCGCTCGAGCGGCTTCGCAATGCGCCGGACGCGAACCTCATTTCCATCAGCCAGAACGACTGGCACGGGGCCTGCCAGTGCGAGGCGTGCAAGGCCGTCGAGGAGGAAGAGGGGAGCCCCGCCGGCCCCCTGCTGCGGTTCGTCAACGCCGTGGCGGCCGATATCGAGAAGGAGTTCCCCGAGGTGCTCATCGAAACGCTGGCCTACCAGTACACGCGGAAGCCGCCCAAGCACGTCCGGCCGCGGCACAACGTGGTCGTTCGCCTGTGTTCGATCGAGTGTTCGTTCGTCGAACCGCTGGCCGAAGGGGAGCAGAACGCGCCGTTCCGGGCCGATATCGAGGGCTGGTCGCCCGTTGCCGAGAAACTGTTCGTTTGGGATTACGTGACGAACTTCTCGAACTACATTCTGCCGCATCCGAACCTGCGCGTGCTCAAGCCGAACATCGAGTTCTTCGTCGACAACAACGTGATGGCCCTGTTCGAGCAGGGCGACTCGCAAAGCGGCGTGGGCGATTTCGTCGCGTTGCGGGCCTGGCTGCTGGCGAAGCTGATGTGGAACCCCGAACTGGACGACCGGGCCCTGATCACGGAGTTCCTCGACGGCTACTACGGACCCGCCGGCCCGCATCTGCTGGCGTACCTCGACACCATCCACGACGCCGGGGAGCGCTCCGGCGTGTACCTCCGCTGTTTCATGCCCGACACCTCGCGATGGCTGGCCCTGGACGATTTGAACGAGGCCGCGCGGCACTACAACGCGGCGCTCGACGCGGTGCGCGACCGGCCCGAGTTGTTCGAGCGGGTGCGGCGCGAGCGGCTGCCGCTGGACCACGTGTGGCTGAACCGGTACCACGCGCTGCGGCGGCAGGCGAAGGTGGAGGGCAAGCCGTTCCTCGGGCCGGAGGATCCCGCGGCCGCGCGCGACGAGTTCCTCGCCCTGGCCCGAAAACACGGCGTGGGCAACTACCGCGAACGGCACCCGTTCGCCGAGCGGGAGGAGCAGCTTCGTCGCCGGTTCCGGCCGGCCGGCCCGCCGCCGGAGCCGTGCAAGGACCTGCCTCCGGAGCGCTGGCTCGACGTCCAGGACAACGAGTTTCGCCTGAGCCGCCCCGGCGAGTGGACCGAAGTGGTCGAGGATAAGGCGGCCTCGGACGGCTACGCCATTCGCATGCCGGGCAATCATCGCGAATGGGCCGCCAGCATGCCCATGAGCGCCGACTTCGCCCGAAGCGGCAATTGGCGCGTGTATGCCCAGGTGCGTTGCGAGGCGACGGCCGGCGACGGCCCCGCCATGACGCTGGGCATCTACGACGCCGACCATCGCCGCGGCGTAACCCACCGCCGGCTGGAGGTGGGCGATATCGCCGGCGAGAAGTACGCGACGATCGAGCTGGGCAGCCACGCCCTGACGCCCGGCATGTACTTCTGGGCCGCCCCGCCCGAACGCCCCGGCGAAGTAACCGCCGTGTACGTCGACCGCATCTTCCTGGTGCGCGAGGAGCCTTGAGCGTGCCGACGTTTTCGCCACCCGGCTGAAGTGTGTGCCACTGGCTGTGCCAGTGCCTGAGGCACGGTGAGCCCCTTTGTGTTGGACGGCTCCGAAGGCTCGGACGGTCGGTTCCTTGACAAGCCGATGTCCGCTCCCCCTTTTGGCACTGGCCGAGCCAGTGGCACACTCAGGTGCGAGGAACCGTAGGCGATCGCCGTGAAACAAGCTTCCAGTTTGTCAATCCTTTCAGCCCGTTCTTGCTTCTGACAAGCTGGAAGCTTGTCCCACGGGCTGAAAGCTTGTCCCAGGCGTTCTTGACCCAACCCCGTGGATCGGGCACAATGGAACGTATCTGCCGGGCTGTTGGAGTTCACGCTTTAGCGTGCGAATGTGCTGCTGACGCTCCACGTGAAGCTTCAGAGGAACAATGGCGCGCTGAAGCGTGAACTCCAACGGTGCACTGTGAAAGTCCGTTCCCAAGGTAAGAACCCGTCGGGAGAATGAAGCCATGAAGGTTCAACTTGTACTGGGCGTATTGACCGCACTAGCCGCCGGCGCGCTTGCGACACAGGCCGCCGCCGAGGTGAAGACGGTCCGGGTGACCATTCGCCCGAACAGCGAGGCGTCGGGCTACGAAGGGTATCGGGCCATGGACGGCAACCCGGGCACCATGTGGCATACCGACTTCCAACTCGAGAACCCGGCTCATCCGCACGAGTTGCGCATCGACCTGGGGGATCGCTACGAAATTGCCGGCTTCGCGTACCTGCCGCGGTCCAGCGGCGTCAACGGCACCATCGCCCGGTACGAGTTATTCGTCAGCGACGTCGAACAGGAGGGCGGCGAGCCCGTGGCCGCCGGCACCTTCGAACATCCCGACAGCGAGAACGTGGTCATGTTCGGCGAGAAAGTCGCCGGCCGGTACGTGCGGTTGCGGGCGCTATCGGAGGTGGCGAGGCAGCGCTGGGCCTCGGTGGCTGAGTTGCGGCTGCTGGTCGACGGGGTGGAGTTCCGCGCCCGGCCCACCGTCAGTTCGCCATGGTATCATGCCGACGGCACGCCGAAGAGCGAGCAGGAGCGGGAGTACACGGCGCTGCAACGCGATTTGCGCCGGGGCGAGCACTTCGCCCGCGTGGCGCCCGAAACGTTCCATCCCCAGTCGCTCATCCACGGAACCGACCGCGACCCGGCCGACGTGGTCCTGCGCCGCACGGCCGCCCTGCTGGCCGACGTGCAGACGATGGCCGGCGCGCCGGACCTGGCCGCGCCGGCTGCCGAACTGGCCGCCCTGCAGCAGGCCGGCGCGTCGATCGACCCCGACGACCGCGATGCCCGCTACGAACTGTTCGAAAAAGTTTGCGCGGTGCGCCGCCGAATCGCCTTCGCCAACCCGCTGTTGAACTTCGACCGCCTGCTGTTCATCAAGCGGCACCGGGCCACGTTCAACCACATGTGCGATCAGTACTACGGCATCAACGCCAACCCGGGCGGGGCGCTGCATGTGCGCGTGCCCGAAGGCGTGCGGCAGGACGATGAGACCATCAGCGGCGTGTGCGGCAGCGGGCTGTACATCCTGGAGAATCCGTTCGGGCCCAGTCCGACGGTCACCAATGTGCTGGCCGATTCGGTCGTCGAGCGCGGCCGGCTGAAGGGCGAGCGGCTCGAAGGCGGTTCGTTCCTTTCGCCCGAACTTTCCTACGACGGCAAAAAGATTCTGTTCGCCTACGTCGAGTGCCGCGGCGACCGCGGCCACGACTACCACACCGACCCGACCCGCGGCCACTGGGATCCCGGCTGGTGCTACCACATCTTCAAGGTGAACGTCGACGGCACGGGCCTCCAGCGGCTGACCGACGGCACGTGGAACGACTTCGACCCCACGTGGCTTCCGAACGGGCGGATTGCGTTCACGAGCGAGCGGCGGGGCGGCTACCTGCGCTGCGGCCGCGTGTGCCCTACCTACACGCTGTACGACATGGCCGCCGACGGCAGCGACATCACCTGCCTGAGCTTCCACGAAACGAACGAGTGGCACCCGAGCGTGACCAACGACGGGCGGATCGTCTGGACCCGGTGGGATTACGTCGACCGCCACGGAGTGACCGCGCATAAGCCGTGGATCACCACGCTCGACGGGCGCGACCCGCGGCCCATCTACGGCAACTACACGCCGCGCAAGCTGCGGCCCGACATGATCCTCGACGTCCGCGCGATTCCCGGCTCGCACAAGATGGTGGGCACGGCGGCGCCGCACCACGGGCAGGCGTTCGGCTCGCTCATCCTGCTCGACCCCCACGTGCCCGACGACGACCGCACCGCCCCGCTGCGGCGGCTGACGCCGGAGGAAGGCTTCCCGGAAACGCAGGGCGGCGGCCATTCCTACGGTAATCCGTGGCCCCTGAGCGAGCACTACTACCTGTGCGTGTACGACGTCGAGATGAGCAACCCGGGCCTGGGATTCCAGGGCCGCGATTATGTGCGCGGCGATTACGGCATTTACCTGGTCGACGTGTTCGGCAACCGGGAGTTGATCTATCGCGACCCGGATATCGCCAGCCAGAGCCCCATCCCGCTGCGTCCGCGCCCCATGCCGCCGGTCATGCCCGAGCTTTCCCGCCGCAGCCCGGAAACCGATCCGGCCAATCGCCCGCCGGTGGGCGAGGGCGGCCCGGCGGCCGAAGCGACCGTTTCGGTGATGGACGTGTACGAGAGCCTCAAGCCCTGGCCCGAGGGCACCCGCATCGAAGCCCTGCGCGTGGTGCAGGTGCTCCCCATGACGGTTCCCTCGGGCGGCCCCCCGCACGACACGGGCATTCGCATTGCCGGGGCGGGCGACTCGGTCGTTCCGGTTCGCCACGTGCTGGGCACCGTGCCGGTCGAGGCCGACGGCAGCGCCCACTTCACCGTGCCGGCCCACCGGTCGATCTTCTTCCAGGCGCTCGACGGGGACGGCCTGGCGGTGCAGTCGATGCGGTCGGCCACGTATCTGCATGCGGGAGAACACCTGACGTGCGTGGGCTGCCACGAGCCGGGCCACCAGGCGCCGGCCAAGCCCGCCGCCACGCCGCTCGCCCTGCGGCGTCCGGCGTCGGAACTGGCGCCCGGCCCGGAGGGCTCCCGCCCGTTCAGCTACCCCCGCCTGGTGCAGCCGGTACTCGACCGCAACTGCGTCGAGTGCCATACGAAGAATGCCGACAAGGCCCCGAACCTCGGCCGCGAGCCGATCGAGCGGCGGTGGTACGCCTCGTACAACAGCCTGGCGCCGAAATGGGGCTTCCACGACTACGGCGACCTGTACCGCACCACGCCCGGCCGCTTCGGCGCCCGGGCATCGAAACTGTACGCGCATCTGAAGGGCGACCATCACGGTCTGAAGCTCCCGGCGGAGGACCTCGAACGCATCGCCCTTTGGCTCGACCTGAGCAGCATGTTCTACGGTGTGTACGAGCGCGACCGCGGCGAAGCCCAACTGCGCGGCGAGGTGGCGTGGCCCACGCTGGAGTAGCCGATGGGGTTGTGCCCGCCGATGGTTTCGCACCGATGTGCGCAGCCGACATGTCGGGCACCGCGCGCCCGGCACACGTCGCCGGAAAATCGTGAAGGAGTTCTTGGTGAATCCGTGAGCTTCTGTAGAACCGATTTGACGAATCACTCGGCATTTCAGAACCGTAGGTCAGGCACCCCGTGCCTGACAACCTGTCTCCCGCGTTGTGTCGCCCAGCAGCCGGCGGCTGAGTCGAACAGGCGCGCACGGCGCTCCGTTACGAGCGTGAAGAAGGAAGGGTGTCAGGCACGGGGTGCCTGACCTACGTGCCTGCCGATTCATCTTCGAGACTTCCGTTTCAGGCCCCGTGGCCCGAGGAGGTGCTCCCGCATCAACTTTCGATTGT
>CAYPWB010000269.1:0-8740 GCA_964414315.1 uncultured Planctomycetaceae bacterium | reverse complement strand
AAATTAAAATTATGCCAGATACAGCATCAGAAACAGCTCTTCAAAGATGACCCGAGATGGGCATGGCGCCCGAGATGGGTATGAGTGAAATGGGCGGCGAGTTCGGCGGAGCGGACGGCAGGAGCCGTGGCGATTCCGTGAATTTGCTCGACGGCCGGTACGTCGATGAAAACGGCATGCCCCTTTCGGCCCAGCAGTTCGAAACCCAACCGCCGTATGCCGAGTTCAAAATGATGATGGTGCACATGGACCTGTTCATGCACCAGCGGCGCATTCCGAAACTGCTCGTGCAATGCGCCAATTCCGCGATGCCCATCGAGGTCGTGCGGGTTCGCATCAACCCGGACCAGGCCGGGGCCGCGACAGGCAGCGAGTTCGGCGGGCGAGGCGGCCGGGGGGCGCGTCCCGCGGCGGGACCCCGGATTATCCGCGAAGGCGGCCCGGGAGGTTCCTCGTCCGTGTTGGATGAGGACCACGACTACGTCGACGTCGAGGTGTTCGGAATCATTTACATCTACAATCCGCCCGACCTGGCCAAACTCGGAACCGGGGCTGCGGCCACGTCGGATCAGCCGCAGGAGCCCGCACCGGCCGGAGTGACGGAACCGTCTGCGGAACCGACCGAGCCGACCGAACCGGGCGCGCCAACTGAACCGGGCGCGCCAACCGAACCGGGCGCGCCAACCGAACCGGCTCCGCCGGTGGCCCCAGGCCCTGCGGCAACGCCCCCGGCGGCGGCCGGCGGAACCGAGGCGGCCGGGCAGGAACCACGCCCCTAATCACCAGCAAGGAACGTTCTGAGCGAGGACTGCGCTATGAAACTCAAACTGAGCTTCGACAAGAACGCCGTGAAGGATTTCCTTTTGGAACACGGTGAAAAGTTCGTGTTCGCCGGAATCGTGGCGGCGTTCCTGGCCCTGGTGGCCGGCGCCATTTGGGCCGACCGTTACGACAAGGAGCCCGAAGACCTGGAAACGACGGCGGAAAACGCGGAAGACTTCCTGAACAAGATTCCGCCCGAACCGGACCGCGAAGCGGTCTTTTTCGCCCGGATGATTCGCGACAACCGGCCGCCGAACGAGGACGATTATCGCCTGCCGAAGGACTGGAAGCCCCGGCCGGTAAACCCCCTGGAGTTGCGCGGCGAGCCGCCGGTGCTGCTGGTGCGCGAGTTGCGGGGTTCGGCCGACTACGCGCCGTTTAACCTGCGCCTGCCGAGCGAGGAAGGTGAGTCGGCGCGTCGGGGCCGCGAAATGGCCCAGGGCCGTCGCGGTCAGCGCTGGGCGGTCATTACGGGGCTGGTTCCGGTCCGCGATCAAGAGCGGGCTTATGAAGAATACTTCCAGGAGCGTATCAAACCGACGCCCGACCCCGACATACCCCAGTACATCTATTACCGCGTCGAACGTGCGGAAGTGGACCCCTACTTGAGCCCCTCCGATCCGGAGCAACTGGAGTGGACTCCGCTGAACCTTCGCGAAGCGCTGGCCAACGCCGAACAAAAGTGGACCGGCGCCTCGCCGGAGGTGGTCGACGAGCGGTTCTTGCATCCGGCGCTTGTCTTCCCCCTGGGCCCGCGGGTGGCCGAGGAGCGCACACAACCGGGCATGCCGTACATGGGCGGCGAGGAAGGCATGTTCATGGGCGAGATGTACGCCGGGGGTGGCAGCGAGCCGACCGGCCCCTGGGGCGAGGAAGTCGCCCATCCGCCCGAAATCCCGCTGAAGCGGCAGGGCGTCGAAGGTGAAATGGAAGGCGAAATGATGCCCGGTGAAGGTGAAGACGCCGACGAAGTCGGCCCGGACGGACCCGACGTGCCCGACTTCGACCTCCCGATGCGGGGTGAAGAGGGCATGGGCTACGGCCGCACGCGCCCCGGTTACCGACGCCCGCCGGGCGGCGCCCAGTTCATGGAGGAGGGAGGCATGCGACAGCCGGGGCCGGACGGAAGAATGGGCGAGTACGCCGGCGAGGGGATGGGCATGTACGACCAGATGCCCGAACACCTGCTGTTCCGCTTCTTCGACTATACGGTCGAGTACGGCAAGTCGTACCGCTACCGGGTGCGCCTGATGCTGGCGAACCCGAATTACGGCATCGACCCGAAGTTCCTCGAGGACCCGGCGATGGCCGAAAAGCGATGGATCGAAAAGGACCGCTGGTCGGTACCGACCCCGGTCATTACCGTCCCTCGCGATACCTACGTGCTGGCCGGCGGCGTGCACACGCGAATCCGCCCGACCGACGAGCCCGCCGGCAGCATCGCCGTGGTCAAGTGGCGGGAAGCCACCGGCGAAGAGGTGCACAAGGACTTCCGCGTGACGCGGGGGCAGCAGCTCGATTATGAAGACGTCGTGATCCGCGATCCGCGGCGGCGCCAGTACGGTGAAGCGCCCGAGACGCCTCCGACGGGAAGTCTGCTCGCCTTGGGTGAGCAGGAAACGCCCGTCGAGGAACCCGAGACGGTCGACTTCGTCACCGAAATGCTCGTACTCGACCTGAAGGGCGGCATCCGCCTGCCCGGCCGCGACCGATCGTTGACCGAACCGGGCAGGATTCTCGTGATGGACTACGACGGCACCTTGCGCATGCTTTCGGAAATCGAAGACGCGCGCGAGTTCGAGGAGCGCACCAGCGAGCCGGAAGAGCCCGAAGAGGAAGGCGCCATGCCCGGCATGATGGACGAGGAGGGAATGATGGAAGAGATGATGATGCTCGAAGGCGGGCCGCCGCCCCCGCGAGGACGCCGGCCGCCGCGCAGGGAGAGGCCCTGACCGTCATGCCGCAATATCAGGTAGCGTTCATCTTGAAGCCGCCCGGCTGGGAACCGACCGGATGGGACGCCGTGCCCCCGCAGCCCGGCGAGCCGGTCGAGTTCCTTACGCCCGTCGACGACCTGTTCTGCGCCGTGGGCCAGGCGATGGAGCACAACGAGAAAGGGGCGTCGGACAACCATCGCTGGGCCGTGGTGGTCGAGCCCGAGGGGGCCGGCCGTGTTTGGCCCGCCGCCCGCCTCTGTACGCCGCTCCGCTACCAGGTCAGCACCATCTGGTGGCCGGAGGGCTGGGAGCCGAACGGGCCGCTCGACGTGCCGAACTGCGTGTGGGAGGCGCCGGGGCAATCCGCTGAAGCGCCGCTGAACTACCCGAAGGCCGAGGCCACCGTGCAGGCGCTCAACCGGCAGTGTCTCGACGCGCCGGGCACCACGTGGCATGTGGTCGTGGCGGTGGAGAATGAGCCCCTTTCGCGCACCGTTTCGTACGATGCGTCGGGCACGGAGGCGACGGTCGAGGTCCGGCGCCTGCACGTCATACGGCCGGAGCGGGGGAGCACGGGCGACTGCTCGCATTGCCCCGCCCATGCGTTCCCGTGCGCCAAGGCCCATTGGCACGCCCTCATGCAAACGTCCACCTCGCGTTCCGTCCGGTCGCTAAAGCAATAAGGCGAGCGGGGGCCGTGAGGCCCCTGTTCAAGCAAGGCGAGCGGGGGCTTCGTCTTGCCATCCGGCGTCACCCTGGTGGCCGTCATCCCAAGTGTGTGCCACTGGCTCTGCCAGTGCCTGACGGCATGAAATGTGTGCCACTGGCTCTGCCAGTGCCCGACGGCATGAAGTATGTGCCACTGGCTCTGCCAGTGCCCGACGTCATGAAGTGTGTGCCACTGGCTCCGCCAGTGCCTGACGTCATGAAGTGTGTGCCACTGGCTCTGCCAGTGCCTGACGGCATGAAATGTGTGCCACTGGCTCCGCCAGTGCCTGACGGCATGAAATGTGTGCCACTGGCTCTGCCAGTGCCGAGGCATGTTGAGTTCCTTTGTGTGGGTCGGCTCGGGAGGCTCGGCCGGCCGGTTCCAGAACAGGCCGACGACCACTCTCCGATGACACTGGCCGAGCCAGTGGCACACTCATGACGGCCGCCCTCCACATTTCTTGCCACCAGGGCTCGGCCGTACTATATTGGACACCGCTCCGTCCGGGCTGCGAGTGTCCTAAATGGGTTCGATCGCCCCCGAAAGGATGCCACGAAACCAACATCTGCGAACTTCAGGAGATGGATCCGTGAATCAAGGTAACGAGCAACGCGAGCAAACCCCGCAAACCCCGCAACGCTTCAACATCGGCCGCCGCCGTTTTCTGCAAACGGCCTCGGCGGGGTTGGCCCTTTCCACCATGGGCGCCTACGGGCTGGAACTGGTGCATCAGAAGCCGCGGCGCGTGGGGCTCATCGGCGCCGGCTGGTACGGCAAGAGCGACCTGTGGCGACTCGTGCAGGTGGCCCCGGTCGAGATCATCTCCATTTGCGATCCCGACCAGCGGTTGCTCGCCGGCGCGCTCGATATCGCCCAGGAGCGTCAGAAGTCGGGCGAGCGGCCCCGCGGTTACGCCGACTACCGCGAAATGCTCAAAGAGAAGGACCTCGACATCGTGCTGATCGGCTCGCCCGACCACTGGCACGCCCTGCACGCCATCGCCGCCATTGAGGCCGGGGCCGACGTGTACCTCCAGAAGCCGGTCAGCGCCGACGTGATCGAGGGCGAGGCCATTCTGGCCGCCGCGCGGAAGCACGGGCGCGTGGTGCAAATCGGCACCCAACGCAAGAGCACGCCGCACCTGATCGACGTGAAGAAGCAAGTGATCGACGCCGGGTTGCTCGGCACGATCGGGCACGTCGACATGTGCTGCTATTACCACATGCGAGCCAACGGCAACCCGCCCGTCGAGCCCGTGCCCGACTTCTTCGACTACGACCTGTGGACCGGCCCCGCGCCGCTACGTCCTTACGACGGCTTGCCCCACCTGCGCTGGTGGCGGACATTCATGGAGTACGGCAACGGGATCGTGGGCGATATGTGCGTTCACATGCTCGATACGGTCAACTGGATGCTCGGGCTCGGCTGGCCGAAACGCATCACCTCGGCCGGCGGCATTTATGTGCAGAAGGGGGGCAAGTCGAACATTTCCGACACCCAAACCGCCACGTTCGAGTTCGACCAGTTCAACGCCGTCTGGCAGCACCGCACCTGGGGCGTGCCCACCGACCGCGACTACCCCTGGGCCCTGTTCATCCACGGCGAGAAGGGGGTGCTGAAGGCGAGCACCATGCGGGCCGACTTCATCCCGCACGGCAAGGACCTCGAAGCCGAGCCGATCCACTTCGAGTGCTTTTTCGAGCGGGATAAATATCCCGAGGACCTGACCGAGGAACGCATCGAGTTGAACGCCGCGCCCGCCACGCGCCGCCACATGCTCGACTTCCTCGCCGCGATCGACCAGCGCGGCAAGCCGGTGGCCGACATCGAAGTGGGACATATTTCCAGCGCAAGCTGTATTCTGGCCAACGTGGCCGCCGAAGTAGGACGCACTTTGACGTACGATCCCGCCACCCGCACGATTCCCGGCGACGACGAGGCCACCGCGCTCTTGCGCCGTGCCTACCGCGAACCCTGGCGCCACCCCGAGCCGGGCGAGTATTTGCAGTAGGTCCGGCCTGTGCTTCGAACGCCGCTGACCTCGGGCCGACCACCTCGCTATGCGTGTCCTGTCAGCCCCTTGACAACCCGCAAGGAGGGTTGTATTTTAGTACAAGGGCCTTGAGGTGCATGATGACGTGGATGCACATATTCTGGGACTTGAGTCCGGCCGGCAACGCCGAACACGTTGCCGAGCACGGTTTGGGCGTCGAGGAGGTCGAGCATGTTCTAATGCATCCTGAGCAGAGCGCCGTCAGCCGAAAGAGCCGCCGCCCAATCGTGTTTGGCCATACTCCCTCGGGACAATACATCGCCGTCGTCTATGAGGAGTTCGATGAAGACACGATTTATCCGATAACTGCGTTCCCAATCGAGGAGCGATCATGACGAAGAATGAGACGAAAAGACTGGCGAAGAACGCCGCTCGAACGTTCGGTCGGGTGCCCGACGATAAGCGGGCGGAACTGGAGCGGATCGTCGAGCAAGCCGAAGAGGAATTAGGGCCCCGTATGAAAAGGCCCAGCCCTGCCCGAGTTGCGCTGGCCAAACTTAAGCTGACTCGCCTTCGCGAGGGTCTGAGCTTGGCCGATGTTTCCGACAGAACGGGCGTCGACCGCGGGAATATCAGCCGGCTCGAGTCGGGTGTGGAAAACGTCGAGATCAACACCCTGGCGCGCCTGGCCGATGCCATCGGCTACGACGTGGTCGTCGAATTCAAGCGCCGCGGAGTATAACGTTCCCGGCCCGGCCGCCGCACACGGCCTGCGACGACTCGGAGCACGCCTACCCCTCCCACTGCCGGAACTTCTCCACGGCGGCGGCCAGCTCGTTGCGGCGGCGTTCGAACACGGCGAACAGCACGATGATGGCGGCGCCGAGCAGGATGCAGCAGACCCAGAAGAGCCACATCTGCCCCTGCTCGAAGGCGGCGTACACGATCATCCGCACGATGACCACCGCCAGGAAGGTCATGCCCAGGTAGATGTAGGAGCGAATCCTGAGAGCGACGCCCGCCAGCACGCCGGCCACGGAAAGGCCCAGCAGCACCAGCGGCAGCCAAATCGAGTCGCCCACCCCGCGCATGAACTCGGTGGTCGAGGCAACATAGATGACCGAAAGCCCGACGTACCGCAGCGCCTCCCGCTGCCGGCGGCCGAGCCGGGGGCGGTTCACGCGCTCGGCAATGAGCATGGCCAGTGCGGGCGGAATGAGCCACAACTGCGGGTGCGTGAAGAAGTCGAGCTGCTGCCGGTCCAGCAGCACCCAAAGCCCCACGCTGGCCGTCAGGAGCGTAAGCGCCGCGTACAGCACCGACGCCGGCTTCATCGCGGCCAGATAGCCGTAGAACAGGGCCATCAGCAGCCACAGCGCGGGCGTGCTGCCGGTCAGCCCCAGCAGCGAGCCCGGCGGAGCCATGAACCAGAAGCCGGTCATCGGCACCACCGGCAGCACGACCGCCGTGTTGCGCAGCGGTTCGCTCAGCACCGGCACGCCCGCCCGGTGGAACCATTCGCTCACGCCCACGCCGGCAAACGCTACGGCCATGACGAGGAACATCCAGTATTGCTCGACGAACCCGAGGCGGAACCACTGGGGCTCGCACAGCCACACGTGCAGGGCGGCCGTGGCGACGATCGCCTCGGCGGCGTACACGAACATCGTCGGCGTTGGCTGCGAGGGTTGGGTGAAGCCGCGCTCGCCGGCCGCCCGGCCCGCGCGGAGCGCGTGCGCCAAGCAGCCCGCGGCCAGCAGGACCAGCAGCACCGCAATGGCCACAACCGAGAAGCGTGCCACCGGCGCCCCGGCCTCGGGCTCGAACGCCAGAACCTCCAGCACCAGCAGGATGGGCAGGGTGAGGGCCGTGAGAGCGGCGAACACGGGCGACACCTCACGGCCTACGTCGAGCCAATCGCCGGACCGCGGCAGCGCGCCCTTCAGCCCGAAACGGCTCAGCAGCGTGAGCATGGCCGCGCCCACCAGCAGGACGGCGCACCGGTTCAGCCAAAGAGCCTCGCCGAGTGCAGTTTCCGACGTCGCATCGAGCGCCGCCAGGCCGACGGTCAGGTTCAGCAGAAACCCGGCCCCGAACGCCGCCATTTGCCACATCCGGCGACTGCCGCGCTCGCTTGCCCGTGGGCGCGAATCGGCCGCTTGCCAGGCCATCGCAATGGCGGCGCCGAGAAGCATTAGCGCGGTCGGCGGGCCGGCCCAGCGGCCCGCCAGGCCGAACAGGGCCGTGCCGAGGCCCACGCCGTCGTTCTGGATGTCGAACGACACCCACAGGGCCAGCGAGGCCGCCACCGCGCCGAGGACTGCCTGGCAGGCATGGAACCAGCCGGGCGGGAAGCTCGCCGCGTCGGAAAGCCGGGCGGCAACCGCGGCCAGTAGGCGTTGTCTGCCGCCGGGCTGCGGGACCCGCGCAGCTTCGGGCGAATCGCTTGCCGCCTCGACCGGAGGCTCGGCGATCTTGGCTCGCAATCGGGCGAACAGCCAGCCGACGACGCCCGCGCCGAGCATGGCACCGGCCAGTTCCGGCGCGCTGGTCCATATGTACTCGCGAGGATCGAAGTTCCGATAGTTCAAGCCGAAGCCCACCGCCGCAAGCCCCAGGAAGTAGAGCGAGGCAATCGGGAATCGGGCGGTCGGGTCGAGCAGGCAGAAGGCCGTTGCGGCCGCAGCAGCCAGCCAGGCGAACGCGTCGAGCCGGTCGACGGCCAGACGATATTCACCCGAGATAGCGCCCAACGCACCGGCGGCCGCCAGCAGCAGGATGAACCCGACCCCGGCCAGGGCCGCTACGTGGTTCGGCGCGGCGTCGCCCGCGGGCAGCGGCGGCGTCCGCTCGGGCAGCAGCAGGCTCATGGCCGTCCAGAACATGGCCGCGCCGGCCATCGCGAACACTTGGGCCGGCAGCAGCCCGTCGAGCCCCACGGGCCCCCACGCCTGCCATGCGACCAGTCCGACCAGGTTGGCCAGCAGGATCGACCCGAGCGCATAACCTGCCGACCGTTGCCGAATCGCCCAGCCCACCAGGGTGGCCGCCACGAGCGCTAGCGGCACCAGGTTGTTGGCGTTTGGGCCGATGGCAAAGAACGGGCTTTCCGCGAGCGGGCCGCGCGGGGTCACGTAGTCGAAGCGGAGCGCGACGGCCAGGATCGTCGGCACGATGACCGGCAGCAGCCCGAAAATGAGCAGCCCGGCCTGGGCCACGTGGACCGGGGAAAACGGGACAGGTCCAATTTGCCGGGACGGCCCTTCGGGTGCTTCGCAC
>CAYPWB010000268.1:0-8745 GCA_964414315.1 uncultured Planctomycetaceae bacterium | reverse complement strand
ACGGGACAGGTCCGATTTGTGCGAAGCACCCGGAGGGCCGTTCCGGCAAATCGGACCTGTCCCGTTTTTCCCCGTTTTTCCCCGCGGCGCTCAAAGTGGGAGAGGGACCATGGGGCTGAGGTATCTTGCCGAACGATCCGTCCTGGCGGTCATCGCGGTGCTCGTATGGCGCTGCTGGTGCCTGGAGGGGGTTCTCGTACCCAACCGCATCGACAGCGGGTCGATGGTGCCCACCCTCCTGGGCCCCCACCGTAGGGCGGTATGCACCGACTGCGGATTCGCCTTCTTCTGTGGCACCGAATTGCGTCCGGTAGCCGCCCGAGCCGTGTGTCCGAATTGCGGATACGCCGAGAACTCGCTGGAGGAATCGGCCGATTTGGCAGGCGACGGTATCCTGCTGGACAGGTCGGTCTATTCATGGCGCCCCCCCGAGCGATGGGAGCTCGTCGCATTTCGGCACCCGGCCCAGGCCGACCAAATTGTCGTGAAACGCGTGGCGGGGTTGCCGGGCGACCGGATCGAGATTCGCCACGGCGACGTGTACATCGACGGGCATATCCAACGGAAGCCGCTCGAACAGCAGCGTGCAATGGTCATCCTGGTGCATGACGCCGGCCACCAGCCCACGTTGCAACCGTCGCCCCCGCCAAGATGGCTACCCGCCGATGCCTCAAGTCAGTGGGGGGCCCATGGCGGCCGATTCGCGCACGCCCTGTCGCTCGAGCAGGACGTCTTCGATTGGCTCCTCTACCGCCATTGGCGACGACTGCCGAACCAGCCGGGCCAAATCGAGAACGTGCCCGTCGACGACACCTACGGCTACAACCAGAAGCATCCGCGGCGCGCCGAGGACGTGGCTTCGGTGCGCGACCTGCTGCTGAGTTTCGATCTCGTTCGCACATGGGGCGACGGCAGGCTGGCCGTCCGTATGACCGATGGAGGCACTGAGTTCGAGTTCCGCATGACCCCGGCGACCGGGCGTTACGAGGTACTGATCGACGGCCGTGCTCCGCCCGACGGCGTGGGGCGGCTGCCGCAGCCGATCGATTCCACCCGGTTCGAGTTCTCCATGATCGACCACCAGTTCCTGGCGGCGATGGGGGGGCAGGTCGTCGGCAGGTGGCCGCATTCGCCGGGCGCGGGCGGCCCTCCTGCAACCGACGTGCCCGTTCAGCTTGGCGCGATGCGATTGGGGGCGGTGGTCGAGCGATTGCGGCTTTACCGCGACATTTACTACGCCCGTCCGCCGGGAATCCACGCCCGGTGGGGGTTCGGCGAGCCCGTGCAGCTCGGGCCTGACGAATACTATGTGCTGGGCGATAACAGCCCCATTTCCGAAGACAGCCGCACCTGGACCGGGGGCCCGGCCGTTGCGGCAACCCTCTTGGTAGGCCGGCCGGTCTTGGTGCATTTCCCATTGCGGGAGGCTCGGCTCGGTTCGCTGGAATTCCAAGTTCCCGATCCGGCCCGAATGCGGTATATTCCCTGAGGCATAGCGACAGAACGGACGCAACCAGAGAAACGCTCAACCCTTTGCCCCGTGAACGTTCACCACGTTCGCATACCAGGAGCCGAGAAGCGTGATTACTATCGAACTCATCCCAGACCCGGAATGCGGGGGGTTCACCGCCCGAATCCCCGATATCCCCGCATACGGGGAAGGCGAAACCGAGAACGAGGCGATCGCCGACCTGCGGGAAGCGGTCCAGGGCTACATCGAGACCTTTGGGCTGGACGATGCCCTGAATCGGGTGAGTTCGCCCACCGCAATTCGGCAAATGGACTGGGACTTGGCGGAACTTGCCAATGGCTAGGCTGCGACGGCCCAGCGGGCGAGAAATGGTGCGGTTCCTGGAGGACCGCGGTTTCCAACTGCTGCGCGTGGCGGGAAGCCATCACTTCCTGGCGGGCCGCGGATGCCGGACATCTGTCCCCGTGCACGCCAACCGTCCACTGAAAATCGGGACTCTCCGGAGCATCCTGCGCGACATCGAGATGAGCCCGGCGGAGTTCGACCAAGCTTGGAACGAATAGCCGAGCGCGAATTCCCAAGTTCCCCGGCGTAGCCGAATGCGGTATACTGCACCCGTGTCTGTTGTCTGTGACGCTTCGCCCAGGTGGGGTTAAGCGGCGTAGGCCCGGCAGCCTCGGGCGGGCGCTAAACCGCCCGCGTTGCTTCATCCCAACGAACCGATTTCCGCAGCTACCCCCCCGGCTGGGTATCGCGAGCAAGCAATTCCATGAGCAAACGTAAGTCGAGCAAATATCGCGACCGCGCTACCGCACCCGCGACGGGCCCTCGCGCCGCGAAGAACAGGTCGGGCGAGCAGGGTAAATCGCACATGTTCTCCCAGTCGGCCGTGCGCGAAACGATCGAGTCGGTGGTCATCGCGTTCGTGCTGGCCTTCCTGTTCCGGACATTCGAAGCCGAGGCGTTCGTCATTCCCACAGGCTCGATGGCGCCCACGCTCATGGGCCGCCACAAGGACTTCGAGTGCCCGGTGTGCGGCCACTGGTACCAAATCAGCGCCAGCGAGGAGATCGACCAGCAAACGAACCGGTCGACGGGCCAATTCGTGCGTGCAGGCACCTGCCCCATGTGCCGTTTCACGGCCGACGTCGGGCCCAACAATCCGCAGGGGAAGAACTATCCCTCCTACAGTGGCGACCGCATTCTGGTCGGCAAGTTCGCCTACCAGTTCGGCGAACCGGAGCGGTGGGACGTGGCCGTGTTCAAATATCCGGGCAACGCGGTGACGAACTACATCAAGCGGATTGTCGGCCTGCCGGGCGAGACGGTGGTCATTCGAGGCGGCGACATCTTCATCGCCGGCCCGGACGAACCGAGACAGCTCGAAATCGCACGCAAGGCGCCCGACAAACTCCTGGCGATGCTCCAGCCGGTGTTCGACAACCAGTACATGCCGAAGCTCGTGCCGTTCGGCTTCCCGGCCCGCTGGACCCCCGACACCCCACCGGGCGTTTCGGGCCGGTTTGAACCCATCGACCCGGACGGCGTTGTGAAGTTCCACACCGACGGATCGGCGCCCCGCGAGGAGTGGCTGCGTTACGCGCACCGCGTACCTTCGACCGACGACTGGCACGCCGTGGCGCGCGACGGACGGCTTCCGCCCGGCCGCGAGCCGGCGCCGGAGCCGATCCGCGACTTCACCGCCTACAACACCAGCCGTCGCGGCCCCGCATATCCTTTGCGGCCCGACGTGCTCGGCAACCATTGGGTGGGCGACCTCGCCGTGGAGTGCACGGTGGAGGTCCTTTCCGATGCGGGCGAAGTGATGCTGGAGTTGGTCGAGGGGGGCGAACGCTTTCAGGTTCGTTTCGACGTGGCCGCCGGCGAGGCCGTCCTGTCCGCCTCGGCCATGCCCGACTGGGCGCCCACCGCCTCCACTCGCCTGCGCGGGCCGGGCACCTACCGCCTCCGCTTCGCCAACTGCGACGACAAGCTGTACGTTTGGGTGAACGACCGCTACCTCGCGTTCGACGGCCCGACCCGATACACGGGCCTGGAAAACGACGCCCCCACCGAGGCCGACCTCCAGCCGGCGGCCGTCGGCGCGCGCGGCTGCGCCCTGCGCGTGACCGACCTGCGAATCCTGCGCGACGTGTACTACATCGCCGCCAGCAGCCGGAACGGCCGGGGAACGATCCGCGACTTTCAGGAACGCAACACCCGCAATTCGCCCGACATGTGGATCACCCGCAGCGGCCGGCGCCAAGAGGTCTTCCAGCTTGAAGCTGACCAGTTCTTCATGCTCGGCGACAACAGCCTGCGCAGCAAGGACAGCCGGCTTTGGGCGGAGAAGGGCGGCCCGGACCACTACGTCGACCGCGAAGCGCTCATCGGCAAAGCCATCTTGATTTACTGGCCCCACTCGTGGCACCGCATTCCCGGAACGCCGATTCCTTTTCCCTTCTTCCCAAACTTCGCCAGGATGGGATTTGTTCGCTAGGATGCCAACATGCTCGAAGTCCACGGATTGGTAAAGATATACGGAACCCGGCGCGTGGTCGACCAGGTCGACTTCCAGGTTGGCGAGGGCGAGATTGTCGGCCTGCTCGGTCCCAACGGAGCGGGAAAGACCACCTGCTTCCGCATGACGTGCGGCATGATCGAGCCGAACGCCGGGCAGGTCGTCCTCGGCGGGAAAGACGTGACCGGTTGGCCCATGTACCGCCGCTGCCGCGACGGCGGCATGGGCTACCTCGCCCAGGAATCGAGCGTCTTTCGCAAGCTCACCGTCGAAAAGAACCTGCTGGGCGTGATGGAAATGCTCGGGTTCAGCCGCAAGGTGCGGCGCGCCCGGTGCGACGAGCTGCTGGAGAAGTTCGACATTTCGCGGCTTCGCAAGGCGACGGCCATGTCGCTTTCGGGCGGCGAGCGCCGCCGACTGGAAATTGCCCGCTGCCTCGTGTCGAACCCGAAGATCATCCTGCTCGACGAGCCTTTCACGGGCATCGACCCGGTGACCATCGCCAGCATTCAGCGCATTATTCGCGCGCTGCGCGAGTCGGGCATTTCGATCCTCATTACCGACCACCAGGTGCGGGAGACGCTCCAGATTACCGACCGCAGTTACGTGATCAAGGACGGCCAGGTGCTGTGCCACGGGTCGCGGGACGAAGTGCTCGGGCATGCCGAGGCGCGCAAGTACTACTTCGGCGAGGACATGGACATGGGCCACGGCGCGCCGCCCGCGCCCCACGCGCCCGCCACCCACGTGCCTCCGCCGCACTCGCCGCCGGCCGCGGCCCCGACCGAGTCGGGCCGGGTGCCTGCCCGGCCGGTCCGGAGGCAACGCTAGGGCTTTGCAAGAGCGAAGAATGAGGCCCGATGATTCGTGTCGGGGGGCCAAGGTCGCGTAAGTCCTTGGCGGGACTGCGCAAACCAGTTACGGGTGATTCATGCACCGTGCGCAGGAAACACGTCCGCCCCAACGACCGAAGTCCCACTATGCGCGTGGCTTGCTTGTCACCATCCTACTTCTTGTGAATGATCCCGGTTAGAGTGCCACAGGCATACTGCCAGTGCCATCGCTCCGGTGGCACTGGCACAGCCAGTGGCACACACTCAACGGCACTGGCGGAACGCCCGTGGTACACACCCGAAAATCAAACCGTCACAAAGCAATAACCCGATGACAAAGTGCAGGCACGACGAGGTGCTGAGCCTCGCGCTGGAAGCCACGCAAACGGCCGTCTGGGACTGGCACCTGCCCAGCGGCGGTGTAGTGCGCACGGGGCCTTGGTACAGCATGTACGGGCTTGAGCCCGACGACGATCAGAAGACGTATGCCCAGTGGCAGGCGCGCGTGCATCCTGAGGACCGACCGGCCGTCGACCGCGCGCTCAAGGACCACCTGGCCGGCAACACGCCGGAATACTTCGTCGAGTTCCGCATCTGCCGCAGTTCCGGCGATGACCGCTGGATTGAGGGGCACGGGCGCGTGGTCGAGCGCGACACCCGGGGCCGAGCGGTCCGCATGGTCGGGACCGACAGCGACATCACCGCACGCAAGCGCGCCGCGCGCGAGCTGGCCAAGGCGAAGCGCGCCGCTGAGGCGGCCAACCGCGCCAAGAGCGAGTTCCTGGCCAACGTAAGCCACGAAATCCGCACGCCCATGACCGCGGTGCTCGGCTACACCGATCTGCTGCTGAACCTGGACCTGCCGGACGAGCAGCGGCGCCAGTACCTGGAAATCATCCACCGTAACGCCGAGGCGCTGCTGGCCTTGATGGACGACATCCTCGACCTGTCGCGCATCGAGGCCGACAAGGTGACCTTGCACAAGGTGCCCTGCTGCCCGGTCGAGGTGGCCGAGAACGTGGCGGCCCTGCTGTCGGTCCGGGCGGCCGAAAAGGGACTAGGGCTCGAAGTCGTCCCGGAATATCCCCTGCCCGAAACCGTTCTGACCGATCCCGCCCGCGTCCGCCAAGTGCTCGTGAACCTGATCGGCAACGCCGTGAAGTTCACCGAGCGGGGATTTGTGCGGGTTCACGTGCGTTTGCGGAGGTCGATGAAAGGCCGGGCCCGGCTCGAGTACGCCGTGGCCGACGAGGGCATCGGCGTCGACGCCGAGCAACTGCCGCGGCTGTTCGACCCCTTTCATCAAGCCGATACGTCGGCCACGCGGCGTTTTGGGGGCACGGGCCTGGGACTGCCCATCTCGCGGCGGCTGGCCGGAATGCTCGGCGGCGGCATCGACGTGCAAAGCACGCCGGGCAAAGGCAGTGTGTTCACCGTGTCGATCGACCCCGGGCCGCTCGACGGCGTGCCGCAAAGGCAGGCCGCGCCGGCAGCCCGCGAAGACCGACCCGGCGACATGAGCCGTAACGGCCCCTCACATGCTTCGCACCAACCCAACCCGTCCTCGGTTCCCCGGCTGCCGGATCGACTGCAGGGTCGGGTTCTGATCGTCGAAGACAGCCCCGACATCCAGATGCTGTTGCGGATGCTGCTCGAAGGCGTGGGCCTGGAAGTCGAGGTGGCCGCCAACGGGCGGCTCGGCTGCGAGATGGCGGTCCATTCCCGGCAGTCGGGCCGGCCGTACGACGTCATTCTCATGGACATTCAGATGCCCGAGTTCGACGGCTACGAGGCCGCGCGCCGGCTGCGGCGCGAGGGATGGCCGGGGCCGATCGTCGCGCTGACCGCGCACGCCATGGTGGGCGACCGTGAGAAATGCGTCGCCGCCGGATGCGACGCTTACCTTGCCAAGCCGGTCGACCAGCCTACGCTGCTGCACACGCTGGCTCGGTATCTTCGACAGGATGCGCCCCGCGCGGCCGCCAGCGCCGCGCCCCTACCTGCCGCGGCGCCCGTCCCGCTGGGCGCCGGTGTCATCGCTTCCGACCGTTTGGCCGCGCTGGTGGCGGGCTTCGCGGCCGAACTACCCGAACGCGCCGAACGCGTGACCACCGCCTGGCAGGCCGACAACCTGGAGGCGATGCGGGCCGCGGCCCATCAACTCAAAGGCACGGCCGGCGCCTACGGATACCGCGAGGTAGCCGACGCGGCCGAAGCCGTATGCCGCGCCGCTGAGGGGAGCACCGGCGCCCACGAGACGGCCGCCCACGTCGCCCGGCTGGAGTCGCTCTGCTCCGCCGCCGCGCAGCCAACGTAGCAACCGGCGTTGGCGTTGCGGTTCGACAGCCGTGGGACAGGCTTCCAGCCTGTCTTTGCCGGTTCCTCCGGCTGCACGTCGGGCGCACTGGCGGACCGAAGGGGACAGTCCGCCGTGAACGATGACGCCTATCCCACGCCATCCGGCTCGGCGAGCCGTGGCCCGGTTCAGCGCCGTCGCCGCATCAGCAGCAGGCAAAGCAGCCCGAACGCGCCGAGCAGCATCGAGCCCGGCTCGGGCACGCCGAAGAACTGGATTTCGCTCAGGCCCACGAACGTGCCGCCGTGGTTCTCCTGGATGTCGAGTGCGAACCACCGGGCCCACCGGCCGTCGAGGTCGATCAGGTTCGGCGTGTTGTAGGAATTGGTGCCCGAGGCCTGGTCGAACGACCTATCTTCCGCCACCAGCCGCCACTCGCCGGGGTCGGAAAAGTCGCCCAGCGTGGGCGCGTCGGCCGTCGATACGTACACGTCGGCCAACCTCACGCCACGGTCGGTTCTGCCGCCCTCGGCGTTGAAATTGAAAACGTCTGCCCGGAACAACTGGTACGGGGCGCCCAGGTCGACGGCGAACCAGTCGGCGGGGTCGCCTTCGTTGGCCATCCAACTGATGTCGTCGCCCCACGCGTTGGCCGCGTGGGTTTCGGGAATACCGTCGCCGTTGGCGTCGCTCATGCCGCTGCCGTTGGTGACGTTGTCTGCCGGTCGGTTGGGGTTCTGGGGGTGGGTCGAGGACGCATCAGCCGCGGCCGGCGTGAGCAGTTCGCCCAGGTACTGGAAGCGGACGGCGTCGGCCACCGGACCCACGTCGCTCGTGCCCTCGTTCGCGCCGTCGGACGAAATGACCACGCTGCCGCCGGCGGGGCCTTCGGCGAACGGGTAGATGCCCAGCGGGTTCCACTGTCCGGAATTGACCCTCTGGTTCACCCGCTGGTCGTGCGTGCCCTCGGTATGGGTCACTTGCACCAGCGCGTTGTCGGTCCAATTGAACGTGGGCCACCACAGCGCCGCCTCCCACAGCCCGTCGTAAGTGAAGTTGGGCGCGTAGGTGGCCGTCTTCCCATCGCCCACGAACGCGAAGCGCGAGCCGGTGCCCAGGTACGAGTTGGGTTTCGCGCTCGTGCCCGACTCGGGTCGCCAGTGCCAGTCGCCGACCAGAGGGATGTCAGGCGAGCCGGCCAGGCCGTCGTCGAGGATGATCGTCCGATCGGCCGCCGTTGCGGCGAGTGAACCGGCCACGATCCAACTGAACGTGAGGAAGAGCCAACGCATGATGTATTCTCCCGCGTGGTTTGACCGTTCGTGGGCACACGGAACATTCCCGGCCCCGAAACCCGAACGGTGAGGAGCACTCGTCCGTCGCTGCCTTCGGTTCGGGCAGCCGAGCCTCCGGCAGCCGCACTTTCCCGATGCTATCGATTATCGCAGCCCGATCGGCCCGTGTCAACAAATTGGTGAACGTTCTTTGCAGGTAACCCGCGGGGAGGGGTGTCAACTAGACCGCCAGACGCATCCCTCTGAATCGACCGCCGGGCAAGGTCGACCGCCGCTGCGCTTCGAACGTCGGCATTGCGGCCACGCCCGCAAAGCCTTCACGCGGAGCG
>CAYPWB010000267.1:0-8777 GCA_964414315.1 uncultured Planctomycetaceae bacterium | reverse complement strand
TCAGGCCCCGACCGGTTGCCGGGCGCGCTCCAGGGTGGTTTCGTAAAGCTTCACGTACTCGGCCGCGCTGCGGGCCCACGACCAGTCCTGCCGCATGCCCGTGGCCACCAGCTTCTGCCAGAACGGGCGGTTGTGGTAGGCTTCGCAGGCGCGCCGGAGGGTTTCGTTCAGCGCGAGCGGGCTGTACTCGGCGAAGCTGAAGCCGTTGGCCTCGCCGGGGTCGGCGGCGCCTTCCGTGACGCCTTGGATCGTGTCGGCCAGCCCGCCCGTCGCCCGCACCACCGGAACCGTGCCGTACCGCAGGCTGTACAGTTGGTTCAGCCCGCAGGGCTCGTACCGGCTGGGCATGAGGAACATGTCGGCCCCGGCCTCGATGCGGTGGGCCAGCGGGTTGGAAAACTCGAGCCGTGCGGCGACCTTCTGCGGGAAGCGGTCGGCCAGCGCGCGGAACAGGCGGTGGTACTTCGGCTCGCCGGTACCCAGCAGCACCCATTGCACCTCGTGCGACTGCACCCAGCGCTGGGCCACCTCGGCCACCAGGTCGATCCCCTTTTGTTCAGCCAGTCGGCCGACAAAGCCCAGCAGGGGCACGTCGGGCTCCTCGGGCAGGCCCACCTCCTGCTGCAACGCCCGCTTGCACTGCGGCTTGACCTCGAAGACGGTCCGCTCGTCGTAGTTGGCGGCCAGGTCGGGGTCCGTGGCGGGGTCCCACTCGTCGCTGTCGATGCCGTTGAGGATCCCGTACATCGCGTCGTGCCGATGCTGTAACACGCCCTCCAGGCCACACCCGAACGGCGCGCTTTGGATTTCCTCGGCGTAGCGCGGGCTGACGGTGTTGATCGCGTCGGCGTACACCAGACCGGTCTTCAGCAGGTTCAGCTTCCCGTGCGATTCCATCTCGCGCCAGTTGAAGTACTTCCAGTCGAGCCCGGTCAGCAGCATGTCCCAGTGCCAAAACTGCCCCTGGTAGGCCATGTTGTGGATCGTCAGCAGCGTGGCGATGTGCTCGTACCGCGGCGCCCGGGCGTATTCGAGTTTCAGGTACGCGGGCACCAGGCCGGTTTGCCAGTCGTTCGCGTGCAGCAGGTCGACGTCGAGGTCGAGCAGGCGGATGGCTTCGAGTACGGCCCGGGCGAAGAAGACGAACCGCTCGCAGTTGTCGATGTAATCCTTCCCGCCGCTGCCGTAAAGCTGGTCGCGGTCGAAGTACTGGTCCTGGTCGACCAGGTACACGGTCACGTCGCTGCCGGGCATGCGGCTGCGCAGCAGGCGGCCGGAAACCATCTTGCTGCCGATGGGCACGATGAAGCCGATGTCCATCGGCTCCCAGGCAACGCCGCTGTACCGAGCCTTCCGGTAGGCCGGCATGATGAGCGACACCTGGTGGCCCAGCCGCTCCAGTTCGATCGGCAGCGCACCGCAGACGTCGGCCAAACCGCCCGTCTTGGCGTAGGGGACGGCCTCGGAAGTAGCCAGCAAAATGTTCACGACTCAACTCCAGTATCTATCGATGATGCGGCTGGCGGGTCTTGCGTTGTTGGGCGTGCGACGCTTGAGCAGGCGCGGCGCACCGCGCTCCATTATACCGGTTGCGGGGAAAAACGGGACAGGGCTAATTCGGCGGGTCGTGCGCTTCTGGGTGCAACGCCCGGCATCGTAGCAGGCACGCTCTGTCGTGCCGTCCGCTTTGTCCGGCAAAACACCGTCGTTCGGCCGAATGGCGTGCACTTGGAAACGGAAGAACCAATTTTGCAAAACGGCCCGGAGGGGGCTTCGCACAAATTGGCCCCGTCCCGTCTTCCCGCCTGTCCCGTTTGTTCCCGCTGTCCCTCTATCTCAAATATACACCGCCCATATCGCCATTCCACAGATTGCGCGATCGAATGCAGATTCACGCCCTTGCCCGGTCGGCATAAACGGAAGGAAGCCTCAAAAACGGGACAGGTCCGTTTTTGGCAATATAGGAAACTTCTTCAATGTGCGTGCCGTTCGGCGCCGACGTGGAAAGCAGCGGCTTCCTTGACCGGGGACCGCGTTCCTCGTAGAGTCGCTTGGCGTACCAGGATACAACGGGGAGCATAGACGCCCGGTCGGCCGTATACTTTGGGCCGCGAGCCGTGAACTCCCGTCGTTGGTCGAAGCAGAAGCGGCGGTTACGTTTGAAGGAGCCGCTCGACGTGGCGGGCCAGCAGCGCGGGATCGTTGCTTTGAACAATGTGGTCGATTTGCTTTTGCGGAACTTCCAGATTCTGCAAGGCGGCCGCCACCCGCTGCCACAGCCGTTCCCGAGCCGTCCCTTCGGCCAGGTACAGATCGGTCACCAGTTCGCCCAATCGCTGGACCGCGATCGTATCGCGGTTGCGGTAGTAGTTGCGAATGACCTGCTGCTGGTACGCGGAACGCTTTTCGGGCATGAAAGGATTCTCCAAGTTCGCTTCTTGCACAAGGCCCGATACTTCAGAGTGTTCACTGGCCGGCGGCGTAGAAGGTATTTCTCCGCTGTATGCGAGGGGACAGTCCCGTGTTCTCGGCCGCAGCGGCAGGTAACGCTCAAATGGTATCGGGGGCCATCCTTCCCCGGCTTGAGGCTACTGCCCCTCGATGTATTTCAATTGGATCTCGGTGTCCGGCAGCTTCTTGCGAAGTTGCTCGACGCCTTCCTCGGTAACGGCGGTGCGGGTGACGGCGAGGGTTTGCAGGGCTGTGAGAGGTTCGAGGTGCACCAGCCCGGCGTCGGAAACGGCCGTGGAGCCCAGGTGCAGGAACTCGAGCTGCTGCATGTCCTTCAGGTGCGGCAGGGCGGCGTCGGAAATGAGCGTATTGTCGAGGTTGAGCCACTTCATGTTGGTCAGCCCGGCAAGGTGCGCCACGCCCGCGTCGGTAATCGGCACCCGCCACAGGTTGAGCGATTCCAGGGAGGTGACGTCTGCCAGGTGGGCCAGCCCGGCATCGGTCACTTGAGCACATTCGCTGAGGTCGAGGTTCTGCAGATGTTCGAGGCTCGCCAGATGGGCGAGCCCCTCGTCGGTTACCTGGGTTTGCGAGATGCGGAGCCTGCGCAGTTTGGGGAACTGCGGCATCAGGGCCAACGCCTCATCGCCGGCGAGCGTTTGGGCGAGGTACAGTTCTTCGAGCTTTCCGCAGTTTTCCAGGTGGGCCAACCCTTCCTCGCTCACCCACAGACCGTCCAGCGCCAGCGCCTTCAGTTCCGTCATTCCGGCCAGCGCGGCCAGCCCTTCGTCGTCGACCGAGGTCTTCCCCTCCGAGCCGGCCAGTCGCAGGGCCCGCAGCTTTTGCAAGTTCTCCAAGTGCTCCATGCCGTCGTTGGAAACGGCGCAGCCTCGCAGGTCGAGGTTCTCGAGCGTGCCGATGCCGCCAAGCGTCGCCAAGCCGGCGTCGGTGATTTCGGTGTCGTTCAGCAGCACCGACCGGACGCGGGGCAGGCCCTCGAGGTGCGCGAGCGCCTCATCGCCCACCGACGTACCGCGGAAGCTGACCTCGATCACCCGGTCCTCGCCGTCGCGTCGCAACACGGCCCCGAGGCCTTCGAGGGCCTCGACCGCGGCGGCGTCGTCGGCCTCAGCGACCGGCGGCGCGGGTTGCTCGGGCGGCTCGTTTTGTGCAGATTCCTCATCCGTTCGTGCGGGGGGTGCGTCACCCTCGGTGGAGCGGCTGTCTTCGCTCGTTGGAGTGGATTGCTCGGTAGTACATCCACCGAGCCACAATGTGAGCAAGGCCACGAGCAGCATCTTCTTCACGGCGCAATCCTTTCATCGACGGTAACCATTTCAAGGGGCCCATCCCCTTTGCATCTATGGAATCAGGGTAACAGCTTGGCAACGTGCTGGCAAGCCGTTGCGCGCCGGGGGCCTTTACCCCTGGTGTGTTCCCTGGTATTTTGAAAACTGTGGTTGTTCCGTTTCCAGGTGCAAGCCATTCGGCCGAACGGCTGCGTTCCGCCGAATAACGCGAACGGCGCGACGGAGCGTGCCGGCGACTTTGTCGGACTTGCAGCCAGTAGCGGAAGCCGCGAGATTTTTGTCTCGACCGATTCGCACGATCTCCTGCTTCTACATCGCCCCCCATGCCAGTCCAACATTCGCGTCCGACCGACCGCCCCGCCAACCGCCGCCAGCGCAGGCCGAAACTGTTCAACCGGCTGTTCGAAAACCCGCTCATTCGGCAGGTGAGTTTCGAGCGCTACCGCCGGAAGGTGCGCGACGTGTACGACGGCCCTCAGGGGGCCCTCCTCGCGGCGTGCAGCGCGCTGTCGCTTCATGCGCCGCTTGGCGAGCGGTTGTTTCAGCCGGGGAAGTTCGATTTGGCCGGCGCGAAGCAAATTCTCGACATCGGCAGTGGGGCCGGACAACTCGTGCGGCACTTGCTGAAGTATGCCGACGCCGACGCCGCCATGACCTGTGTCGACCTCTCGCCCGGAATGCTCCGCCGCGCCCGGACGAGGCTGCACAGCGACCGCCTGCGGTTCTATGCCGCCGACCTTACGCAACTGCCCTTCGCCGATGCCTCGTTCGACTGCGTCACTTGCGGCTACGTACTGGAGCACGTGCCCGACCCCGTCCTCGGGCTTCGCGAATTATGCCGCGTGATGCGTCCCGAAGCCCGCATGTTGCTGCTCACCACCGAAGACAACATGGCCGGCGCCTGGACCAGTCGGCTGTGGTGCTGCCGCACGTACAACCGGGAATCGCTGTTCAGCATTTGCGGCGAAGCGGGGCTGAAGGTACGGCAGGAACTGTGGTTCTCCTCGGTGCACAGGGCCCTAAAAGCCGGCGGCATTTGCGCCGAACTGGTCAAGCAGTAGGTTCTCCGGGGCCGGCCGTTTCACCTGCCCAACGTCGGCCGAGGGCTCGCCGTCGGCCGCCCGCGAACGGCCTCGGCGCGCCCTTAGACCTTCCCTGGCCGGTAATATCGGACCCTCAGTTCGCATTTTTTGTATTTTTTCCGGCGCTCCGGCGGGATTTACACTTCCGCCTATGGTATTATCGGGGATAGGGTGTATAGGACCCGATCGCCACGAGGTGATGCCCTGGAAGAACCATGTTAGTACTAGCCCGCAAAAAGAACGAAAGCATCGTCATCCGCGAGGACGTGGTGGTGACGGTGGTCGAGGTGCGCGGCGACAAGGTTCGACTGGGCATCCAGGCGCCGAAAGAGGTTAAGGTCCATCGGCGCGAGGTGTACGACGCTATCCGCCAAGCGGAAGAGCAGGCCCGCGAGCAATCCACTCCGCCCTCGGAGCCCCCGGCCGAATAGCCGCGGGTTCCCCTCTCATCAAGCCGCTTGCCGGTTCAAGACGGCAGCATCACGGCGCCGGGACGAATCTCGACGTGCGCCACATCGAAGCCCGCCGACCGGACATCGCCGATGGCGCTCCGGATGGCCTCCTCCAGTGTTGCCGCCTCGCGATGGAAGTGAACCTGCGGCACTCCCACAATAGTAGAGATCGTGCCGTCGTCGAATGTTCCGTACAACAAGTCTGCCTGATCGTCGTTTGGATCAGCAGTCAGTACGAGCGTAAAATCGTGTTCCTTCATGGTCGTCGACCTTCGGGTTCAGTGCGGGCAACGGTCGATGTCGCGTCGAATATGGCGGGCATGTGCTTCAGGACTCCGCGGTGTGCACATGATTCGAATGCGGCATCCGTCGCGCCCGCGACGCGGGCAATACAAGACCCCCCATACATGGGCTCGCGGCCCTGCCTTCGCCACCGTCCAGTCGCGATCCGTAGCGTAGCGGATCGCTTCCCGAATGTGTTTGTTGGGGTGTTCGGCCACTACTCGACAGCGTCTGCTTCGCGGATCATTACCAACTCCATGATACCACATCCGGACTCAGGCACAACACAGCGAGCATCGCCCCCGGCCGAGTAGCCGCGGGTTCCCCTCTCATCAAGCCGCGACCGGTGGTCGCGCCACGAAGCGGTACGCCAGTGGTTGCCGCCAAGCCCCTCTGGTATCATGGCGGGAAAACGGGACGGGGCCGAAAGGTGTTTCATACAAATCGGACCTGTCCCGTGGGATAACTGTTTACGGGGCGGCGCGGGCAGTTTTCTCCGCTGTATACGAAGGGGACAGTCCCATTTTCGCGGCGGAAACGGTGGACGATTGGGCCAAAACACCCTTGCTGCCGCGAAAATTGGGACAGTCCCCCTGCGAACGGTTATCCCGTCGGAATCCGTAGCGCGACCACCGGTTCGCGGCTTTTTGGCCAACGGCCGAAGGAGAATCGCATGAATGCTCGACAGTCGACTCTCGCGTCCCGCGGCGCCTCGCGCCGCAGCTTTCTCAAGACGGCCGCGGCGGCGGTCGCTTCCCCGTGCCTGCTGCCATCCTCGGTGTTCGCCGAAAACGCGCCGGGCAACCGCATCAACGTGGCGTTGCTGGGGGCGGGCAACCAGAGCCGCGTCGACCTGCCCAGCATGCTGCGGCTGGACGACGTGCAGGTCGTGGCCGTTTGCGACGTGAACCGGGGCAGTCACGGCTACGCCCGGCCGGAGCACTTCCTGGGCCGTGAGCCGGTTTGCGAGCGGGCCAACGCGTTTTACGCGAAGAAGTTCGACGCTCCGGCGTACAACGGCTGCGCCGCCTATGCCGACTTCCGCGAGGTGCTCGCGCGTGACGACGTCGACGCCGTGATGATCGTTACGCCCGACCACTGGCATGCGACGATGACCGTCCTGGCGGCCGAGGCCGGCAAGGACATCTACTGCCAAAAGCCGATGACGCTCACCGTGGCCGAAGGCCGGGCGATGATCGACGCGGTGCGCCGCAACGAACGCGTGTTCCAAACCGGCAGCCAGTACCGATCCAACGCCACCGTGCGCCGCGTGTGCGAACTGGTGCGCAACGGGCGCGTGGGAAAGGTGCAGCGGGTCGTGTCGTTCGTGCCGGGGGCGCCGGTGGGGCCCGGCCCCGGCTGGCAGCCCATGCCCGTGCCCGACGGCTTCGACTACGACCTGTGGCTCGGCCCCGCGCCCAAAGCCCCCTATCACGAGGACCGATGCCTGTACCGCTTCCGGTTCATTCTCGACTACTCCGGGGGGCAGGTGACCAACACGGGCGCGCACTCGAACGACATCGTTCAGTGGGCGCTGGGTACCGACGACACCGGCCCGGTCGAGTTCGAGGACCAGGGCGCCGAGTGGCCGCCCGAGGGGCACCTGTTCAACACGGCCGTGTCCACGCACTTCCGCGCCCGGTACGCCGACGGTGTCGAACTGGTGTGCAAGACGCACGACCCGAGCTTCGGTGTGCGTTTTGAGGGGACCGAGGGCTGGCTGGAATACGGATGGGGGAAGGTGACCAGCGAGCCGGAGTCGCTGAAGGATTCCGTCCTGGGCCCCGACGAGCCGCATCTGCCGGTTAGCGACAACCACTACCGTAACTTCATCGACGCGGTCAAGTCGCGCGACGACCCGATCGAGCCGGTCGAGGTGGGCCACCGCACCACGAGCCTGTGCCACCTGGGCAACATCGCCATGCTGCTGGGGCGGAAAGTGCCCTGGGACCCCGAAACCGAGTCGTGCCCGAACGACCCCGAAGCCAACGCCATGCTCCAGCGACCCTATCGGGCCCCGTGGCGGCTGACGGGATCTGCGGGTTGAAGCGGAGGCTACCGGCCTTTTTTCGGCCGGGGGTAGATGACGCTTGTTTCGGGCTGGGCTCCGTAGTGGACCAGGTTGCCGCCCAGGCCCACTCCGTCGCCCAACAGGCGGGCTGCCCGCGTGCGGATGCCGGCGCCGGAGCCGAGGGTTGCCGTCCGCTCGCTGCCGGCGCGGCAAATGCGTTCGTAGAAGTCGATGGCCGCCCGGTCGGCGTCGGGCCGGCGGGAGTTCGGTTCGTCGCGGCCGAGGAGGATGAAATCGACGGCGTAGGAGTCGATCAGTTTCGGTAGCAGCTTCTGCGCCAAATCAGCCCGGCCGAACAACTCGGCCCCGACGGCGCGGCCGCGCACGACGAAGAGGAATCCCACAGCCTCGCGCGGCACGTCGGGCGCGAGATGCCGCCGGACTTCGGCCAGTTTCCGCCCCACCTCGCCCGACTTGAGCGCACGTTCCAGGCTGCCGGTCGGGTTTTCGGCCCCGAGCGCCTTGTTGTTTCGGGCGACCTCGTTCCAAATGCCCTGTTGGTCGGCCCCGCTGCGGAGCGACCGCTGAATGGAGGGCGGCACGAGCAGTTTGCCGGCGGAAAACGCTTTCTTCCCTTCCCAGCGGTGGGCCTCGACACAGAAGACCTTCAATTCGATCGTCTGGCCCGGCGCAACCGCCACGTCGTTGCGAACCGTTCGCGTTTGCTTTCCGCCGGCAAGCACCTCGCCGCCCATGATGAACACGTGCTCGTTCCGGCTGCGGTTGTGGATTACCACAACCGGAACGCTGCCGCCGTCGCCTTGCTCGCGGATTTCGAGCGTGCCGGCCGCGACGGCCTCATCGAGCGCGAGCCATCGGCCGGGGAGCAGATCGCCTCCCTCGAAAAGCACGGGATAGATCGACAGCCCGCGGTATCCGGCCGGCGCCGCGATTTGTACGCGGTCGAGCGCCCGGGCCAATTCTCGCACGTGGTCTGCCGTCGACGGCCGCTGCGCCCGGGCCGCCGCAACACTGAGGAATGCGACGACTGCGACGGTGGCGAGGCCTCGGAGCGCCGGGACGCTCCAAAATGACATGAGTCGCATAGCTTTTCCCTCCGCTTTAACGGCTGTCGCTTGCCGGACAAAGTAGCAGGCACGCTCCGCCGTGCCGTCCGCCGTATCAGGCA
>CAYPWB010000266.1:0-8829 GCA_964414315.1 uncultured Planctomycetaceae bacterium | reverse complement strand
GAGTTAACAGGTAGCGCGACTCTGCGAGTCGTTCCAAGACGACGACTCGGAGAGTCGCGCTACTGTCAGACGACGACTCGGAGAGTCGCGCTACTGTGATACGACGACTCGGAGAGTCGCGCTACTGTGAGACGACGACTCGGAAGAGTCGCGCTACGACGGGCCTGACGATGCCGAGAAGCCGTACTATCGAATCGCGCGGTCGATCCACTGCGTGGCGGCTTGCTGGATGTGCGGTCGGATGTGCTGCTGGTACTGATCCATCCAGCCGGGCTCTTTGAAGGCAATATAGCTGAGCAGGGCCAGTTTGGCAAAGGTGGAAAGGTTCGGCCACCAGCGCCGGCCCCACAGCTTCAACGCCGTGCCGAACGATCGTTTCAGCCGGAACCGGCCTTTGGCCCATTCGACGCTGTAAATCTCGTCGAGCGCCAAGTGCGATGCGTACCCGATGAACACCGCGGCGGCCTTGTAGAGCCTGAGTTCCACGTCGCCGGAAGCCAGCAGAAACGCCAACTCGCCAAAGATCACGGCCGCCGGAATGCTGTGAAACATGCCCCGGTGGACCGTGTACATCTTCAACAGCCGCGCGAAGACGAATCGGATGAACAGGTAGACACCGGCTCCGGCCAGTACGATCGACTCGGCCGAAAGCCCCAACTGCTGCAACCGGTTGACCAGCATGATGGGGACAACCGCGGCGCCGAAAGCGAGGCTTTCGCGCAGCGGGACGCCGGAGTCGCTGTCGATGTCGGGCAGCATGCCCGAAACGCTGCACAGACCGCCGGCCAGCAGGCAGGTGGGAATTGGCACGTCGTACATCAGGTACGCGGTGGTTCCGTATCCGGCGCCGACCAGCGTACTGAACGTCAGGTGGGTCTTGAAGTTGGCCATGGCGAATCGTGGGGCGTGCGGCGTTTCGGTTCCACGCGTCTTGTAACCGACAGACCTCGTCGCACCAATAGCAATTCCCGGCGCCAGCAATGCCAGCAGTGCCGGCGGCTCAGTGCTCAGTACCCGGGACTCGGCACTCAGTACGCCCCCTGCCCCCTTGTCGCCGGTCATTGGTCTTCGCTCGGCGGCGCGCGATCGGTATACTCTGCACATCGTCGTTTCCTCGCGAACAGGATGGGAGCAAGCCATGGGAAACCTGCCACTCGAACCTTACGACTTAGGCATGTTGGCCGTGCTGTTGGTAACGGTCGGTTTCGGCGCATGGAAGGGGATGGCGTGGCAGATTGCATCGCTGGCATCGCTGGTGCTTAGCGCCGTGGTGGCCATACGGTTCAGCGGGCCGCTGGCGCCGCTGTTCAGCAGCCAGGCGCCGTGGAACCGATTCGTCGCCATGCTGGTGCTATACCTGAGCGTGTCGCTTCTAATTTGGGTCGTGTTCCGGATGGTCTCCCGCGCGATCGACCGGGTGCAGCTTCGGGAGTTCGATCGACAGGCCGGGGCGGTGCTTGGCGGGCTGAAGGGGGTGGCGTTGTGCCTGGTCATCACGTTCTTCGCGGTCACGCTTTCCGAGTCCGCTCGGCAGGCCGTGTTGCGGTCGTATTCCGGGCATTACATTGCCCGGCTCATTCAGCGTGCCGATCCGGTCCTCCCCGAGGAGGTGCGGAGCGTTTTGGGCCAGTACATCGACGAATTGGACCGGCGTCTGGATCCGACTACGCCTCCGAAACCCGGACCGCTCGACCGGCTGAACGATCCGGCGCCGGAGGACGGCAGGGGAGTGGTCGACGGCGTGCTGGACGCGGCCGAAACGGCGAGCGAACATGTCCGGCCGAGGGCCGATCCGTGGTGAGCGGTCCGGAAAGCTTCCGGAACGGCAAGTGCCCGAAACCCCGGGGAAAATGAGGCTCCGACCGAACATAAGATACATTATCGGACGTTGACGGGGGACCTTCCTTGGGCCTGTGAACCCTGGAATTGGCCCTGCATGCTACGGCTGCCCGGTCCACCGCACGAAGGCTTCCATCGCGTAGTATTCGGGGAGCCCGATGCGGTTGAAATGGTCGGCCGTGGCGCGGTTGCGGTCCTCGGCGCGCTGCCAGAACTCGCGAGGGTCGTCGGGGCCGGGGAACAGCGCGGAATCCTTCTGCGACTCGTGCCGGAAGATGGCTTGCTTTTTCAGCCGCAGGTCGCCCGGACTCAGCGGCACGGCGATGTCGATCACGTGCAGGGCCCATTCCTGCCAGGCGCCGCGGTACAGGAGCACCTCGGGCCGGCTGCCGGTGTCGGCCTCGATCTGCCCAATGGCCCGGAAGATTGCGTTGGCGCATACCCGGTGCGTGCCGTGCGGATCGGACAGGTCGCCGGCGACGTACACCTGCTGCGGCTGGACCCGCTCGATCAGCTCGCGCACCATGCGCACATCGTCGTCGGTGATGGGCTTCTTGGCAACGGTGCCGGTTTGGTAGAACGGCAGGTCGAGGAAGTGCAGGTGCTCCTCCTTGCAGCCGCACACGCCCGCGGCGGCCTTTGCCTCGCTCCAGCGAATGAGGGCTTTGATCATCAGCACGGTTTCGTGGTCCGGCTCCCCCGGGGCCTTGGCCGCCACCGACTGGATTACCTGCGATTCCAATTGCGGCGTCTTCTGGTCGTCGATGCCGAAGCGACGGTTGATTTCGGTGACCAGGTCGGCCAGGGTCAACGCATCGTGGTCGAACACGGCGATATTCCCGCTGGTCATGTAGGCCACGTGCACCTCATGAGCATCTTCGACCAGGCGGATGATGGTACCGCCCATGGAGATGACGTCGTCGTCGGGGTGTGGACTGAAGACGAGCGCCCGGCAAGGCTCACGGCCGGCAGGCTTGTATTCGATCGTGTCGAGCATCCAACGGAATACACGGTGGGCCACGCTCGGCGCCGGGCCGTGGTCGCGCAGCAGTTGGTGCAAGCCGTGGGCGCGGAAGTCGTCGCCGTCGAGTTTCAACAGTGCCTTGCCGGTCCGCTCGCACAGCCACAGCACGGCACGTTTGATCAGCGCGTCGGTCCATTCGACGCCGCCGAGCACCCACGGTGTGGCCACGGCCGTCAGTTCCGCGGAGGCCGCTTCGTCGACGAACACCGTGGCGGCCGAATGTTCGCCCAGAAAACTGGCCGGCACGGCGTCGGTCACCGGACCTTCGACGGCTTCGCGGATGATCCGGGCCTTGTGTTCGCCGAACGCCAGGAGGATTACGCGGCGCGCCTCGAGAATCGTCCCGATGCCCATGGTCAAAGCCTGGGTGGGCACGTTTTCCTCGTGGAAGAAATCGCTGGCAGCGTCTTTCCGGGTAACGGGGTCGAGCGTGACCAGGCGAGTCCGGCTGTGCCGCCGACCGAACGGCTCGTTGAACCCGATGTGGCCGTTCCGGCCCACGCCGAGCAACACGATGTCCATGCCGCCCACCCGGCGAATTTGTGCCTCGAAGTGGCGGCAGTGTTCCTCTACCTCCTCCGGCGCCACGGTGCCGTCGAGCACGTACACATGATCGGGCGGAATGTTCACGTGGTCGAAGAAGTTCTCGGCCATCCATCGGTGGTAACTCTGCAACCGCTCGTGCCCAATGCCAAAGTATTCGTCGAGGTTGAAGGTAATGACGCGCGAGAAGTCGAGCCGTTCCTCCCGATGCATGCGAATCAACTCACGGTAGACTCCGATGGGCGTCGAGCCGGTCGGCAGCCCGAGCACCGCGTGCTGGCCGATGGCGTTCCGCTCGCGGATCAGGTTGGCGACGGTTTGGGCGACGTGGCGGGCCACGTCGGCGTTGGACGCGAACGCGAACGTGGGGATTTTTGTGCCGGGAATCGGGTGTGCGGGTTGGATCATGGTATGATGGATTTCCCGCCGTGTGGGCGGGTTCGGGTGGTAGGGCCAAGTTAGCGTAACCCCTCATCATAGAATATCCGTTCCAAACCCACTAGCGCCAGGAAAAACGCCGTATTTCACGCTTTTTGCCCAGCCGGTCCCGTTGGCCAAGAATGCCCGGCCTCAAGCCATCAAGCTCTCCGGGGTCTTGGAGGCGGCGTTGCCTCGGCCGAAGCAGGTAGGTACAATGTAGATACTGGAGGTGTTCCGTATGAAGACACGTATTGTACCCATCGGGAACTCGCAAGGGGTTCGAATTCCCAAACCGATCCTCGAGCAGACCGGCTTGTGCGGCGAAGTCGAAATCTGTGCGGAAAAGGATGCCGTGGTCATTAGACCTGCCTGCCATCCCCGGGCCGATTGGGGCGAAGCGTTTCGCCAAATGGCCGACCGTGGCGACGATCGCCTCGTGGACGACGTTGCACCCACCCTCTCCGCTTGGGATGAGGAGTCCTGGGAATGGTGATCGATCGCTTCAACGTCTACCTGGTCAATCTGGACCCGACCGTTGGCAGCGAGATTCGGAAAGTGCGACCTTGTCTGGTTGTCTCGCCTGACGAAATGAACCATCACGTCCGCACAGCGATCGTCGCTCCGATGACCACCAAAGGCCACAACTACCCAACCCGCGTGCCGTGTCGATTCGCCAGAAAAAGGGGACAGGTTGTTCTCGACCAAATCCGCACCGTGGATCAGACCCGATTGACGAAACGACTTGGCCGTTTGGATGCGAAGACCTGTGCGCACGTGCTCGAGGTTCTTCAGGCGATGTTCGCACCCTGAACGCCCCGTGGGGAGTTCACGCGGGCCTCCCCTACCCCGTGACGACCATGTTGTCGCGGTGGATCACCTCGTCATAGGGACAGTGGCCGAGGGCTTCGGCGATCTGCGGCGTGTGCAGGCCCTTGATGCGGTGGAGATCGTCGGTGCTGTAGTTGGTCAGTCCGCGGGCGAACTCGCGTCCTTCCGTATCGCGCAGGCGAACGACATCGCCCTTGTGGAACCGGCCTTCGACGCCCACGACGCCGATGGCCAGCAGGCTGCGCCCCTGGCTTTGCACTGCCCGCTGCGCCCCCGCGTCGAGCACGAGCGTTCCCCGCGGCTGAATGGTCAGCCCGATCCAACGCTTGCGAGCCGCCACAGTGGGCCCTTGGGCGAGGAAGAGAGTGCCGACCGGTTCTGCCGCGACAATGCGGGTAAGCACGTCGGGGCAGGCGCCGCTGGCAATGACAACATTTTCGCCGCCGGTCGTGGTCAGTCGGGCGGCCTCCAACTTGCTGGCCATGCCGCCCTTGCCCAGCCCGCCGGTCCGGTCGCACGCCAAGCCGAGGATTGCGTCATCCAGCCGCGTGACGGTGGGAATGAGCCGGCTTTCCGGACGGCACGGATCGCCGTCGAAAAGCCCCTCCACGTCGGAAAGCAGCACCAGCAGCGGTGCCCGAATGAGGTTCGTGACGATCGCCGCCAGGCGGTCGTTGTCGCCGAAGGTGGTCTGAAGCTCGTCGACCGCAATCGTGTCGTTTTCGTTGATGACCGGCACGGCACCCAGATTCAGCAGCGTAAGGATCGTGTTCCGGGCATTGAGGTAGCGGGTGCGGTGTTCCAAGTCGTCGGCCGTCAGCAGGATTTGGGCTGCATGGCGGCCGAACCGGAACAAGGTGCGTTCGTACGCCTCGACGAGCATACTCTGCCCCACCGCAGCCACCGCCTGCAGATGGGCGAGATCCGTCGGCCGGCCGGGGAGCCCCAAACGGCCGATCCCGGCTCCAACCGCTCCCGAACTGACCAGCACAACCCGCCGCCCCGATTCCATCACGGAATGCACCTGCATGGCCAGTTGCTCGATGCGCTGGGAATCGAGCCGGCCGGCGGCATCGGTCAGCACGCGCGTGCCCACCTTCACCACGATGGTCGTAGCCATTGCGGCGATTTCCTGGCGGAGCAAGTCGGGCATGGTGTTTTCAGGCCGGGGCAGTGCGATGTTTCCTAACTTCCCGGGAGTCCGGCGAGCAGTTCCCGAACGGCGGCGGCTGGGTCGGAGGCGGCGACGACCGCGCCGCCCACCGCCACCCGGGCAAATCCGGCCTCCACGACTTCGGCCAGATTCGCGCAATTGATACCACCAATTGCAAACGACGGCAAGCGGACTTCGGCCGACACGGCCCGCAGCAATGCCGTGCCTGGAAACTCTTTGAACTGCTTCGTGCCGGAGGGAAATGTCGGGCCCACGCCAAGATAGTCGGCTCCGTCGAGGACGGCCTGTCGGGCCTGCTCGATCGAGTGGGTCGAAACGCCAATAAACATTTTCGGGCCGACGATGCGGCGCACGTCCTTCACGGGAAGCTCGTCCTGGCCCACGTGTACCCCATCGGAGTCACTAAGTACCGCCAAATCGGGGCGGTCATTGACGATGAACAGGGTTTTCGTGCCTGCGGTCGCCGTCCGGAGCAATTGCGCGCGGACCAGCAAATCCCGGTCGCCGAGGCGTTTGTCGCGCAACTGGAGCACATCTGCCCCGGCCATTACCAGGGTTTCGGCAAGGTGCTGGAATTGGCGGGCGTCGGCTCGACCGTCCAGCAGCACGTACAGGCTGGCGTTGCCCAACCGCTCAAGGCTCCGGCGCGATGTTTCCACGGCCCGGTGCAGGGTATAGCTCGTGTAACGCAACTGCTTGGCCCGGGCGGCAGCCCCCGGATCGATTAACTTGCCGAACTCTTCGAGCGAGCGGAGCGCTTCCTGCAATCGGGCGAAATTGGCGGCCAACACCGCAGCGGCGTCCACTCGCGCCGCTTCGCTGAGCGTGGTCAACTGCGTACCTACGTCGGCCTGGGTTTCCCTGGCGGACAGGCGTTCCCCGACGGGAATGCGCGCCAGTGCCTCGGTCAGGTCGTGCCGAAGTTGCTTGCACCGGCCGGTGAGGAACGGGTCGTCGAGCACGAAACGCAGGTAGTCCTCAAGTACGCGGAGCGCCTCTCTCGCCCGGTTGGCGGCGGCGTCGAGGATTCGAAGTGTGGAAATCGCGGTTCGAGGCTGTGGGGGCATGGGCCTCTTCGGGGGTAATTTCAACGTAGCCGCCGGTCGTATTTGGCATAAATCCCGATCCAGAACCACACACGTCTCCGGGGCTTTTCGACGCCCTCATGCGCCGGAAGCCGGGAAATCGCCATCTGAATTTCTGACACGCTCATGCTGGACCCGCTCCACGGGAGTCCTTCTGACGATCGACGCTGTTCGCTGCTTCAAGGCTGCCCGACAAGGCTCGGCGCATCCATCCCATTGTACCTTTCGTGTCCGAAAAAGCAAGACCAGAGGCAACTTCAATTTCACGCCACTACTTCCTCCTGGAGTAACGTGTCCGGCCCGGCACGGTAGAAAAGGCGTGCTCGGCGTCGGGGGGCAACTCGCGATGCACTGCCGAAATTTCGCATATTGCGCCCATTGCTACAAGGCATGGGGCTGTGCGGCCCGAAAGTACTGTTTTTTGTTGCCTTGATCAAACCCCAACTGCAAGTTACAATTCCTTGGCGGACGGCCTGAAGGGTTCCGCCGGTGGGACGAATTGGGGACCACGGGTCGACGGAGCGGCCGATGTTTGGTAGGAAACCATGGATGACGTTGTTGTGGCCGGGGTTCCCCCAGCTCTGGGTGCGCGGTAGTTGGGCAGCACTGGCGGCGGCCGTTGCAGCAGGCGGCGTGTTGAATGCCGCCTTGCTGGGCACGCTTGTCTGGAATGAACTGTTGCCCGACGGATTACGTAGCGCGCTATGGCTGGTGGTCGGCTTGGTTTGGGCGGCCGGTGCGATTTACACCCTGTTCTTCAAGCCGGAACACTCGCCGCACCAATGTTTCGATCCGTCCGACGACCCTTTCCCGAAAGCCGTCGTAGAATACCTGAGGGGGAATTGGTACGAGACCGAACGAGCGCTTGGAGCACTCGTACGGTACGATGTGCGGGACGTGCAGGCAAGGCTCCTGTTGGCCTCGCTGTTGCGTCGCACGGGAAGGCTGGAGGAGGCCGGACGACAACTCGACACCCTTGCCCGCTTCGAGGCAGCGGACAAATGGCAACTGGAAATCGAACGCGAGCGGCAACAAATTCAAAGTAAGCAGTCAGGCGAGTCGGACGGCCCCGAAGGGCTTCGTCCGGCCGCCTAAGTGCCTCGCATACTTTGGTGCACGGTCGGAACCTTCTGAGGAACCGCTCGATTGCCCCGGTATTGTTAGGCCCATAGAAAGCATCACGGAGTAAGAGAATGTACGAACGCTTCACCGACCGTGCCCGAAAGGTCATGCAACTGGCCAATCAGGAGGCCCAGCGGTTCAATCACGAATACATCGGCACCGAGCACATCTTGCTCGGCCTCATCAAGGAAGGGAGCGGCGTGGCCGCCAACGTGTTGAAGAATCTCGACGTCGATCTGAGGAAGATTCGGCTCGAGGTCGAGAAGCTCGTTCAAAGCGGCCCCGACATGGTCACCATGGGCAAGCTCCCGCAGACGCCTCGGGCCAAGAAGGTCATCGAGTACTCGATGGAGGAGGCGCGTAACCTCAATCACAACTACGTAGGCACCGAACACATCCTGCTCGGGCTGCTCCGAGAGCAGGAGGGCGTCGCGGCCCAGGTGCTCATGAACTTGGGGCTGAAGCTCGAAGAGGTCCGTGAGGAAGTACTGAATTTGCTCGGGCACGGGCTCGAAGGGCCGGAAGGCGGCGAACGCGGCGGCGTGACTGCCGGCGGAGGCTCGGAAAGCCAACGCAGCGGCAAGTCGAAGACGCCCGCGCTGGACAGCTTCGGCCGCGACCTGACCGAACTCGCTCGGCAAGGCAAGCTCGATCCGGTGATCGGGCGCGAGAAGGAGATCGAGCGGACGATGCAAATCCTCTCCCGCCGCACGAAGAACAATCCCGTGCTGCTCGGCGAGGCGGGCGTCGGCAAGACGGCCATCGTCGAGGGCTTCGCCCAGCGCGTCGTGGCC
>CAYPWB010000265.1:3899-8940 GCA_964414315.1 uncultured Planctomycetaceae bacterium | reverse complement strand
GCCTCCGGCTCGTCCGGCGTCTCTTCCTCTTGCGGCTCCTCGACGGCCGGCGTCCGCCGGACTTCGCGCACCCAAATGTTGCGGAACTGCACCGGATCGCCATGGTGCTGGAGCCGGATGGGCCCGTCGCCGTGGGCCTGATAGTTGGGCGGGCGGTTGAAGTGCGTCACACCCTGCACCTCCCAGTGGTTCTGCACCAGCACGCCGTTGTGGAGCACGGTCATGTAGGCGGGCGACTTCAGCGAGCCGTCGTCGTGGAAGCGAGGGGCGGTGAAGACGATGTCGAGCGCCTGCCACTCGCCCGGCGGGCGGCTGGCGTTCACCAACGGCGGCGCTTGGTTGTACACCGAGGCGGCCTGCCCTTCGTAGTAGGTTTCGTTCTCCCAGGAGTCGAGGATCTGCACCTCGTAACGGCCTGCAAGAAACACGCCGCTGTTGCCGCGGCCTTGGCCCGAACCCTTGACTTCGCCCGGGCTGGCGAACTCGAGATGGAGTTGCACGTCGCCGAAGTTTTGCTTCGTTTCGATGGTGCGATTTCGGGCGAGGGCGTACCCGTCGCGCAGTTCCCACTGGTCGCCCCCTTCCCAGGCGTCGAGGTTCTTGCCGTCGAACAGCACGATGGCGTCCGACGGCGGCCCGCCCGGCTCGCCCGGCTTGACCATCGTCGGCTCCTTCCACGGAATGCCGCTAATCCATCGCTGCCCAAAAGCCGACTCCGCGGTCAGCATTCCCACTCCCAGTACCGCCAAGCCCATCACGTTGCGCGTCCAATGAAGTCGAGTCCGATGCATGTAGTTTGCTCCTCGTGTCACGTAAGTCTGGAAATACCCTGCAATGAGGTTGCCATTGTATCACGCGGTCCGGGGCGGGTCGAGCAAATGCGGGCGGCAAGAACATACCCCCTGCCGGCGGGATGGCGAAGAGCGTGTCGGCCGGAGCGGTGCAAGACGACCATCGAGCGGCCCGGCTCCGCAACCATCGGAGAGTCTGTCCGAAAAGGTTCGGATCCACGTCCCCTCTCCCTCCGGGAGAGGTTTAGGGCGAGGGGAGTTTGCGGAGAGACTCTCAGCGCGATACGTACTTTCCCGGGATTCATCGGCGCTTTTGCCACAAAATTGTTGTTTCGGCCGCAGAAAGTAGAACACCCCTTTCTGCCCCCCCAAAAAAAGGTTGGCCGCGGAAAGGACCACCATTCGAATTGGTTATCGATATGGACCTGGATACCCGATTTTGCGTAGAATCCCGAAGCCCGGCGCCTGCACGCGGACGGTTCAGCAGCCGAGGAGGTGTGTAAAATGGAATAGAGTTGGTAAAATGCGGTTAGGTAGTATTGTCGGGAGGGATCTCGAGTGTTGAATCGCCAGAAGACGCTTTTGCTGCTCTTGGAGTGCGCCTTTCGTCCAGTTTCCAAGATGGAACTGACAAAGTGGGCGTTCATCCTGCGCCAGGAGATGCCGTCCCAGGGCGGCAGTGCCTTCTACGACTTCCTTCCGTACAAGTACGGTCCGTTCTCCTTTTGCCTGTACCGGGAAATGGATGCCCTGATTCGCAATGGTTACGTCGAGGGCGGCGATTCTTGGGCGACGACCGCGCTGGCCGATGAGTTGGTCCAGACGCTACCCAAGACAGTGCAGCGCGACGGGCAGCGTGTCGTGGAACGGTTCGCAAAGACGCCTGTGAACCGTCTGGTCGATTACGTCTCTTCGACGTATCCACGGTTCACTGTCAACAGCGAGAAGAAGATGGCCAAGCGACCAGTCGCCTCGCCAGCCATCTATACCGCCGGTTACGAGCGACTATCTGTGGACTCCTTTCTGGATCGTCTTATTCAGAATGGAATCCAACGGATTATTGATGTCCGAAATAATCCGGTTGCTCGAAGATACGGTTTCCACAAGTCCACGTTGACGCGACTTGGGAATCGAGTAGGGGTTCAATACGTTCATGTGCCTGAACTCGGAATCCAATCGGCATTACGGAAAAACCTCTCTTCACCCGAAGATTACGACGCCCTCTTCGACCGGTACGCGACGAAGACGCTTGCGAACGAGACGCTCGCAATCAACCGCGTCGCGAAACTGATGGCAGAGAAGGCGAGTGTGCTGATCTGCATGGAAGCTGATCCGCGGTTCTGTCATCGAAGCCGGTTGGCGGAAACGGTTTCACAAGAGACCGGTCTTCCAGTCCGAACCTTAGGGTGTAGCAAGGCATGATCGACGACCTCGAACGGCTGCGGGTGTTAATCACGGTAATGACGTATCCGCACCCGAAACAAAGCCACGATGAGGTCGTATGCACAGCGGGAGTGACGGAGGCAGGAGAGTGGGTCCGGCTGTACCCGATCGACTACCGATACCGGCCCCGGCAGCAGCAATTCAGGAAGTATCAGTGGATCGATGTGGACGTGCTGCCTCGTGGTTACAAGACGGATGGCCGTAAAGAAAGTCGCGAACCGCGTCTTGAATCAATCCGGTTAGTAGGCGAACGCCTGCCTACTGCCAACAAGTGGCGGGCACGTCGGGAAATCATCGATCGACTTCCCCATCGTACGGTAGACGAGTTGACGCGGCTTCACGAGGAGGAGCACGTCTCGCTCGGAGTGGTCCGCCCCAAGCGAGTCCTCGATTTGGAAATCACTCCGACAGACCGGGATTGGGCGCCAAAGTACCAACGTATCTTCAAGCAAATGCGGCTGTTTGGTGATCCACCTCGCCCGCTGAAAAAGATTCCTTTCGAGTTTCGATATGTCTTCGAATGCGAGGATGACGACAAGCCTCGCCGAGCACTGATTACCGATTGGGAACTGGGCGCTCTTTTCCTCAAAGAAGAAGTGCGCCTCGGAAGCGAACAAGCGGCCGCCGAAAGTGTCAAGAAAACGTTTCTGGGCGAAATCTGCAGGGAAGACAAAGACACTCGCTTCTTCATGGGAACGGTGTTTCCGTTCAATAATTGGATTGTTGTCGGCACGTTTTGGCCACCACGAATCAGCGCACAGCAGGGCCAGCTTTTTTGAGTGGCCTGCTTTCGCCATCTGGAACCAATGACACTGATTGCATAGACCTGGCAGAATGAAGATACGAGGGGCACGGCGCTTCGCCCGTCACTTCTCCGTCCTGCCACCACCTGGACGTTCTTAATGCGTTCAAAAGCTGTCGGGAGTCTTTCCACGTCGGCTGTGCTGTTTCGGTCGAGCAATCCTCCAGCAGATGAGCCGGGCCCCGTGTCGGGCGGCGGACACCGTGGCCGCAAGAGGACCGGAACCTGTGTCTGGGACGGCGCGGTCATGCTTCGCCCGGGCCTCAAAGCCCGACTTCCCCAACACCTCAGCCGAGTGAATTCGTGGAACCGCCCGATGCTGCGCTGAGCCAAAGGCCTGCGGCCGAACCCGCTTCTGCACGTAAGTTTCAACGGCTCCATGCCGCCCCTTGTGGCGTGCAAGGGCTGATTCCTACATCCTCAATACTCGTAGTGCTCGACGTCGGGCCAGTAGGTTTCGAAGTCGAAGTCGGGGCTGTTGTCCAGATCGTGGCAGGTGGCGCACTGGCCGTCGCGCGACTCTTCCTTGGTGACGACCATCAGCTTGCGGTAGCGCTCCTTCTCCTCGTCGGTGCCGCGCAGCTCGGCCCGGTTGTGGTTGCCGCCCGGCCCGTGGCACGATTCGCAGCCCACGTCGATCAGGTGCGGCGTGTCCTCCAGGTTCAGGTATCCGCCCTCGTACGGGAAGTACTGGGTCGGGTGCCAGCCGACGACGTGGCAGCTAATGCACTCGGGGTCGAACTGGCGCGGCGGGTCGAGTTCCACAAGCGTTTCAAACGCCTTGGCGTGCGACGTTTTTCGCCAAATGCGGTACGACGGCTCGTGGCAGCTTTCACAGCTCTTCGAGCCGGCGAACTCACCGTGCGTTTCCTTCAGCGGATGCGGCGCGGGACGGATGCCCAGGCCCGCGTAGCCCAACTCTTTCACCTGGTGCTGGTACGCCGTGAGCAGCATGTGCATTTCGGACGACTGGGGGAAGCGCGAGTCGAGCGGCACGCGCTGATACTTCCACCGAGGCTTCGCGCCGTTGTAGAGGCCCAGCACGACCGCGTCCATGCCTTTTTCGCCCACCTCGATCAGCAGCGTGTCGGTCCCTTCGACTTTTCGCGGCTGGGCGGGCGGCTCGGCCGCGCCGCCGGCGGTTACGACGATATCGAAGAGGGGGAACTTTCGGGCGAGGGCTTCGCTCTCGGCCACGGTGGCGTGGGCGAGCAGCACGTGGTAGTCGGCCGGCTGCAGGTGCGGCAGGACCTTCTCGATGGCCGCCTCGGCCGCGGCGAGTTCAATTTCCGGGTTGTTGATGGCCTTCTGCGCCTCCGAGCCCAGCACGCCGGTAACCCCGATTTTCACCCCGGACCGCTCGACGATCCGGTGCGTGGCCGTCAGGCCCGCGTCGAACCCGAACAGCCCGACGTTGGCCGAGAGGAACATACTCGGCTGATCGCCCGTGCTGGCCGCCACGGCGACGACCTCGGCGGTGGGCAGGCGGAGGTCGCCGGCGCCGAGGGTCACGGCGTCGTATTGCATGGTGCGCATGCTGTCGACCATGATGTGGAACTTCAATTCGGCCTGCTTTCCGTAGCTCCGCGCGATGCCGCCCACGTCGAGGCCCACGATGGGCCAGCCGCGCTTCTCGCGCAGGTCGCGGAACAGCGAGTGCCGCCGGCTCATGCCGCCCTTCATGCGGTCGAGCCCGGCGCAACCGCACGGCTCCATGTAGCCGTCCTGGCGACCGGTAATCAGCAAGGCCAGCTTCGGCTTCGCCCAGTTGACGAAGATGGGGCCGTTCACGGCAATGGGGTCGAAGTCGCCGCCCTTCTTGCCCCTTCGAGGGGGCGGATTCTCCTCACTATCGGCCGGATTTCGGGCCCCGTGGCCGGATGGTTGCTCGTCGCTCGGCGTATGCCCTTCGCCGCGCAGCGGATTCCCGCTGAGCAAGGGTTCCCCGGCGTCGGGCTGCGAAGCCGCAGGATCGGCGACTGGCGCCGGCTCCTCGACCGGCTCC
>CAYPWB010000265.1:0-3799 GCA_964414315.1 uncultured Planctomycetaceae bacterium | reverse complement strand
GTCGGGCTGCGAAGCCGCAGGATCGGCGACTGGCGCCGGCTCCTCGACCGGCTCCGGCAGCGGCTCGTCGGCCGGTTCCGGCTGCGGCTCTTCCGGGATCGGCTCCTCCAGCGGCACAATCTCTTCCGCCGGTGGCTCCGGGAGTGCCGCCGGCTCGGCGACCGGGGGGGGAACATCGGGCTCTTCGCCGGCGGGAACTTCGGCCTCCGACCGCGGGACCGGCGGGGCGGCGGGCGGGCAACCAATCAAGGCCGGCAGGACAATCGCCACAAGAAGAACAAGTAGGAAAGACACGCGATTCGGGCAGGTTTGATTTGTCATCCGTGAGTTCACATGGGTTTGCATGCAGGGGAGTGGGCTAACTACCGCTGTTGGAGTTCACGATTCTTTCAACTGCCAATTCATTGGCCTTCCACGGCGAATCGTAGCCGGATTCGCAATTCGGGCGTTTTCGGATGGTTCGTCTTCAGCCGCACCTCGCCCATTTCTCCCTGCTCGGAGCCGAGGTGAACGGCGGGCGGTGCGTCCTCGGGAATCGCGATCCACAACGGAGTTTGGGTTACCGTGCCGCCGCCGATTTCCGAGGTCTTGCCCACTTCCACTTCCAGCCAGTCGGGAAACACCCGAACCGGCTCGAACACCGCCGTGCTGCGGTGGGGGCCCCGCACAACCAGCAGGAACTGTCGGCGCACGCCCGACGCGGCCTGAACGGTGCCGAGCGTCAGCATGTTGTGGTCGGCTTCCCAGCCCGAGCCGATCGCGACGATGGAAATATCGCCGGTCAGGTTGCCCCGGACCGGGACGGCCACCTCGGGCACTTCGTCCAGGTTGGTCCTCAGGCGGATTGTCTGCCGAAAGGCCCCCTGAGGCAAGCCCGGTTTCAGCGCCACCCGCACGCCGACGCCGCTCTTGGCATCCGGTTCGGACTCGATCGCCTCCTCGGGGAGCGGCCCGACGGTTACCTCGAAGAATTGGGCTTCCTCAGGCTCCGAGAACTCCCAGTCTACCACCTCCAGGGGCTCGTCGAGGTGACAGAAGAGTTCCACTTCGCCGTCGGCCGGCTCGCCCATGGCCAACTGGCCGAACGCCAATTCTTGGGGGACCACCCGAACGACCTGGGTAATGCGGCCCGAAACAGTGAGCGTTACCCGCGATTGCTCCGGATCGCTCGTATGCACGGTCGCCGTGTGCCGGTACGGTCCGACCTTGCCGTCGGCCCGCCAGGTGACGGTCACTTCGGTCGACTCGCCGGGGGCCAGTTCGGTACGCTCAATTTCGCTGAGGGTGCATCCGCACGACGTTTCGCCGGCCTCGACTTGCAGAGGGCCCTCGCCTACGTTGGTGATGATGAAATCGTGACTTCCCTCGGCGCTGATGTCCATCGCGCCGAAGTCGAACTCCAGTTCGCTGAACCGGGCCTTGCCGCCTTCGCTCCCCTCCGGGCCTCCTCCATGGCGAAGCCCCCCTCGTGCGGCCGGGTCGCCGTCCCAAGCTGAACTCTGAAGCCGCAGTTTGGCCGTGCCGATGCCGGTCCCAATGCCCAGCAGCAGAGCGATGATTACCGTGATCGCGATTCGCATGATGACCCAATCCTCGGGGAACTCGTTGCCGTGCCTGCCGTTTCCTACGTAACCGTTCACAGGGGACTGTCCCGATTTTCGCGGCACAAAGGGCGATTTGCCCAATCGCCCTGCTGATGAAGCCGCGAAAAAGGGACTTTCCCCCTAGCATACAGCCGAAAAGACAGCCCGCGCCGCCGAACTGTGAACGGTTACTCTCTACAGTATTGGGCCAACCCGGGGTCGTGGTCAAGGTGCGACCGCGGCACGCGAACGGCGATATCGTCGGGGTCGGTAGTGGATGGCCACGTCTTGACCGGCCACGGGTTGCGGGTGAGAATTGGCGTTGGCGTGGTGGTTTTTAGCCGGCTGAACCGACGGGCGTGACGGATTAGGACGGGCACAGGCCGGCGGGGGCAAAGCCGAGTTCGGCAAAGGAACCCATGACTGAGCGAAGCGTGAAGGCCGGAACCACGATGTTCTTTGGCGCACCGGCCAATCCGATGCCAGACGTAATCGCTGATGCCATTGGACAAGTCGTGGCTCAGGTCGCAGGGATTCGGGAGGCGTATCTGCCTCAGTGCTTCATTGAAGGGGATCAGGAAGCACGCCAGGTCCTTGTCATTGGTGTAGATCACGCCTCCCAGATTCCAAGTATCATGGACAATTTGCTCGGCAAAATGAAGTTGGTTCTGCCAGAGCGTCAATTCATCGATATCCTTCCATTCCAGTCATCTGTAATGCCATCGGAGGCACGAGTGCGACAGTGTGCGATATTCCAAAACACAACCAGGCCGTGGTGGAGACTCTGGTAAGTATGGCGCCGCTCGCCGAACAAGCCAATGTATGGGAGCGGCGAAGTCGGATGGATTTTCAGATTTGACAATCCATCATCGCCGCCCGGTGATCGTTAACCTTCGCTCCAGAAGATGAAGAAGAGACTACGCAAAAAGAAGCGTCGTGGTGAGTTCACGGAGTGGGGACGACAACTCGTCGCCACCCGCAATACCAAGGAAGCTGCCGACGCCTTCCAGGATGCCTTCATCCTCGAAGCAATTGAAGCCAACGGTTGTTGCTGCGGCGGCTCCTTATCCGACGACAAGGTCGACGTGATTGTCGAACTTGGCAGAATGTCGGACAATCCAGAGGCCAAGTTCACCAAAGTGACTGACTGGCTCGACGCGCGCCCCGACGTTGAGGGCTGGCACGCGGGCGAGCTGTTTGACACTTGGCATGGCGATTACCAGGACATCGACGACGGGCGCGACCAAATATGAGGCCTCGCCCGCCCGTCCGAGCCGCTGAAGCAGCCCCTTCGACGGGTCGTCATTCAGCCCTCATGCGGCGATGCCCCCGCTGCCAGGGAACAAAGGGCGCAGGGCACTGGGCTGCCGACTGCGGTATTGAATTGCAACCGACGGATGGGACAATATTGGAAATGGAGGTATCCTATGATCGAATTGACACGGGAGCAGCAGAAATCCTTGGTCCACGGGGAAGAAACGCCGCCTCGGGTGCTTGATCCCGTCACCCACACGCGGTACGTCTTGCTGCGCGAAGACGTATACGACCGGGTCCGTCGGCTTGTGGGGTCGGACGAGGATCGTTTTGCGGCAGACTTGATGCCGCACGTCATGGAGTTGTTCGGACGGGACGGTTGGGACGATCCGGCCATGGATGTGTACAACGAACTCGATCCACGTGCCAACGCATGAACGTTCAACGTGGCGACGTTGTCTTGCTGGATTACCCCTATTCGTCCGGCGGCGGGGCAAAGGTGCGGCCGGCGTTGGTGGTTCAAAACGATCGCGACAACCAGCGACTGACGAACACGATCGTCGTCCAAATCACAAGTGTGACGCGAAGGGTGTTGGAGCGAACGCAACTGCTCGTCGAGCTTTCGAGCGCTGAGGGCCGGCAGTCTGGACTGCGGCAGGATTCGGTCGTGAACTGCGTGAACATTCTTACGGTGGACAAGAGCAAGGTTCTTCGCAGGCTGGGCGCCCTTCCGGGGCCTGTGCTTGAAAAAGTCGGCGATTGCCTGGCAGTCGCATTGGGCGTTTCGCCATAGACAGATGGGTTGACAGACGATAGCCTGCACGGGACCCACAAGCTTCGCCCGGCCACAACGGCCGATGGAGCCCCTGAGCCTTTTGCCCTCCATTTTTTTGGCACGTGGACTTTTGGGCCGGGTGGCCCCGGGCGATTGCTCGCCCGGGGCTCCCACAGACCCGTACGTG
>CAYPWB010000264.1:4949-8942 GCA_964414315.1 uncultured Planctomycetaceae bacterium | reverse complement strand
ACACCGACGAGGATCGTGTGAGTGATGAAGCAATTGACGCCTTGAGACGACGACCGGGCGTCTTCCAGCGAGGTGGAGCACTTGTCCAAATCACACGCGACGGCGACCCGCCCCCGGGAGTTGCGAGGCCGAAAGGTTCTCCACGGATCGGCATCATGCCGCGGCCGGCCCTTCGCGAGAACATGGCAGCGAGTGCCGTGTGGGTTCGTAGCAGCGACGATGAGGCCAAGCCGTGCCACGTTCCGGACTGGGCGGTCAAGGCCGTCGAATCACGCGGTGAATGGCCCGGGGTTCCACGGTTGGAGGCCGTCGTCGAGACCCCAGTTCTATGCGCCGATGGAAGTGTGCTTCAGACCCCCGGCTACGACATCGAAACCGGAGTCTACTTCGAACCTTCCGTGGTCTTCCCCCCCATTCCCCCATCGCCAACCTCAAAGCAGGTCGCAGAAGCTGTGGCCGCTCTGATGGAGATTGTCTGCGATTTCCCATTTCAGTCTGCCGAGCATCGGGCGGCATGGCTTGCGGCAACAGTGACACCATTTGCGCGGTTCGCCTTCCACGGGCCCGCTCCGCTGGTCTTCTTCGACGCAAACACGAGGGGCGTTGGCAAGAGTATGCTGGCCGACATCACTGGCATCATCGCCACCGGTCGGGCATTGCCCCGAATGCCTTCGCCTCGCGATGCGGAAGAAACTCGCAAAGCGATTACGGCCCTGGCGCTGGCCGGCGAACGGATGGTCCTTTTTGACAACGTTGCAGGTCAATTTGGCAATGTCGCCCTTGACGCAGCACTGACTGCGACGAGTTGGACGGACCGACTGCTGGGATCGACGAAAATGCTTGTGGACATGCCGCTGCAACTGACGTGGTTCGCGACCGGCAACAACGTCAGTTTTGGGGCCGACACTTCGCGGCGTGTCTTGTGGTGTCGCCTGGAAACGAGCGAGGAGAGCCCCGAGGAACGCGAAGGCTTCCGGCATCCGCACCTGTTGCGGTGGGTCAAGGTGAACCAAGCAAAGCTGGCTGTGGCTGCCCTCACCATCTTGCGAGGTTATCATCTTGCTGGCCGGCCATCGATGGGCCTTCGATCATGGGGCTCCTTCGAAGCGTGGAGCGATCGTGTTCGGTCGGCTGTGGTCTGGGCGGGGTGTCCAGACCCGGCGGCGACGCGCCGCGAGCTTGTCACCCATGCTGACCGCGAGGCAATCGCCTTGCGGCAACTGCTCGATGGACTGGAGGAACTCGACCCGTCTGGTCACGGGCTGACTGTGAGTGAAATCCTACGGCGGCTGGAAAGCGCACCCGACCTCCACGAAGGACTCCGGGCGGCCATTGAAGAACTTGTCCACACGCCTCCGGGCAAGCCCCCGTCCACCAAGAGCGTCGGGATGCGACTGCGCAATCTGCGGCGGCGCTTCGTCGGCGGCCGTTGTCTGGACGGCCGGAATACCCGATTGGGTGTGGTCTGGTTCGTGGCTTACAGCGAGTCTGGCGCTTCTGGCGACCATGATTGCCCCCTCAATGCGAGGACAGAAGAGGAAGAGGCGAAAAAGGCGGGGACCAGGAAGGCGAAACAGACTCGCTAGAACCGCCAGACCCGCGGTGCGTAACCAAGAGATGACTTTCAGTAACAACAACCCCCAGAAGAAGGGCTTCGCAATGAGCAACAGCAAACCCATCAGTACTTGTAGCGTCTGCCGTCACTTTGACCGGCGAGCCAAACTTTGCCGCATCAACCCGCCGGAGAGTGGTCAGGTGGGTAGCCGAGCAATATGGCCGATTGTCGACGCCAACTTCGATTGGTGCAGTCGACATGAACCGCGAGAGTCGGCGCCCGAGGCATGACCCGTCAGTGAGAATTCCCCTATACCGAAAGGCAGTGCCATGATCATGCCCTGGGGCCGCTACCGCGGTCGTCACGTACACCAATGTCCCATGCCATACCTGAAATGGGCCCTGGAGCATCTCGACAGGATGCCATGGGCAATGCGGCGCGAAATGCAGAAGCTTGTGGACGCCGACGAACGGGAGCGCCGATACCGGAGAGGGCGCCCCGGGCAGTCCGAAAGACCCGCTTGACACTGAGAGAGCAATCTGTAATACTTGTTACATGCGAGAGATTACATGGCGAAACGAAAGAAGAGCCTGACAGCGACGGAAGCCCTCTTACAGGCTATTTCCGAGAGTGGACTTGCGTTCATTGAACTGGAGCGGCGGTCGGGGGTGAAGCGGCAGAGCATCATGCGGTTCGTCGCAGGCGAGCAAAGCTTGCGGTTGGACTGCGCCGACAAACTGATGGTGGCGCTTGGCATCCGAGTGGAAGTAGGCCCGATGCCGGCGGCTTCCGTGCCGCGGAAGCCCCGTCCGCAGAGCAAGACAAGACGGTGATGTGACAACGATTACAGGTCAGAAAGGCAGGTGCGATAATGGCGAGTGTCTTCCGAAGGACACGGAGTTACCCGATCCCCGAAGGAGCGACGATCACAACGAACCGGCGTGGCGACCGGTTTGCCAAGTGGACGGACGGAAAAGGTCGAATCCGACGCGAACCGCTCAATGAGGAGGGCGACCGTATCGTGGTGCCGGCCAAGACCTACACCATTACCTACGTCGACGAGAACGGCAAACCGCAGACGGTCAACGCGGAGACGCCCGATCGGGGCGTGGCCGAGCAGATCGCCAACAAGATCGAGAACGATGTGGCATTGAGGCGCCGGGGCATCGTCATCCCGGATCAGGAGCGAATTGCCCGCGAAGCGGCCCGCCCACTCAAGGAACACCTTCAGGATTTTCGCGCGGATTTGCAAGCCCGAGAGTGTACGGAAAAACACGTTCGGATGACCTGCAATCATATCGAAACGTTGGGGGCCGCCTGCCGTGCCGCCCGGATTACTGACCTGACGCCGGCCGTGGTCATGCAGGCCATCCATGCGCGGCGTCAGGACGGGGCATCTCTTCGGACCTGTAACAGCTACCTCAGATCGGTGAAGTCATTCACCCGATGGCTTCGGAAGGACCGGCGGACGGCAGAAGACGCATTGGAGGGGCTTTCTCAGTTCAACGCGGACACCGATCGGCGCCATGTTCGGCGTGCCCTGGACGACGAGGAAATCGAGTACCTTCTTCGGTTCGTCGAGGGCCACACACTGCCGATGCACAACCTGCCCGGCCCGGACCGTGCGATGGTGTACCGGCTGGCCCTGGGCACGGGCTTCCGCGCGAAGGAACTTCGGAATCTGCGACCGGAATCGTTCGACCTGGACGCAAACCCGCCCACGGTGACGGTAGCAGCCGGCTGCTCGAAGCGGCGACGTGAAGATCGGCAACCCATGCGTCTCGACCTCGCGGACCTCCTTCGGCCGTGGCTGGCCGAGAAGGAGAGCGGGGAACGCCTGTTTGGCCGCCTGCCCGGCGGCACGGCCCGGATGCTGCGGTCAGACCTAGCGGCCGCGCGGGAAGCTTGGCTGAAGGAAGCGCCGACCGAAGAAGTCCGAGAGGCCCGCGAGAAGACGGTCTTCCTCTGTTACGAGAACGCGGCCGGCGAGGTTGCAGACTTCCATGCCACCCGGCACACGTACATCAGCGGGCTCGTTGCGGGGGGGGCGTCGGTCAAGACCGCGCAGGAGCTTGCCAGGCACTCGACCCCCGTGCTGACGATCGGCCGATACGCCCATACCCGGCGGCAGGACCTCCAGAAGGCGCTCGAAAGCCTGCCGAGCCTCACCAGCAAGTCGTCCCAGGGAGCGACGGAGCACGCTGAGACAACGAACCAAGACGGCGGAGCGGATTCGATTTCGCCAGTAAATCGCCATAGCCGGAGCGGCGAGACGTGCGAAAACGAGGCGAGACACGGCGAACCAGGGGACGCCTACCGGGAGGGGGAAGAGGAGGGGGCCGTCAAGCCGCAACTGCTTGCTCTATCGGCACTTAGCGAAGATTCGGCAGCATGCGGCGACACGCGGCGAGATGTTAAGATAGAGAGGCGCCGGTCGG
>CAYPWB010000264.1:0-4939 GCA_964414315.1 uncultured Planctomycetaceae bacterium | reverse complement strand
AGCCCCCCAAGAGAGGCGAAGCTGTGGGAGCCACCCGAGGAAGAAAAGCCGAAGAAAAAAGACGCAACCCCTTGCAGTGAAAGGGTTTTGCGAAGAGGCGCCGGTCGGATTCGAACCGACGATGGCGGATTTGCAATCCGCTGCCTTAGCCACTTGGCTACGGCGCCTTATGCCTTGTTTTGCGATGGCCTTTAGCGGTGACGTGTTTCGGCCCCCGGTTGATGGTCATCTCTCCTTCCGGCGGCGCAGTGCCAACCGCCCGAGAGGCCGGCACTCAAAGTGTGTGAAACGCTTATTCTACCACAAAGATATCGGCCGACAAGCCCCGCATTCTTGATGCAGCCCGCAAAGTCGAGCCGCAGCAACGGCCACCGCTTCCCGTGTCTGTTCGGCTGCAAGTCATCGGTCGCTCTCCCCAACATCGCCGGCCATAACGCACCGGTAGGGCATCAGCATCACCGGTCCGAGCAGTCCCGAAGGCTTCGCGTCCCAGCCGGAGGCGTCGAACGGCTTGTACATGTGGTTGACGAAGTTAATGTCGTGGAACTTCTTCCAGTGAACACCGCGGCGGTCGAGGTCGCGAATCCGGTTGGCCGCGAGGTTGGTCACCTCAATGGCGAGTTCATTATCACCGACTTTCAACAGGCCGGCCAGGTCGACGCGGAACGGATGCGCGACGACCATCCCCGCGGGCTTGCCGTTGACCCACACGCGGGCACTTTCGCGCACGTCGCCCAGATCGAGCAGCCAGCCGTCGGCGTCGATTTCGGGCAGCTTCACCGTGATAGTGTACCGGGCCGCGCCGGCGAAGCGACCCGCCTCCTCGCCGCCCAGGGCCGTCCAGCACTGAAGCGTATCGGAAGTGAAATCCTCGGGCAAGACGGGGCCCCCTTCGAGGAACCGGACTCGCCACGTGCCTTCGACGGCCATCGGCTCAGCCGACGGCTGCGTGCATTTCCAATCCGGGCCGTCGACCTTCTTTTCGGGAAAAGCCCGCAGCACGCGTGTTTCGCCCGGCAGCATTTGCAGGTACACCTCGGCCCGGCCGTTCGCGCTGCGAAGCGGCGCAAGGCCCGTGCCGGCCGTCATGGGGTCCATGAGCACGGCGGCCCGGCAGGGCACGGCCAGCGGAACCCACGCGTCGACCGGCTTGGCCGAATGGTTGGCGATGAAATAGGTCACGTGCGAGGATGCCTTGCGGCGGATGAACTTCAATCCCTCGTCGACCATCGGTTCCGGGACAATTCCCGCGGCGGCGAGCAGCGCGTCCAGTTCGTCGCTCACGACGATTCTTCCCTCGCCGCGTGCGGCCACGCCGTCGGCATCGAAGGAAACGCGGTCCAGCAGCTCCGCGAGTTGCTCCCTCCGGCCGGCCGCATCGTACCAACCGGGAACATCTTGCGGCAAGCTCCTCCAGACCAGTACCGCGGCGCCGGCCTCGGCCAGATCGAGCAGCCGCCGGGCCGTTTCAACGTTCATGTGCCGGGCGGCGGGCACGAGAATGGCGCGGTACTGAGCCCCTCCCCCGGTCCGGAGCGTGGTGGAGCCCTCGCATCGGGTGCGGTTCAACTGGCGGTCGGAGACGAAATCGAACGTGTAGCCGCGATCGATCATCCATTGCCCCGCCTCGCCGCAGGGGGTGCTTTCGATCCAGGCCGGGTGATGCACCGAGAACCGCTGCTCCCGGTTGCCGCCGCTCATCCACAGGTCGTACACCGGCCAGTAGAGCAGCAGGTCGTGGTGCGGCCGCGCTTCCTGAAGCACGCTCTGACACCGCGTGATGTACGCGTTCAGCGCCGGAATGTCGCGGAAGATCGAGTTCCGCGCATTCGCCTCCGTCGACGCGTAAAACAGCCACCCGGGCCAGGTCGTTTCCTTTGGGGCAAAGCACGTTCCGTGGTAGTAAATGCCGTTGATGCCGTTGAGCAGCAAATTGTCCGACTCGGCCTTGATGTGCGAAAGGGCCGTGTGAAAGTGGTTCCGCAGCCAGGTGAAGCTTTCGGAGACGACCAGCTTCCGGCCCGCCACGTGCGCGGCCGACGAGGCGAACCGGTTGAGCAAGTCGCTCTGGCGGTCCGAGCGGATCCACTGCGGCTCGCGACGGAAGCCGGGAATGTCGAACTTCGTGGCGCCGAACACCTCGGTTTCGGGAATGCCGGCGGCGGCGTACATGTCGAGCAAGTTGGCCGGCGCGCCGTGGGCCTGCATCCGCAGGCTGCTGCCCTTCTCGTTGCCCCAGCGAACGATGTGCTCGACACGTCCGATAAGCAAGTCGGAAAGCGTCTCGCGATAGTCGCACACGACCCGCCGTACGGTGTCGGGTTCGGCGCGGCCGGCCAGCGCCTCGGCATGCTCCTCCAGCCGATACCCGCGCAGGCGGCGGAACGTTTCGAGAAACTCGGGGCACCAGTTGCCCGGGTTCTCGAAAGAGTCGTAGTAAAACGCTCGTGGCGGGCGACCGTTGCCTTCGGCCATGTTCCGGTCGAACCAATCGAGGTGGAACTCCACGGCGGCTTGCGAGTAGGGATTCACCGCCAGCCCTTGGCCACCGGGGCCGGCCCGCTTCACTTTGGCGAGGTTCGGCCGGGCGACAATACGGCCGTTTTCAACGGCAACGTTCTGTTCGGCGTGCTCGGGGGTCACATGCGGCCCGCCCATCCGCCAGCCGGAACCGGGGGTCAGATCGATGTTCATGCCCAGCCGCTCGGCTTCGTCCACGGCGTAGTTGAACATCTCGAACCATTTTGGCGAGAAGATGTCGATGAACCGGTCTTCCTCGCCGCGTACGCCATAGATTCCAATGACCCCCATGTTCCCCCAACCGGCCTTCCGGTAAGTTTCCAGGTTCCAGGTCAGGTCCTCCTTCGTCACGGCGCTGCCCGGCCACCACCAGTAGCTTCCCGGGCGCGCCTCGGGTTGCTCGACCGGCCAGTCGAGCGGCCCGCTGCCCGTTTGCGCCGCGAGGAAGGCTTCGGGATGGGTCCAGGCGGGAGTGGTCCGGGCATAGTCTTCCGGGTCGTCGGGCGAGGTCACCGCCGCCACTTGGAAACCTTCGAACGACAGCCGATTACCCGCCGGGTTGCGCGCGTTGCCGGCGTAGAGCCCAACCGCCGCCACGGAGCCGTATTGCACGGCGGGCAGCCAGGAGAACCGCTCGCCATCGGTCGACCACGAGGCTCGCACTTGCTGCTCGCCCACTCGCACCAACCGTAGGATCAGCGTGGATGCCTCGACAGGGTCGACCGCGGCCGCGTGCCGGACGCTGGGCTCCTCGGTGCCTGTTCCGAAGTGCCAGAAGCGCACCTGCTTCGCGCCCGCCTCCACAAAGAACAACAAGAGGCCCCGGCGGTCCTTCACCGCGGCGCTCCCCGTGCTGAAGGCCAGCCCGGCGAAGTCCTCTTGCCCCCGTGTATATTCTTCGGGACGCAGCCGCACCTCGACGGCCTCGCCGATCCCGGGAAGCGTGTCGGCGCGCAGGAGTACCTGCTGCTGTGCGTTGGGGGTTCCGGAGTCGTAGCTCCACACCACGCGGCCTTGCTCCATGCGGTAGCTCGGCTTGGCTCCCTCGCCCTGACTGAGGACCGTTGACTCGCTCCACGGCCGGCCGACGGGCGGCGCGCCCGAGCCGTGATCCTGGCATACGGCACTGTCGGAGCGGCCCAGGAAACCAACCAGTGTCAGTGTAAGAAGCGCAAGCGGGAAACGACGGCACATAAGGGAGTGCTCCTTGTGTGTTGCTTTTGGATGCTCGCCGTGCCGATAACCGTTCCCGTCGGACCGGCTATCCCAGGTTTCCGGCGGATTGTCCGGCCGCGGCGGTGTACTCTTCCAGGAGCCGGCGGTAAACGCGATACTGCTCAATCGTCACGTGGGGTGGAGTCTGGTGGTCGACGCTGGGAATGAACCCACCCGAGGTCATCAGCGGCATCAGCCGCTCGAACTCGGCGCGCATCGCTTCCTCGCCCTGATCCATTACCATCTTATTGAAATGGCCGACCATGCATACCTCCGGATAGCGGCGCCGCAGCGCCATGCCGTCCACACCGGCCTGGCGCTCCAAGGGGAGGACTCCGCGTATCCCTTCGCGCAGGAGCCAAGGCACCATCCGAGTGACGTCGCCGTCGGTATCGACCAGCACGATCGCGCCCAGCTCGTGAAGCCTCGGGACAAGCTGCCGATAGTACGGGGCGACGAACTCGTCGAAGTGGGCCTCGGAAATCATCGGCCCCTTATTGTACGACATATCCTCCGCAATGGTGGCAAACGTCGGCCGACAGACCGGCGCTACCTGCTCAAGGATTTGCAAATTGAAATCGGTCAGGTCCTGGTTGATGCGGTGGATCAACTCGGGCTGATCGTAGAGCGCCAGGCTGATCTTTGTGAACCCCATCAGCGTGCGCGGGAACCAGAAGTAGCCCTCCAGTGTAATCCACACCACGGCCTCGCCTGCCGCCTGCCGCTCGGCCCAGGGCGCCATCGATGCAATCGCCCGAGTGTGATCGGGAAAGAACCGGTCCCGCAGCCGCAGGTAATCGTCCATGTGCGAAACAACGCCTTCGACGTGGTGCTGAACGGCGTCGATCGTGTCGTCGGTCGTGGAGAACCAGAATTGCTGATAGGGATCGAGGCCGAAATACTCTGCGATGTCGAAAACGCTCACATATTCGGGCGGCAACCCTTGCCCGCGCCAATGGTCAATCGTCTTGTCCCACCACATGGCCCACTCCCAGCGCGGCAACCGGTCCACCGGCTGAAAATCCATCACGGCGCGAAAGCGTTCGACGTGGTTCATGGCGTTTCTCTCGTCTGAAGAGTCACCGGTCCCAGCAGACCGGAGGGCTCCAGTTTCCAGTCCTTGGTAACCGCGATGTTGGTTCGGGTGAAGCGTTCTTCCTCCGGCAGATCTCGATCGCCGACCAGCCGATTGCGCCATGAGTTG
>CAYPWB010000263.1:0-8950 GCA_964414315.1 uncultured Planctomycetaceae bacterium | reverse complement strand
GCTTTTTCGGTGCTTGACCCGTTTTGGCATCAGCGCCATCGATCTCGTCCTCGCTATACATGCCCTGGTTGACCCACACCTGCACGCCGATATGTCCCTGGGCGATCTTGGCTTCGGTGAAGCCGTAATCGACCTTGGCGCGAAGCGTGCTGAGCGGGATCGATCCAGCAATTTGCTTTTCGCGTCGGGCCATCTCGGCGCCGCCGAGCCGCCCGGCCAGTTGAATCTTGATCCCCTTCGCCCCGGCCTCCATCGTCTGCTCCAGCGCCCGCTTCATCGTGCGCCGGAACCCGGAACGCCGTTCCAACTGCTCCGCCACGTCCTCGGCCACGAGTTGCGCGACCACTTCCGGGCGGTTCATTTCCTCGATTTTGATATTGATGCGCCTTCCGGTGCGCGCCTGCAATTCCGCCTGCAGTTCCTCCACCCGCTCCCCCTTCCGCCCGATGAGCACGCCCGGCCGGGCAGAGAACAGGGTAACCTTGACTTCGTCGCGGGTGCGTTCGATTTCCACCTTGGCGACGGCCGGATACATGGGCTTGCCGCCCCGATCCTTCCGACCCTTGATGAACCGCCGGATCTTCTGGTCCTCGACCAGCAGATCCGAAAACTCTCGCTTCGACGCATACCACCGGCTCTTCCAACCGATCATAATGCCCGTGCGAAAGCTGACAGGATTGACTTTCTGACCCATAACTTCGTTCCCGGTTCTTCTTCAGGGCGTTCCCCGGGGCTCCTATGTGTGGGATCGGTGTGAACGTCTCTAGTCCAGGGCCACGTGGATATGCGACATGCGTTTCTCGATAATCGCCGCCATGCCGCGTGCCTTCGGGCGCATGCGGCGGAACATGGGGCCGGCATCGACGCGCACGTCGGTCACCATCAAGGTTTGCAGGTTCGGGGCCCGACGGTCCTCGGCATTCGCCAGCGCGCTGCGGAGCACCTTCTCCAGCATCCTCGCACTCCGCTGCGGCTGGTAGCGCAGGATATGGAGGGCCTCGTCGGCAAACTTGCCGCGGATCAGGTCGGCAATGGGGCGAACCTTCCGCGGACTGATCCTCGCGAATCGATGCACCGCTTCGTATGCCATGATGCGTACCTCTCGTCGGCCCGCGCCGGAACAAAACCGGCCGCCGGACCGTCACTGGACCTTATCGTTTCCCCTTGCCACCGTGGCCGCGGAAGGTGCGGGTTGGGGCGAACTCGCCCAACTTGTGCCCCACCATCTCCTCCGTCACAAACACCTTCACGTGCGTCTTCCCGTTGTGGACCATGAACGTATGCCCGACAAACTCCGGCACGATCGTACATGCCCGCGCCCAGGTCTTGATCGGTTCCTTCGTGCCCACGGCGTCCTGCTTCTCGACCTTGCCGAAAAGCTTCGGATCAACGAAGGGACCTTTCTTCAGGGATCTGCTCATGGGTTTTGGGCGCGACCGGCGGTCGCGACTTTATGGGGTGTTTGGTTCGACGCGACCCAAGGTCGCGGCTTTCTGGTTGTTATAATTTCAGCAGCCCGTACCGCTTCGAGCGGCGCCGGCGGACGATGGCCTTGTTCGAGGGCTTGCTGCGGTTGCGCGTGGCATGCCCCTTGGTCGGCTTGCCGGTGGGCGAGACCGGGTGCCGGCCGCCCTTGGTGCGTCCTTCGCCGCCGCCGTGCGGGTGATCGATCGGATTCATCGCCGTGCCGCGCACGTGCGGCCGCCGCCCCAGCCAGCGCTTCCGGCCGGCCTTCCCCAGCACGACTCCCATGTGTTCCGAATTGCCGATCACCCCGACCGTCGCCCGGCACTGCGCCGGCACGCGGCGAATTTCGCCGCTGGGCAGGTTGATTTGTGCCCAGCCCGCGTCCCGCGCCGCCAACGTCGCACGAACCCCGGCCGAACGGCACAGCACGCCGCCGCGTCCGGGCTGCAATTCGATGTTGTGGATGCTCGTCCCGAGCGGGATGCGAGCCAACGGCAGGCAATTCCCCACGTTCGCCGGCGCTTCCGGACCGCTAAGGATCCGAGCGCCTTGCTTCAGCCCTTCGGGCGCCAAAATGTATCGCTTCTCGCCGTCGACATAGTGCAACAGGGCGATGCGCGCCGAACGGTTCGGATCGTACTGGATCGAATTGACCACCGCGGGTACGCCGTCCTTGTTGCGCCGGAAGTCGATCTGGCGGTATTTCCGTTTGTGACCCCCGCCACGATGCTGAACCGTGATCTTTCCTTGGTTATTGCGTCCGCTCGAACGGCGCTTTCCGCGCGTGAGGCGCTTTTCCGGCTTCGCGCCGGGCGTCAGTTCGGCGAAGTCGCTCACGGTTGCGTCGCGGCGCCCCGGAGTGATCGGTTTGTATCTTCGAATACCCATTGGTCAAGCCGTTGTTGGTCAGCGTTTCGTGCTCAGTCTCGTCCGTCCCGGCGAAAACGGGACAGGTGCCTTTTGCCGGAATGGTCCTTCGGGTGCTTCGCACTCAAGGTACCTGTCCCGTTTTCGCCAGGCTAAACTCGTCTCCGCAAGCCGCTAGAAGAAGTCGATCCGATGCTCCTGGTCCAGGGTGACAATGGCCTTCTTCCACGCCTTGGTCCGCCCGTGCCGGAAACGAGTGCGGCGAGGCTTCCCCTGCCGATTCTGCGTGTTCACCCGCACCACCTTCACGTCGAACAAATCCTCGACGGCCCGCCGGATGTCGTCCTTCGTCGCCAGTCGGTTCACCTCGAACGCGTAGGCGTTGTTCCGCGTAGCGCGGTGCATGCCCTTCTCGGTGACCAGCGGCCGCAGGATCACCTGGTACGGCTCAAGCTGTGGGCCGGTCGTCTTTATCGTTGCTTCTTGGGAAACCGTGTCGCTTGCCATCATTCGGTTCCTTCGCTGCTCTCGGCGCCTGCGGGCTCGCCGGCCGGAACATCGGCGGTTGCCGCGGGTTCATTCTCTGCTACCGGGGGCGTCTGCCCGTTGCTGCCGGCCGCCACCCGGTCGCGGAATGCTACCAGGGCCGATTGCGTCATCAGCATGCGGCGAGGCCGAAGCACGTCGAATGCATTCAGGTCGGAAACAGGCAGGATCGTCACGCCGGGCAGGTTTCGAACGCTCTTGTACACGTTCGCATCGTGCTCCTCGACGGCCACCAGCAGGGTTTGCCCCTCAATGCCCAACGCCTTGAGGATCGCGGCCATGTCGCGCGTCTTTGGCTCGGCGAAGCGAAGCTCATCGATGAGCGTCACCTCGTCGTCGGCGATTCGGGAGGCGACGGCCATTCGGGTGGCCAGCCGGACGGCTTTCTTGGGCAGGCGGTAATGGTAGTCGCGCGGTCGGATGGCGAAGATGTGCCCTCCACCCCGCCGCACGCCGCTGCGCCGCGAGCCGGCCCGGGCGTTGCCCGTCCCCTTCTGGCGGTACATCTTCTTCGTCGTGCCGACAACCTCGCTACGGCTCTTGGTCTTGGCCGAGCCCTGCCGGCGGTTCGCCTCGTACATCACCACCGCGTCGTGCAACAATTGCTTGCTGATGCGCGGGGCGAGCTGCGCGGGATCGACGTCGACCTGCCCAACCTCGGTACCCGTTCGATCGTAAACCGGCAAACTGACCATGGTTCGTCTCGATTCGCTTTCCTGGACTGCTACTGCGTGCTCAATTCTCTTCGAACGCGCTACCGGACCTTGTTCGTTTGGCGAATCAGCACGTACCCGCCGTTCGGGCCGGGAACGCCGCCGCGAACGAGGAGCAAGTGATTCTCAGCATCGACCCGCACAACCTTCAGATTGCGCGTGGTGCATTGTGCGTTGCCGTAACGGCCGGCCATTCGAGTTCCCTTGAAGACCCGGGCGGGATCGGCGGCACAGCCGATGCCGCCAAGGTGCCGGTGGCACTTCTTCACGCCGTGCGACGCGCGCTGGCCGCGGAAATTGTGCCGTTTCATGACCCCCGCCGTGCCGCGTCCCTTGCTGGTGCCGGTCACGTCGACGGCGGCCACTTCGTCAAGATCGGCCACGGTCAACTCCTGGCCGACCTCGTAGCCGTTCACTTCGCCGCGCAGTTCGCGCACAAAGCGTTTGGGTTCGCAGCCTGCCTTCTGGGGAGACTCGACCCCGGCAGTCGACCTGGAACGCTGCCGTTTGCTGTCGAGTTTGGCGACGTGCCCTCGAACGGAGCGACCGGCAAGGCGACGCGGCTTATCCAGATACCCTATTTGCACGGCTTCATAGCCATCGCGTTCCTGCGTCTTCAGTTGAAGAACGTGGCACGGACCCGCCTGAATGACGGTGACCGGGATGGCCGCACCCGAATCGTCGTAGATTTGCGTCATCCCGACCTTGCGGCCGAGTAGTCCTAGGGTCATCGCTGTTGCCTTTCGTCGCCTCGCGTGGCGGGAGGTCTCGGCCTGAAGCCGGGTTTACCCGCCAGGCTTCCGTTGCATATTCAAATTCACAGGTTTTGCGTTCTGTAAACCAACGCTCTCTGACAACTCGGAAAGTCGTACTGCCGTACTCGACGATTCGGAGCGTCGCGCTACGATGCTAATGTCGGCTGGTCGCCTTGATTTTGATGTCGACGCCGGCCGGCAGGCTCAGCTTATTCAACGCCTCAATGGTCTTCGCGGTGGCCTGCATGATGTCGACCAGCCGCTTATGGGTACGGATTTCGAACTGCTGCCGGGCCTTCTTGTCGACATGGGGGCTCGACAGGACCGTGTAGCGTTCAATGCGAGTGGGCAGGGGAATCGGCCCGTGGACAACCGAACCGGTGCGCTTCGCCGTATCGACGATTTCCGCCGCGCTCTGGTCCAGGATCGCGTGATCGTAGGCTTCCATCCGAATGCGGATGATCTCTTGAGTAATACCGGCCACGATGGTTCTCCGGGTCCTATTCCGATGCCCAGTTGTCAAACAACGTCTACCGCCAAGAGCGGAAACCTTGGAGTCTAGCAGTTGGCCGGGGAGGCGTCAACACCCGGCCCAAAAAATTTTTGCGGCCGCGGAAATCCAACCGAGCCCAGCCCTTGCGACCGATTGGTATCGGCCGTTTTCCACCCCCGACTGAAGTCTCGGCGTGGCTGTTCACGGGTCAGGCAAAGGCCTGCTCCACTCTCCACAGGTAAAGCACTTTCCCGAGAGGCCTCAGGCTATATCAGGGGAGGGTACTCTACCTCTGAGGAAGTGCATTTGTACGGGCCCATGCCCCCTGCAGCTGCCACAGCCGGTAACTGAGTCGTCGTCCGACCCGCCTTTCCCGCCAAATTTCAAACGTTCGTTTGGATCATACGCTTCTGGGTGCAAATCAGTTGGCCGAACGAAGGGGCTGTACCCAAGGAAGCGGACGCCGCGACGGAGCGTGTGCGCTACTCTGCCATGGTTTGCACCTGGAAACGGAAGAGTCCCTATTTTGTCACGTCACCCAATCGCCCGCTCACCCTTCGAGCGCCGGCCAGCGTCCGGGACGCAAGCGAAGGGCGATCACGGCGCTTTGGGCGATGCGGTCTTCGAGGTTCGGCCGGAAGACGGTGAGGATCAAAAGCGGCAGGTACCATGCCATGTACAGCCCGCCCTGCGGAACGTGCCAAAACTGCGAGCCCAGCATGACCGCGGCGGAACAACTCAGCAGGGAGCCCAGGTTCTTCTGGGCCGGCCATAAGGCCAAGCTTACCGAAAGCGCTACGTACGCAGCGGCGACCGGAATGCGGAACACCGGGGCGTGCTGCGTCCAGAAGCCCGAGGTGCCACGCGCCGCGAAGCCCACCATCCCGAACATGTGTCGCAACGCCTCGCCGAACTCGGCGGCACCTACGAAGGCAGGAAGCAATCCGGCCATAAGAACTATTGCGAAAGCCGCGGCCGCTGAGAACCGCACCAATCCCCGTTGCCAGTAGAAGCTGCACCATAACGGCAGCAGGAACAGCGGGTAGAAGACCAATGCCGCGGCCGTTCCAACGCACAAGCCGGACACCACAGGACGGCGGTACATGACAACCGCCCATACGAGCAGGGCCGCCGGAATTCCATGGTCCAATCGCCCGGTCATTTGACTCGAATAAAACAGTAGCAAATACAGCGTTCCCGCGGCAACTCCCGTGTGGATATTGTCGAAATGGCGATAGCCCACAAGCACGATGCCAAGCACCAGAGCCAGATGGGCGAGGATGATCAGCGACCGGGAAAACGCCACGGTCAGCAGGGCGCGCCGGTAGGTTCCCGTATGGGTCTTGTCGACTGCGGCGAGCGTCTCCTCGCTGACGGCCGCCAATCGCAACAGGGGCACGTAACCGGGCGTCGCTTCGGTGACCAGCGGCTGTCGGGCAAGCTGATATTCGAGTCGTTCCTGCGGGTTCATGACCACGTTGGCCATCAGGAACACCAGGAGAGACGCCCCGGTGAACGTCAACCCGCTCGCCGAAAGATTGGGCTCCAGTAAGGGCCGGCGGACCATGACCGGATCCAGAAGCAGCCGAATCAGAAAGAACCCCCCCATCGCAAACAGCCAGACATACCCAGCCTGAACCAGCCCCGGCAGTTCCTTGACCAGCCCGTGGAAGATCAGCAGCAACCCGGGTGAAAAGGAAATCAGGGCCACAAGGTCGAGGTTGCGTACACTCCAGAAGCGGTGGAACTTGAAAAAGATGCCGATGGTCATCAAAGCCGAGACATAAGCCCAGGTGGTTGGGCTAAGTTGGAATTCGAAGAGGATCTCGCGCATGGCCGTCGACCGAACCGGGCTTGGGGGTGCAATCTCTCAGCATATCGGCTGAGTAGGGTTTTTCAACCCCCCATCCGTCCCCGGCGGCGACCGTGCCGGACGCGGCCTGAGGCCTGATCAACTGGCCGATTCGTGCCCGGGCTCCGTCTTCTCCCGTTTCCCGGCTTCGGGCTCCGTCCCGGCGCGCTCCGACGACGGCTCCTCGGCAGTGGCCTTTCGGTCACTTCGCAGGTTGGTCATCGTAAACACGCCGTGCTCCTGCCTGGCATTGTGGGCGTCTCTCTTATTCACCAGATAGTAGCCGACGCTCATCGCCAGGACCACGGTCGCCGTGCTCCAGACGTAAGCGGGGTCGAGGTCTTTGAAATCGAGAATAATCACCTTTCGCGCAATGGCCATCAGAGCAGTTGCCATGACGATCTGCACGTGAATCACGTTCTCCGTCAGGTACACCGTGATGTTGACGAAAATCTCGATGGCGATCAGCACGGCAATGAATGCCCCGAAGACCCCCACAATGTCCTGGATCGTCAGAATGAAAACAGGCGGTTCCCGCAATCGTGTGAAGAGCGTCCACACGACGTCGATTACCCCGAACAGGATGACGATGGTCATCAGAACCGCCAGGCTGCGTACGGCGAAGCGGTTCAGTAGTCGCAACGAATTGAGCAGCGCGTCTTCGCTCGACGCCGGATCGTCTAGTCGCGGCATGGAATGTCTCCAAAACAGCACTTGGCCGGAACGTCGGCTACTCGTCGCCTCGCACCTGCTCGAAGTAGAACACGCCCTTCTTGTTGGCCGTGGCGATGTCGAGCAGGCCGTTGCCGGTCATGTCGATCACCTCGAAGTGCATGCCGGAGCCGCTGTCGTCGTCGATGACGTGCCGGGTCCACGCCGGCTTGCCGTTCCGGCGTTGCAGTTCGTACCAGCACAACAGGGCCGGGTCGTCTGCGCCGGGATCGCGCCCGTTGTGGGCGTAATACCGCTTGCCCGTGACGAAGTCCATCAGCCCGTCGCCGTCGATGTCGGCCAGTACGACGGCGTGCGTTTGCGAGAAGCTCTTGTCGATTTCGTGCGTTTTCCAGCCATCGGCCGTCTGCTGGTGCCACCAGATGCCGTACTGATGGGCGCTGGTGGAGAGCACGTCGGCGCGGCCGTCGCCGTCGAAGTCGTGCACGATCATCTGGGCGCACGGTGCGCCGAAGTCGACGCGGTGGAACTTCCACGGCACCTGAGTGCGATCCTCCGGTGCTTCCCACCAGCCTTCCCGGCACACAACGTCGGACCGGCCGTTGCCGTTGATGTCGCCCACACCGAAGCCGTGGTAGTACTTCTGGATCCTCGGATCGTCAGGATTGGAGACGATGTGCGTGTTCCAGGACTGATAGGGATCGTCACCGGGCGAGGCCCAGCCCATCTCGGGAATGCCGGCTACCAATTCCATGTTGCCGTCGCCGGTCACGTCGACCCAGAGCGGGTTCTCGCCGTTGGTTTCGGCCACCGCCTCGTTCCGCTTCCATGCACCACCGGCCGCGCCGGGGTTCTCGAACCACCATGTTTGCTTGCCGGGGAAATCGACCACCAGCAGGTCGGTCCGCCCGTTGCGATTGACGTCGCTGGCGAAGCACAGGAAGGCGTCGCTGTACCCTTTCACGGCGAACTCCTTAGGCTCTTCGAGCACGGGCGCCATGGTCCAGTTGGGCGCGGCGTAGTAGACGCTGCCGGCGGCGACGTCGAGCTTGCCGTCGCCGTTGAAATCGCCCACCGTGGCGCCTTCCGAGCGGAACACGTTGTCGAGTTGCGTCTTCTTGAATCGGATTTGGGTAGCCGGCTCGTCGGCGCGGGCCGGAGCCGCCCACCACGACACGGCCAGTAACGCGATGGAAGCACAACGATTTTTCCAAAGGTGCATGACGTTTCTCCCGAGGAGTAAGGGGCGAAAATGCCCGGCCACCGGCGGTGCCGCTCCCGGATCGTTCGCGGGAGAATCGCCGCCACCGCGTCTAGCACCGGGGTTTGCTCACACGCCGCGGCGCAACGGCGCTGTTGCCGCCCCCGACGTGTATCAACACTGTAGACCGCCGCCGGGCCGCAGTCAATATTGCAGGCCGGAAGGGAGGCGGGAAACTCCCCTTACCCTTCGGGAGAGGGGCCTGGCACAACTGTATCTACTTACGAACTGCCCTCCCCGGCCGCTACCGCGTCCGACCCTCCCACTGCGGAACTGTTGCTATTATGCATTGCTAGCAATGCATACTGAAGTTGCTGCGGGTGT
>CAYPWB010000262.1:0-8964 GCA_964414315.1 uncultured Planctomycetaceae bacterium | reverse complement strand
AAGTATGCGCCAGATTCCACTTGTGATGGAAGACCAGTTTTCCGACAAAGCCTAGTGCCACACGAAAGCCCGCGCGGTTAAGCCCGAGACTCGGCCTGACCCAATACCGAAGGGCCGACCGGCAGTACCCAGCACTGCCGCTCCAGCTACCACCGCGGAGCACGCGGTCCGAGCCGGACGAAGGACCCTGGGGGTCGTCCAACGGCGAGGTCGCGTAGTACTTCGCCCCATACCAGTCCTCGCACAACTCCCACACATTTCCGTGCATGTCATACAGCCCAAATCCGTTGGTACTGTAACTGCCCACCGTCGTTGTGCGATTCAAATACAGCCCTTTCTCGCTCGTCCCATAAGGACGGTTCCCGTCGCAGTTCGCCTGACGGCCGTTCAAAACGTTTCCGAAATGAAACGGCGTCGTCGTGCCAGCCCGGCACGCGTACTCCCACTGGGCCTCCGTCGGCAGGCTATAGCTCTGGCCTTCGACAGCACTTAAACGGCGACAGAATTCTTTGGCGTCGTCCCAACGGACACATTCGGCCGGACGTGGCAGCTCCGGAGTCGCGATAAAGCAGCTCGGGTTCTTACCCATCATCCGCTCATATTCCCCTTGAGTTACCTGGTACACCCCAAGGAAAAACGGCCTAGTGATTTGCACCCGGTGCTGGGGACCCTCGTGGCTATGGCGGTCCTTCTCCGACTCCGGCGAGCCCATCATGAACTCGCCCGCAGGGATCAGACGCAGCTTCATTCCTATGGAATTGGTGATTTCCACCGGGAGCCCCGACGCTTTGGCTGCCGCGGTCTGGACCTCCTTCGCCTGCTCGGCCGTCATGGGGAAGAATGACTCGGAAAGTGGTCGTTCCCTCATGGCGATCTGCAGCCGGGCATCTCCGGCTGTGTCGTAGCGAATAGCGCGTTCGACGGCAGTGTAGCCTTTCAATTCCACCCGCAGACGATACTTCCCTGCCGGCAATGGTAATTCCACAGGCGACATCCCGCGACCTCGGCCGTCAATACTCACCGTCGCGCCCGCAGGCGTGGTCTCTACGCGCAGCACCGGTTCCTTCAAAACCTCACGGGGGCGCGACTCTTGTTCGGCAACCGGCGCCACTGCGGCCGTAGCGGCCCGAATGGCAGGCAGGGTGATATCGCCCTTGCCTTCAATGGTGATGTAGGGGGTCTGGACTTGGCCGAGCATGTCCATGGTGGTGCGAGGCACACGGTCCGCGGTCCAGGCGGCGAGCGAAGCTACGCCGCCGAAGCCCTGCTGGAACCCGTCGAGCAGGTGCGCGGTGAAAACGCCATGTCCGCGGCTTTCCCATTCGTAAGCCCGCTGACCCTCGCGGCAGGCGTTCAGAACGGCAACCGTCGAGATGGAGTAACGGCTATCTTCGCGGTGCGCAGCCTGGATATCGCGGGCCAGCGAGGCCAATGCGATTTCTTCGCCCTCGGTCATCACCTGCGAGGAAGCCGAACGGCCAGTAGGCTGATTCTGGCAGCAGTCCAAGACCAGCAGCGTGTTCTCCGCCTGGACTTGCGCCAGGCGCGCCTTGACTGACCACGTCGAGACTGACGGCGGTCCGCTGCAAGTCGATCTCCTCGGTATCCATTCCACACAGGTAGCGGTGTCCGGGATCTGGAGAGAATCCATGCCCCCAGAAGCCGAATACCAGAAGGTCGAGGTCACGGCATTGCGCCAGGTTCTCCAGGGCCCGCTCGATGAAGCGAGAGAGCCCCCGCGTGGCCGCCTCCCCACGACACGACATGAGCGTGATCTCGTGGTCGGCGAAGCCGCAATGGCGGCGCAGGGCTTCGGCGGTGGCCTCGGCGTCCTGCCGGGCATAGTTCAACTTCCCCAACAAGTAGTACTCATTGATGCCGATAAGTAAGGCACGGCGTTTCATGACGGTTGCTCCGATACGGTTTTGCGGCGGGCGACTGTTTCCAGTTGATCTTATCCAACCAGGAACGACAGCACGCCGGCCGTCCAAGCGCGGGCGGGCATATTGCCGAGCGTCTCGCACAAGTCGGCAATCTCGTCGATTTCCAATTTCACGAACGGGACCGCCGAACCGGCCTTTGCCAGCGTGGGTGCGCCGATAAGCGGCTCGTCGGAAACCAGCACCGCAAGGTGCTCCCATCCGGGCGGTCCCACCTCGACATAATCGAGGCCCAACTGCCGCAACCGCTCCCAGGGGAGCAGTTCGCTGCCGGGAACCATGTAGCAACGGCCGCCCTCGACTTTTGCTACTTCCGGCCCGACGTAGGCGTTGGGTACGTGTACGTACACCGCACCGCTGGTGCCGAGGTTCAACAACGTAATATACCCGCTGCGCTGCGAGATGAACTCGAATCGTAGCGAGGTGTTAATTGGCAGTCCCTGGACCCGGGCGGTGCCGATATCGCGCGTGACCAGTTCGGTCTTGCGGATGGCAACCTGCTGGCCGTCGCTTGCGGCCCGCTCGCGCAGCCCTTGTACCATACTTTGCCGCTCCACACGGAAGCCCAGGGCGGCCAGGGAGGAGGCCGGCATGCCGAACTCCGGCGACACCAGGCGTTCAGCGGCCGCGTTGGCACGCCCCGCATCGGTATTGGCCAGTTGGGCAAGCAGTTGCTCAGGCAGGTCGGCAAGTTGCTGCAATCGCGACCGCAGGCCCTCGATCTCCTGCAGAACCGCCTGATGGCGCTGCTCCGCCTCGCGTTCCCGCTCTCGGGCGTTACTCGCCGCCTCGGCATCGTGCCGCAAGCGGGCCAAGGTGGCCTCATGCTCCAAAGCCGCCCGCTCGGCTTCCCGCCGGGCGTTTTCCACGGCGGTCTCGGCCTCGATAAGGTCTTTTCTTCGCTGATGCTCCAGAAGCTGAAGCTTGTGTGCCCGCTGCTGCTCGGAAAGGGCCAGATCGGCCTCGATCTGACGCTTCTTTCTGTTGTATTCCACTTTTGACTCGACCTCGCGAATTTCGGCTTCCCGTTCACGCTGCCGTGCCTGCTCGATGCGTTTCAGTTCGCGCTGCCTTGCCGCCTCGGCCTCGGCCGCCTCGGCCTCGGCCGCCTCGGCCTCGGCGCTGGACCACGTGACCTCGTCCACCTCCACGCTGAGGCCGAATGGGATAAGCCACTCGGCAAGCTGCCCGTTCCACCAAGTTGCGGTCAGAGCACGGGCCTTGGCGGCGCCGTGCCGAGTAAGGGCTTCGGCCAGCGGCGAGGCTATCTGTCTGCTAATCCACGATTCGGCCAGACCGGGCATCAGCGGCGAGTCGGGTCCGACATGTTCCATGGCGAAAGAGGTCAGCACGCGGCGTGAGTCGGTGATGCTCAGCCGTCCGACAACTGCGCAGTCCCAGGCGTGCCCCTGCGGATCGGTCAATGCCTTCGGGAACACGGGGGCGAAGTGGTAGCTTCCGTCCACCCCAACGTGGTAGAACCTCGCGCCGTCAAACGAGGAAAGCGCCCCTCGTGCATCGCCCGCCACAATCCGTCGCAGTTCGCGGCTACCGTCCGGCTGCGGCGTCGAAACGTACAGGTGGGTGCCGGGCTGGGGCTCGGGCGCACGCGGACGCCCTCCCGCCAAGCCAAGGAATCGCCGCGTGCGTGCAGGGGTCTCTGCGGTTACGATAGAATCGTCACTGGCCATGTTTTCATCCTCATTGTTTCGTTTGCTCGTGTTCGTGAGACGTGAACAACATACAGGCCCTTTAGCTGTCGCCTGACGACGGCTCTGGTTGAGGTCTTGTTGCGGTAGTACTTCCCATCGTGGCGTCAGCGTCGGTCGGGGCGTCCACCAAGAACGTTTCCTGACCTTGTGCCTTCTTGTTCACTGGCGACGAAGGTAAGGCTTTGGCGCGGATTGCAATCCAACTCAGCAGACCGACAATCGATATCGTCAACACCACCGACACAGTCCCGAATCGAAAGGGACCTGTGCTGGTTGCCCAACTCAGCAGGCTCAAACCAACGCTTGTTGCGTAAAGCAACAATAGCAACCATGGGAAGCAAAGGCCAAATGACTGGAACGCCTCCATAACGGCCGAGTGCATGACTGTCGACGGCTTTGGGGTCTGGGCACGGGCCTCGCCCTTCACGGCGAGTTTCTGGGCACACCGCGTGCACATGTTCTCGCCGGGATCGGTGCAATCCGAGCAACACACCTGTCCACAATGAGTACAGCGGAACGGATCGCCGGCCGCCGAGTTACCACACAAGTCACACGAGAGCACTACCTCTTGTGGTGGCTTTGTGTTGGCCGCTTTTGTTGGCACAGGCGCTAATTGCCCTGCCCGTCGCAGCACGGGAATATCGCCCTCGATCAACAGATGCGGGGTTTGGTCCTTCGCGGCTGGCAGCAGCCGCCAGGCCGATTCCTGCATCCGGGCTTTGATCCGCTGGTGAAGCTCGGACAGCGACAACTGGTGCCGATCCGCAGTGTCCAGTTCCGCCAGGAGGTTGTGGCAGAACCAGCCATGGCCGCCTGCGACGTATTCGTGCGCAACCTGTCCCTGCCAGCAAGAACACAAAACGGCGCTCGCATGATGTCTCGCTTGGCCCGATTCACACCTCGGTCGGATGACCGCGCCGATGTCGCGTGTCATGTCGCCCGACATAGTCGCGGAGCCGACGCTGCGGGCCCCTCTTAGGGGCGCATCTCGGCAGGCATCCAGAAGGAGCACCTGCTGGCCTGCGGGAATCTGTCCGAGGAAGTCGCGGACCGCGTCCAGCGAAACGGCCGTCTCCCTCAACAATGCTTCCGAAGCGATTTCTGAATCACAGGCCGCCAGGAATGTGCGCCCATTGCATGAAAACCCGTGACCGGCGAATACGAAGAGGAAGAGGTCGGCTTCCTTCATCGGGGCAGCCGAAAAGCGGTTGATTGCTCGAAGGATTTCAAGCCGAGTAGGAACGACTCCGCCCTCCACACCGTCTGCCACCACAACCGTATTCCGGTACTCCAACCCGTACCGTTCCACCAGCTTGTCGCGCACGGCGATCACATCGGCGGAGGCAAATGCCAGCGGCCGGATGTCGCTGCTATGGTAGCGATTGACGCCGACGAACAGGCCGTACAGGTTGCCCCCGTCCATAGTTATGCCTCTTCCAGTCGTACCGCGAAGGCCATGATGCGGATGTTGTACGCGAAGGCCGCGGCAACGGCGACGATGAATACGAAGACGGCCAACCACGATCCCATCGCGGCCCCGACCAACAGCCAGGCCAGCAGGGCGTCGGCCAGGGTGTAGACGGCCAAGACGAACGCGTTGGTCCGGTTGGAGTCTTTGCGCACCATCGCACGAATGAAGCCGATGGTGAACACCGGCAGCAGCAGCACCGCCAGCAGCCAGCCTGCAAACCGCTGGAACCACGGAAACGTCCGCGTGGCGCGTTGGATCGGCGCGGCGGGTGAGTCGCTGCCGGCTGATTCGAGCCGGTAGCGCTTGGTGAACACGGGCCGCCCCTCGGCCACGTCAGCCAGGTGGACCTCCACGTCGAGCGTGGCCTCACCGGGATACGCCTCGAATGTGTGCAGTGTGCCGTACAGCACGGCTTCGGTGCCCAGCCGGCGCCCTTCGGCCACGGCCGCCTCGGCTGTGGTGAAGGGCGCATGCCGCAAGCTGAGCAGGTCGCGGCCCTTTTCCAAGACCGATCGATCTCGCAGCGAAAGCACACCGCTTTGTTCGACGGCCGTGCGAAGCCTGCCGTTGAAGCAGTCGGTCGAATCGTTGCCGAAGTGCAGCAGCGCGGCGTCGCGCAACTCGCCGCGGGCCGTGCGGAGGTCGGCCACGATATCAGCAACCGCGCGGTCGGCCAGTTCCCGGCGTTCCACGCCCACCTCCGGCTTCCGCGGGCCGAGGTTGTCCCAGCCCAACCAGCCGATATAGCCGACCAGGGTTACCGCGCCAAGGCGGGAAAGAAAGTGTAAAGGCCATTTCAACACCGTGCCACCTCACAATCGTCTTAAGTGAACTGGAAGCGCCCACACTCCTAGGCCAACGAGAAGGAAAAACCCAACAATTACAGTTATCACGCACACAGTCGTTCGTACCGAGACCCTATTGATGTTACCACCACTGCCAATAAGCCCACCGATGATTCCGCCAGCAACCATGCCGACAAAGCCACCACCTACTACTAACCATCCATCGTTTCTACCGTCCCCTCCCAACGCACCCATGCATGACATGATGAAGCCGCCGAAGACAGTGCCGAGGGCCGCTAACAGTATAAGGGCAATACTTGGTTCCCCTGCTACACTGGTTTGCTTAAACAATAGCGGCGGCTCGCAGGGATTGAGATGGAATACATGGGGTCTTACATCCCGGGGCGTATGATCGACAGGTTCAGCAACCATGGGCTGTTCTTCAATTGCAGCACGCTCGGCAACGACCACATCTTCAATGCGTTTCTCCGTCAACGTGGTTCTCTTCAAGACGATCCGCAACCGAGCGTCGCCGAGTGCGTCGTATGCGAATCTGCGCTCGATGGGCGCGTAACCCGACAGTTCTACCCGCACGCGATACTTCCCCGGCCTCAATGGCAATCCCACGGGCGTCGTCCCACGAACTTGCCCGTCGATACTCACCGTGGCGCCCGGTGGCGTGGTCTCCACTCGCAGCACCGGTTCCTTCAGCACCTCAATCCGCCCGCGACGCGATTGTTCAGCTCGCGCGGCAACCAGCACAATATCTCGCCATGAGCCCTTATGCTCGCCCCAGGGTGTTTGAACGCGGGGCGTCTGACACTTCCTTGCCCACCGCGGAACCTGCTCCTCAACATAACGACCCAGCACCTGGACCGTGATCTGGCCGCGGTCGTCCGCGGCGGCTCCTTGCAAACCCTCCAACAGGTAGTGGGTAAAAGCACCGTGCTGCATGTCGGGCCATTCGTAGGCCCGCTGACCGGGACGGCACGAGAACAGGACCCAGGTGGCGGGAACGACGCCCTCGGCCGGCGTTTCGGCCACGGCGACGATGTCGCGGCTGAAGCCGGCCGTCATGAGATTGTCCTGGTCGCCGCGGCCCTGGTGCGGGTCGTTCCGGCAGGCATCGAGGACCAGCACCCGGTCGGCGCACTCGATCCGCAACAGGCAGTTGCTGAGCACGCCCGTGGAAACCGAGGCCAGTTCGGGCATGCGGATGCGGGAGTTGCAAGTCAAAAGGTGCGCTCCGCCGCCAGTCTGAATGCCATGCCCGGCGAAATAAAATAGAAATAGGTCGTCGGGAGATAGCCGGGGCGCCAGGTTGTGCAAGGCGTCCACCACGTTCACGTGCGACGGCTCGCGGTCGCCGCCGGAAGTCAGCGTGCGGACCTCGTCGAAGCCGCACGTTTCGGCAAGACAGGTGCCCACCATCTCGGCATCGCGAGCGGCGAACTGGAGGTCCGTGATCTCCGGGTCCTCATATTGGCTGATGCCAACCACCAGTGCGTATTTCTTCATGGCTGCCTCCGGATTTGGACGGCTCCTGAAATCTCTCTTGTTGCCACAGGAGGATCTTACCGTTGCCTCGACCCTTCATACGGCCTATTCTGTCACCCGACTCCATACGATTTCGCTGGACTCCGTCCATATCCGGGAGCGCCTGGCCGCTTGGCTGCGTTCGCTCCGGTACGAGCGGCGTCAGGCTCTCGCTCCGCTCGCCTTCTCTCCGATCGGGACGCCGCGCCGCCGCTCGACCTGCGCTCGCTTGTCTTGTTACTTGCTGGACTCGTCCGCCGGAACTAGGGCCAGGCGGAAGCCCAGGATGAAGCTCCGGAAGTCCGGCCAGGAACAACGCCAGTGCGCCGACCGGCAGGACCCGGCGCTGTTGCACAAGCTACCGCCGCGGAACACGCGCATCGAGCCCGACGCAGGACCCTCCGGATCGTCCACCGGGGAGTTCGCGTAGTACTCCTCATCAAACCATTCGGCACACCACTCCCACACGTTTCCATGCATGTCGTAAAGACCCCACGAGTTCGGATGCTTCTGGCCAGCCGGATGTGTCGTGTCACCCGAGTTTTCGCTGAACCATGCGTACTGGCCGAGTTGCGCCGGATCGTCGCCGAAGCAGTAGCGTGTGGTCGTCCCCGCCCGGCATGCATACTCCCATTCGGCCTCCGTGGGCAGGCGGTAGCTCCTCCCTTCAACAGCACTCAATCGGCGGCAGAATTCCTGGGCGTCGTTCCAACTGACATTTTCGACCGGATGCGTTGGCTTAGGAGGACGCGCGAAGAATCCCAAGAAGCCAGCCGAGCCTTGGAAATGACTCGGATTTGTCTCCATCACTTGCTCAAACTCCGCCTGCGTCACCTCGTACACGCCAAGGCAAAACGGCCTGGTGATCCGCACCCGGTGCTGCGGCCTCTCGTCACTGTCACGGTCTTTCTCCGATTCCGGCGAACCCATCAGAAACTCGCCCGCGGGGATTAGCCGCAGCTTCATTCCAATGGAATTGGTGATTTCCACCGGAAGCCCAAGCGCCTCGCCCGCCGCAGCCTGAACCTCACCCGCCTGTTCGCTCGTCATAGGGCAGAATGCCGTGGGCACCGCTTCTTCCTTCAAGGTGACCCGCAGGCAGGCATCACCGGCTGCGTTGTAGCGGATAGCGCGTTCGACGGGCTTGTAGCCTTCGAGTTCCGCCCGCAGCCGATACTCCCCCGCCTTCAACGGCAATTCCACAGGCGACTTGCCGCGGGCTCGTCCGTCAATGCTCACCGTCGCGCCCGCAGGCGTGGTCTCCACTCGCAGCACCGGCTCCTTCAACACCTCAATCCGGCCGCGTTTCGGTGGGGCGTTAGGCAAGGCGGGCTTGGGAGCAACCGGGCGGGACAACGGAACACCACGCACCACCAGAAACTCACCGTCGCCCGATAGGTAGCGGAACAGCGGCCGCTGGCGCCAGCGGCTCTCCTCGTACACACGGGCGGCTGGTCCATCAACGCGGTCCCTGATTTCAGAGCCCCTTGTAATGCAGAGCGCATATACACCCCCATTTG
>CAYPWB010000261.1:0-8978 GCA_964414315.1 uncultured Planctomycetaceae bacterium | reverse complement strand
CGAACAACAGCCACTCCTCACCCGGCTTAGCGCCGTAGGGTGAACCGAGTCCGGCGATTTGCTCCCTCGACAACGCCGTCTTTCCCGAAACCGGTTTGATCGTCTCCAGCCGTTCGGTGGGCAGCCGGCGCCGGTCGTCGGACGCAGAGAATCGTACGCGATGGATCTCGTCGGCCGAGTCGACCAACCACTCGACCGACAGCACGCCGTCGGTGTAGAGGTCGCCGCGCGCAGCATCTGTAGCCAGGAGCGATAGCACGACGGCCAGGCACGACAGAAACCTCATGGTGTTTCCTCCTGCGTTTCCTCCACCCGGCTCACGGCCCGGCCGTGGGCGAAGCGCGTGGTGAGGACGTCGCCCGGGGCGAGGTCTTCGGCGGCGCGCACGACGCGGCCGTCGGCCGCACGCTGGGTGACGGTGTACCCGCGGGCGAGCACGGCCAACGGACTGAGCGCGTCGAGCCGAGCGGCAAGTTTCTCGGCGCGCTGCCGGGCGCGGTCGAGCCGCTGCCGGGCGGCGCGGGCGGCGCGCTGCTCCAGTTCGTCGAGCGTTCGGGCCCGGTCCTCGATGAGCCGTCGCGGGCGGCGGAAGACGGACGAGGCCTCGATGGCTCGCAACCGGGCGCGCCCGTCGGCCACCCGGCTGCGGAGCGCGCCGGCCAGCCGGCGGCGCATCTGCGCCAGGGCGGCAATGAGTTCCCCGGCGTCGGGCGCCAGCAGTTCGGCGGCCTGGCTGGGCGTCAGGGCGCGCACGTCGGCCGCCAGGTCGCACAGGGTCACGTCGATTTCGTGCCCGACGGCCGACACCACCGGCACGGCCGACGCCGCCACGGCCCGCACCACCGGCTCCTCGTTGAACGCCCACAGGTCCTCCAGGCTTCCGCCGCCGCGGGTGACCACGACGCAGTCGGGCGGCGGGTTCAACTTCGAGGCGGCCCGCACCGCGGCGGCAATCTCCGCCGAGGCCCCCTGCCCTTGCACGCGGGTGGGAAGGATCAGGACGTCGGCCCCGCGCCAGCGCCGGTTGAGCACCTGGAGGAAGTCGCGCACGGCGGCGCCGCTCGGGCTCGTGACCACGGCAATACGGCGTGCGAAGCGCGGCAGCGGGCGTTTCCTTGCCGGCTCGAACAGGCCCTCGCGCCCGAGCTTCTCGCGAAGCTGCCGGAAGGCCAGTTCCAGCGCCCCCAAGCCGGCCGGCTCGATCTTCTGCACGACAAGCTGGTACTCGCCGCGGGGCGCGTATACCCCCACGTTCCCGCGGCACAGGACTTCCTGGCCATCGGCCAGGTCGAACCGCAGCCGTTCGGCCACGTTGCGCCACAGGACAGCGCGGATTTGCGCCCGGTCGTCCTTGAGCGTCAAGTACACATGCCCCGAGCGGGGCCGCGCCAGGCCCGACACCTCGCCCCGCACCCACACCATGGGGAACGCCGTTTCCAGCAATTCCTTGATATGCGCCGTAAGCTGCGAAACCGTCAGCGAGCCTTCCTGTGCGGCCGGCCGGTCGAAGAATGATGAGTTATCGGGCATGGCGATGTGAGTTGCGCAAAGTGGAACTTGCGAAGTGCGCCCCGGTCAGGGTGATGGAAAGGTTGTCGCGATGCGCGCGGAGGGGGGCGCCGCGGCGGTGGAGGGGGCGCTGGCCCGGCTTGGGCAGGCCGGAGGCGGCCCACGATTCGGCCTCCGCGGTCAGGACGTTCAGGAGCGACTCGACCTTCCCACGGAAGTGTTCCAGCCCGGCGCGGTCGAGGTCGGGCGGGATGAGGATTTCGCCGCTGGGCACGGCGCGGGCGCGGGAGAAGGGGCGCGGCACGGCGAACCGGTCCCAACTTCGCGCGCGCCAGGGTCGGTCGTAGCCGTAGCCCATCGCCACCAGCGGAAGCCCGAGTTTCGAGGCCAGGAAGATCGGGCCGGGCGCAAGCCGACGCCGTGGCCCGCGGGGTCCGTCAGGCGTAATGGTCAGGTGCATTTGCCCGCTTCGGCGCAACAGTTCCCGAATGGCCGTCACCCCGCCCCGGTTGGTCGAGCCGCGCACGAACTCGAAGCCCAGGTGGTAGGCGGCGTAGGAGAGCATTTCGGCGTCGCGGTGGCGCGACAGGAGCATGGCCAGGTTGCAGTTGCCCCGCAGGAACAGGGGGAACAGGATGTACTCGTGCCAGAAGATGTAGATTTTCTGACCCCGGCATTCCGGGTCGACGGGGTCGACCCGCGGATCGTAGTACGCCACCTTGTAGTTGAGCGTGCCCATCCAGGCACGCACCGCCGCCGAGCCCAGCAGCCCACCCACGCGGTTGATCCAAGGTGCGTCGAGTTTCATCGTTTCGCTTCCGTGCGGCAGTTTGCAAACGAGAGAGCCGAGCGACCATTCACACCGACTTGAGTTCCCACTGGCGCGCACGGCTTGCCAATTCATCGACATGCATGGGCCAGTCGTGTAGCATCGCGGGGTCGAAGTCTGCTCCGTTGGGCCAAACCAGGGTATGTACCTCCGGGTCGATCGCTACCTGGTTGAACAGGGAGAGGTCGGTCAAGGGACCGTACAATTCGCCCGCAAGGACGGGCCGAAAATCGATGACCTGTTCCTTGCCATCGTCAAAGGCTACACGGAGGGTGTACGGCGCGACGATCAGGAAGCCGGAAACACGGAATATCGCGTGATTCATCTTGACTTACTCCAGCCGCGCTACGAGGCTTCACTTTACCGCGCTACAGCACCCGAGACAAGTCAAGTTCGTTGGCGGCTGTTCGGACGCTACTTCGCCTCCCCCCACTCGCCGGTAAACACTTCGACGGCCGGGCCGGTCATGTACACGTGGTTGTCGTCGGCCCAGTGCAGTTCGAGGTCGCCGCCGGGCAGGTGGGCGAGGATCTTGCGGGCGGTGCGCCCGGCCAGCACGCCCGCCACGCACACCGCGCACGCGCCCGTGCCGCACGCCAGCGTCTCGCCGGAGCCGCGTTCCCAAACGCGCATGCGCACCTCGGCGGGTGAGAGAACTTCCACGAACTCGGCATTCACGCGATTGGGAAAGTGCGGGTCGGCCTCGACCTGCGGGCCGACCTCCAGCACCCAGCGATCGGTCAGCTTGTCGACGTAGGTGACGCAGTGCGGGTTGCCCATCGACACGCAGGTTACCCGCAGCGTTTCGGCCGGCAGCGGCAGGTCGACGTCGACCACGGCGGGGTAATCGGCCAATGGGTTGACCGGGAGCGTGGTGGGGATTCGGTCGGGCAGGAAGACGGGCTCGCCCATGTCGACACGCACGCGGGCTACCCGGCCGCCGTCGATGTCGAGTTCCAGCCCCAGCACGCCGGCGCCCGTTTCGATGCGCAGCGAAGGCTGGCGGCAAATTGCGTGGTCGTACACGTACTTCGCCACGCAGCGGACGCCGTTGCCACACATTTCCGCCTCGGAGCCGTCGGCGTTGAACATGCGCATTCGGGCGTCGGCCCCGTCGCTCGGCACGATCAGGATCAGCCCGTCGGCGCCGATGCCGAAGTGCCGGTCGGACAACTGCCGGGCGAGCTGCGCGGGGTTCTCGGGAGCGGGCTGCCGGAAGCAATCGACATACACGTAATCGTTGCCCGCCCCGTGCATCTTGGTGAATTGCATAGGCGGTATTCTGAACTGCGCACTGGGAAAAACGGGACAGGTCCAGTTTGCCGGAACGGTCCTTCCGGTGCTTCGCACAAATTGGACCTGTCCCGTTTTTCCCCGCCCGTTTTTCCCAGCGAGCAGTATAGACAAGCGCCGGATTTTGGGCAAGCCTACCCCGACAGGTCGAGCAAGCTGCCGCTTTGCCCGGTGGGGTCCTTGGCGCGAGAGCCGGCGTCGGAAGAGTCGGCGTCGTCTTTGCCGGGCTGGGGCGATTCTTCCCAGAGGCGGCGGCCGTCGGCGTCGCGGTCTTCGGCTTGGTGGTCGTCGCCGTCGGTTTCGCCAATTCCGGCGGCGTCCTCTGCCTTCTGCTCGTTGCGAATCTTTCGCTGCTGGGCCGCGGCGTCTCCCCGCGCCCGATCGACCTCGGAACCATGGGTTTGCGCCAGCGGCGAGCCGGCCGCACTGGCCGCAATGCCACTCATAGGACCAACGCTCATGAGCAACCTCCTTCCGGTGGCGGAACCGGCCGGCTTCCGCACGCCGGTCGCGCCGGGGTTTCAGGCTCTCATGTCGCCATCTCCGGTTGCCATCCTGGTTGCCATGGGCGACGTTCAGAACACGTCAATTATAGCTTACCGCCCGGAAGCAGGAAAGGCCACCGCAATCAACGCCAGCGGAACAGGTTCTTCGGAAACCAGCCGGTCGGCTCGGGCGGGGCGTTCAGGTCGTCTTGCAGTTGCTGCAGGGCCTTGTTTACCACCGGAAACGCCTCGCGGTGAGTTTCGGGCTGCTGGAGAGTGCCCGCAACGTGGATGAGCATGATCTGCTGGCTGGCCCCGCCCACCACCTGCTTGAGCAGGGGCAGGCCCAACTCGCCCCGGCCCACGATAGCGTGGAACGTCATGCGGATGTTCTGATGGAAGTCCATTTCGCCCTTACCCAGCAAGCTGATCGCATCGCCGCTGAAATCGATCTGGTCGAAATAGACGTGCTGGCCTTCGACGCGGAACCGGATATCGCTCTTACTGAAGGCGTTCCGGTCGGGCTGGCGCACGCTGAGAATTTTCAGCAAGGCGATCATCAGGGGCAGTTCGTACACGTCGGCACCGTCGAGCTGAATGGCACCATGTCCGACCATCGCGTTGGTGCTCGATCCCGCCCCGCGAAGATCGAGCGTGCCGTTCACCTTACCCTGCAGGGTATGCTCGCCGGTAAGCACTTCCTGGGCGCAGCGTGCAAGGTCGGCCCGATCGAGCGTGGCATGCAGTCCCCAGCGGGGAACCGGGCCCAGGGTGGCCCACGCATCGCCCCGAACCACGCCGTCGAATACAGCGGCCGAGATGGGCCGGGCCCGCACCGAACTGCGCTCCTCGGCGGTGCGGCGCCGCTCCACCCACGAGCCGAGCAGCACCTGCCGGTCGTCGATCCACAGCGGCCCGGTCACCTGCGTAAACTGAAAGTCCTTGTAGGTGAGCGAGTCGAGGTCGAGTTCGCCGGTAGAGAACATGCGGACACCGTCGAACCGGCCGACGAGGGTGAGGCCCCCGTGCATGTTTTCCAGCTTCACGCCGCAGTCGATGCTCGCCTGGTGAAAGCCGACGCGCAAGTCCCACGCCGCTTGCATGCGGTCGTCGGCGCGAACGCCTCCCTCCAGGTCGACCGAGCCGCGCAGGTTGAACATTCCCGCGGGGTTCAGCCCGGCAAGCGACTTCCGCAATCCGCCGGGCAACGCCTGCACCAGGTCGCGGTCGAAGCGGAGCCGGTCGACCGACAGCCCGGTGAGGCGCAGCAGCCAACGGCCGTCGGGCAGGATCTCACAGTCGCCCGCCGTACTGATGCGAACCGCTCCGTGCTCAGCCTCAAGTCGGTCGAAGGAAACCCGCCCATCGCGAAATTCGATTTCTCCCTGTAGGTTCTCCATCCGATACGGGAATCGGACCGGCTCGATGGACGTCGTATCGGCCTGCGGCCGGATTCGGGTCGTCAGGCTCAGATGCCGCTTTTCGGCCAGATAGCGGATTTCGGCCGACACGTCGACCACGCCGCGCGGCCGGAGGTCTTCCCACAGGTTCCGCACGTTGGGCGTCAGTGCGTCGCGCAACTCGCCTTCAAGCGGCACTCCGGTCGCTTCGAGCGTCAGTTGGAACTCGCGGCCTTCCGGGCGAGTTTCCAGATGGCCGTGCCCCACGATCCATCCCGCGTCGTTGCGGCCCTGCAATTCACGGAACTGCCATCGGTCGTCGCGCATTTCGAGAAGGCCGCCGATGTCGCGTATGGGATAGGGAAACTTGTCGAATCGAATGGCGCAGTGATTCAGCTCGACCAGCATATACTGCTGCATCGCAACCTCCGGCCGCTCGCGCCACATCCGGTAGTCGACCCGAATCGTGCCGCGCGGCTGAAGCGAGCGAACGACCTCCTCGGCGCCGTCGGGCAGGGCCACCAGGAGTTTTTCGTCCAGCGGAACGGCGTCGCCTTGCACGCGCAGCCAGCCGTACGGCTCGCCTAAAACGTCCGTAATCTCCGCGTCGATCCGGACCGGCTCGTCGCCGCTGTAGGAATGCACGTTCACCTGCACATTGCCGTCGGTCAAATGGACCGTTCCCACGCCGCGTTCCAGCCGGTACGGGAAACGAATGTGCGTGAACGAAACGTCGAGCAGACGGGCCTGAACGGTCGGCAGCCACGTTTGCCCGTCAAAGACAAGATCGACGTCCACGTCGACTCGGCCGGCCGGCCGATACCGATACCATTGTTCCCGTAACGCTTCGGGAAGGACATCGACCAGCGACCGACTCAACTCCAACCGCCGGACCTCGGCGCGAACGTACATCGGATCGTATCGGCCGAATCCGCTGCGCCGGCAGGCCATGCGCACCGTCGCCTCATTCGCCTGGGCCGTTAGTTCGTCGATGGCAAATCCGTCTTCGGCCAGTCGGAACGACGCCCGCACATCGGTAAGCGGATACGGCAGGCGGCGGTCGTCGATGCGGCCGTGGCTGAGCCGGCCGGAAACGGCGAACCGGCCGGGCTGCGGTTCACCCGGCTCACGCTGTACTCGGAAGGTGAGGCTTAACTGGCCCCGCACGTCGTCGACGGCGTCGAGGCGCACGGCGATCGGCTCGGGCAAGGCGTCGCGAAGCTCGGGGGAGAGCGTTAGTCCCTCGACCACGCCGCCCAAGTCCCACGACTCCTCGCAGCCGTCGACCGAACCCTTTACCGCCATCCGCTGAAAATGGTCGCCGCCCAGGGTCCCCTCCAGCCACCGCGCGGAGCAGCCGGGCGCCGCGTCGGCATCGGGCGGACCAAGCACCATGTTCACATCGCGCAGGGTGAACGTGCTCGACGGGTTGCGCGTGGGATCGAACAGCTCGACGGTGCCTCCCTCGATGCGAACTTCCGGCGGGTCGTCGCTAAGCTGGGGAAGCGGCAAGAGCTTCGCCACGCTGTAGGAGCCGTCCGGCCGACGCGTTACTCGTAGCACCGGCCGACGGACCACCAGATGGCTTACCGTCACATCGTCGGCCAACAGGTGGCGCAGGTCGGTTTCGCAAACCAACGTCATTTCGTCGATGGCCACCAACTCGGCGTGCGGCCCCTCGGCGCCCGGCTCGATAATATGCAGGCCCCGCACGCGGATTCCTTCTCCCTCGACGAGTTGCGCGGAATCGACGCGAACCTGCAGCCCCGGATAGTGCGTTGCAATGGTCGCCTCCACGCGGGCACGCACCTCCTCGTGGCGGCTCCGATAGAAATGCACCGCGACCACGCCCGCGCCGACCAGCCCGATCAGCCCGCCCCATTTGAAGCAGAACCAGCAGATGTTCACCAACCGGACGATAATGGCTACCGAGCCTCCTGCTTCGGTGGAGCTGTGGTGATGCGCGAAAAGACGGCGCCGGCCGCCAGGACAATCAGCGCCGGCATGACCGGCTGCCGGTAGCGAATGGAACTGACGAACACCATGTGCAACAGGGTGAAGTACACGGCCGGCAGCCAGCACAATACATACGGCCGGCCGAGGCGAATCGTTCGCCACGCGCCGACCAGCGCGAGGCCCAGGACGGGCAGGTACGTGCCCGCCACCATCAGCCGGACGGGCCAAGTGGACATTTCCGGCTCGTTCGGCCACACGTTCCACATTCGAGCGAACTTGACCAGGGCCAACTGGGCCACACGACCGGGGTGCTGCTTCGCCCACTCGACGGCCTCGCGCCGCATGCGACGGTCGAGCCGCACCTCGAACGGCTCGTCGGCGGCGGCGTCTTGAGCCCGCTCGGCGGCCACGAATCGGTCGACGAACGCCATGTCGCTGGCGCCGGTGGCCTGGGGGCTCAGCCCGTCGTACAAGCTGGCCCCCACTTGGAGCGTGGTCGGCACGAAACGGCCCGTCACGCGCCAGTTGCGAACCCACCACGGGCTCAGCACGACCAGCATGGCGGCGAGAACGGCCATGCCGACCACAGGTTCGTTCCACCGCGAACGGTTCGCTTGGCGCCCCCGCAGTCGCTCCACGGCCCACATCAGCGCCACGACCGCCGGAGTGAACAGCAGCCAGCTTGGCCGCACCAAAACGGCCGCCCCGGCCGCCGCGCCGGCACCGATGGAAAACCCGATCGCCCGACCGCGCGAAGTCGACCGCCACGCGGCCACCCAAGCGGTAAGTTGCACAAGCATGAGCATCGAGAAGGGCGCCTCGGTGAGCACCATAACGCTGGTTGCCACCGCGCCCGGGTAAACCGCCGCCGCCAGCCCGGCCGCCAACGCCGCCCGAGCGCCGAACAGTTCCCTGGCGAGCCACCATACGGCGCCTGCCGCCAAGGCCCCGAAAACCGCCCCTTGTACCCGCGCCCAGAACACCGGCGGGTGGTCGCCGCCGAACAGGAACAGCGGCGCCAGGAGCAGCGGATACCCCGGCGTCCGGAACACGCGGGCGTCGTAGCCTTCGGCCGAATACCGGTAGGCCTCGCCGCGCGCAATCGTCCGGGCCAGTTGCCAGTAGGTTTCGCTATCGCCGAAGAAGAACCGGCCCTCGGCCCGCTCATGCCACAGCGCAGCCGCCCCCAGCCGCGCAGCCAGCGCGATGACGAGAATACACCCGACTTGCCTCCATGCGTGTCGGTCCATCGCTTATTTGCTTCCTGGACTACCAGGACGCAGGATCGTGAACTCTTTCACAAAGTTCCGACCCTGCCTTCGAGCGGAAGCTCGCATTGGTCGGTGGCCCTGCCGCTCGGCGGGCAGCGGCTTTCCGACCGAGTCGGCGCACAATATCCCCACCGAGAGACACAAGCAGCACATGGTACTCCCGGCCGCCCACAGGGGTCAAGCCAAACTTCCGCGGCTTGCGGGAGATTGGGCAATCTATGAAGGCTACGGATGC
>CAYPWB010000260.1:0-8986 GCA_964414315.1 uncultured Planctomycetaceae bacterium | reverse complement strand
CACCCGAAGGGCCGTTCCGGCAAAAGGTACCTGTCCCGCTTTCGCCGTGGCGCTCGGAATAGCGGCTTGTGTCCAAAGCATCCGAAGCCGGCAGTTATTCGTCCCCGGCGGGAAACGCCGGACCGGCAAGGCGGAGGCCCTGCACTTCGGCCAGCGTGGTCACACCGGTCTCGGCCTTCTCCAGGGCGTCGGCCAGAAAATGCTTGTGGCTTCGCGAGGCGAGGCTGCTGCGCACGTCGCGCTCGGTGGCGCCTTCCAGCAGGCGGTGGTAGTCGCTCTCGTCGAGTTGCCACACTTCGAACACCCCGGTTTGCCCGAAGTAGCCGCTCTGCCGGCAGTGTTCGCACCCGACCGGCTCCCAACTCTTGTCGGGGAGTGCAACGCGGATAACGTCGAACCACCGTTTCTGGGCGTCGGTTGGCGAAGTCTCACGGCGGCAGTGCGGACAGAGCTTGCGCACAAGCCGTTGCGCCACGACCATCGACAGGGTGGTGGCGATGTCGCGGTCGCTCAACCCGTAATAGCGCAGGCTGGTCACGGCGCCCGCTGCGTCGCGTGAGTGGAGCGTCGCCAGGACGGTCCGTCCCAGCGCGGCGGCACCGTAGGCGGCCAGGGCGGTGCTCGGGTCCCGGAGTTCCCCCACGAGGATCACGTCGGGATTGTGCCGGGCCAGGGCCTTGATGCCCTGGGCGAACGTCAGGTCGTGCTCCTCGTCCACTTGCACCTGGTTGATCCCATCGACGCTGTATTCGACGGGGTCCTCGAGCGTGCTGACGCTACACGCCTGCAATTTCAAGGCGTGCAGCAGAGCGTACAGGGTGGTGGTTTTGCCGCTTGCCACGGGGCCCGCCACCAGGAACATGCCGCCCAAGCTCGTGAACCAATGCTGAACGCGGCTCAGGTTCCGATCGCACAGCCCGAGTTCATCAATGCTGCGTACGACTTGGCGCGGGTCCAGCACGCGCAGGGTCAGCTTCTGCCCGTGCAGGCAGGGGATGACGGCAAGCCGCAAGTCGACCTCGCCTTCCTCGTGCTGGAAGGCGAACCGAGCTTCATCGGCGTCGAATTGGGCCACCGGGTCAATTCCGCCCAGGCTCTTCAGTTGGTTGATCAGCCGGTGCCCCTGGTGGGCCGGCAGGATGGCGGCGTCGCGCATCACGCCGTCGATGCGCAACCGCACATTGAGCCCTCGGCTATCCGAGTCGAGGTGCACGTCGGTCGCCCGCTCGCGGACGGCGTCGCGGATGATCGCATGGGCGGCGCCCGGCGCATCTTCCGGGCCTGCTTGCTCGTTTCCTGCGCCCAGCGATTCGAGCAATTGGCTCGCCAATTCAGGACAGACGGCTCGTTCGGTCTTCTTCGAAGCCGGGTCGGCCGTTTTGATGGAATTGCCTTCTTGTGCCATAACGTTTGTGCCTCCCAAAGTGCTTGAGCTTTTTCTTGCCATTGTAACGCAAACGCGGAGGACGATCGCGCGTCCTGACGCGGCCGGGCTACGGTTCGGATGCGTCGGCGCCGATGCAGTAAAGATGCTGCTCGCCGCGGAGGAAGATTCGGCCTTGCGAAATGGCTGCAGACGAGTAGCAGTTCTCACCCAGTTCGTTTTCCGCCACGAGTTCCCATTCGGGCCCCGGCCGGATGATCTTCGTCGTGCCGCGGTCGTCGGTCAGGTGCACCAACCCCTCGGCCGAGACGGACGACGCGCTGTAATGCGGCGCCGTCCTTTGCATCCAGTGCCGGTGTCCCGTGTCGGCGTCAAAACAACTGACAATCCCGTTGTCCGACGCGACAAGGAAGTAGTCGCCTTCCACGATCGGTGACGGCACATAGGCGCAGCCACGCGTGGTGCGCCACATGATGTGCGTGTCGGTCACGTTGCCCCGGCCGTCCGGGCGGATTGCCAGAATATGGTACTCGGGGAATCCGGCGGTCAGGAAGAAGTACCTGCCGTTGTATACCAGTGAGGCGACGAATTGCTCGGTGGGCCCGTCGACGATCCAGTGCTGCGACCCGTCGCGCGGGTCGAGGCTCACCACGCACTTGCTGCCCGAGAAGACCATTTGCGTACGGCCGTCGATTTCCCGGATGATGGGTGCGCAATAGCTGCGCGTCTTGTGCTCGCGCGGCGTCTTCCAGACCGTCTCGCCCGTACGCTTGTCGAGCCCGTAGATGAACGAATCGCCGTCGTGGTCGCCGTTGACGATGAGCAGGTTCTCGTGCAGGATGGGTGAGGTGCAAAACCCGTGAATGCTGGAAAAACGTCCCGGCCGTACCAGCCACGCCTGACGGCCGTCCAGGTCGTACGCGGCGACAACGATATTGCCGGGCGTCGGCTCGGTCAGGCTGGCGAAATCGGGTTCCAGGTAGGCCGCGTACACCAGTCGGCCGTCGGTGGCCGGGGTTCCCGAGGCATAGCTGTTGAGGCGGTGGAGTTTCTCCAGCGGCGCTTCCACGACGGTTCGCCGCCAAAGCAGATCGCCCGTTTGCCGGTCGAAGCAGATCAGCAGCCGCTGCTCCTGTTCCTCCAGGCAGGTAGATACGACCACCCTGTCGCCCCAGACGATCGGGGAGGCATGTCCCCGGCCGGGCACCACCGCGCGCCATGCGATGTTCCGGCCCGACGCTCCATCCCAGCTCGTGGGCACGTTCTTCTCAAGGCTGGTCCCGTCGCCTCGCGGCCCCCGCCAGCCGGGCCAATGCTCGACCTCGGCCAGTGCGGTGACGGCGATGCTCGCGACGGCAATCCACAGCGGTCGCAGGAAGGTGCGCAACATGGATTTCACTCACGGGGTTGGTCGATGGGAATTTCAGCCTCCCGGATACCCTGGTGATAACCCCAAGGACGCGAACTGTCAACCACCACCGCAAGCAAATGTCATGCCGTCTGTTTGCGGCAGGCTTCCGTCTTTCGGTGCCATCGGTTTGTCAGAAGGATTGGGCCGGGCGGCGCCGGAAGCACAGAAACAGCACAACGCTAGCCGGATCGAATGTCGGATTCCGTGTACCACAATCTTGGCGGTATGGAGGGGAAACCGGCGGCGTTGCGTGGTATACTTGCCGGCTCCGAAATATTTTCTCCGAGCCGATCCAAAAAGGAACGTTCCATGCACGCGCGCATTACCCGCACTACCGCCCTTGCGTTCGGCTTCGCGGCCTGCTCGCTGAGCCTGTGCGCCCGGCCGCTGTTTGCCGACGCACCGCGGCCGAACTTCATTGTGTTCTACACCGATGATCACGGCTATGCCGACCTTGGGGCGTACGGCAATGTCAACGACATCCGGACGCCGCACACCGACGCGCTGGCGGCCGGGGGGGTGCTCGTTCGGCACGGCTACAGCACCGCCCCGCAGTGCGTGCCGTCGCGCGGCGGACTGCTGGTCGGCCGATTCCAGGCCCGCTTCGGCCTGGAATCGAATGTTTCGCCGTTGGACGGTTTCAACCAGGAAACGACCATCGCCGAACGATTGCAGGAGGCGGGCTATATTACGGCGCAGTTCGGCAAGTGGCACCTCGGACCCACCCCGGCCATTCCGCAACACGGATTCCGGCACGTCTTCGCCCAGAACGCAAACCGTCCATTCAACGCGAACATCACGCTTGACGGGAGCGACCGTCCGATGGGCGAACTGGAGAACGAGATGTATCATATCGACGGTTGCAGCCGCGCCGCGGCCGCGCTTATCGAGCGTTACTGTGAGCGGCCCTTCTTTCTGTACATCGCTTGGCGCGCTCCGCACGTTCCGCTCGACGCGCCCAAAAAGTATCTCGACCGCTTCCCCGGCCCCATGGCGGAACGCCGCCGGCAAGCTTTGGCCATGATCTCGGCGATGGATGACGGGGTGGGGTTGATTCGAAAAACGCTCGAGCGGCACGGTTTGACACAGAAGACGGTCCTATTCTACATTGGCGACAATGGCGCGCCGTTGAAGATTCACAAGGCCGATCTGCCCGGCGGTGGGCCGGGCTGGGACGGCAGTCTTAACGACCCGCTCAACGGCGAGAAGGGGATGCTTACCGAAGGGGGTATCGGTGTGCCTTATGTCGTCGCTTGGCCCGGCACCATCCCCGGCGGCCAGGTGTACGACCACCCAATCACAACGCTCGACGTCGCCGCGACGTTGGCTGCGTTGGCCGGCGTCGAGAGCAGGCCGGGCGACCTCGACGGCGTGAACCTGGTGCCGTACCTGCAAGGCGACATTCAGGCACCGCCTCACGAAGTGCTCTGCTGGCGCTGGATCTCGCAATCGGCCATTCGCGAAGGCCGATGGAAGCTGCTGCGCGGTGGGCAGCGCGAGTACCTGTACGATCTCGATACCGACCGCGAAGAGCAGCACAATCTGGCCGGGGAGCATCCCGAGATCGCCGCCCGGCTGCGAGCAACGTTGACGGACTGGGCGGAACAGCTCGCCCCGCCCGGCCTTGCCGTCGGCCCCATGGCGCAAACCTGGCACGACTACTTCGACTTTTACCTCGAGGGCAAGCCGGCCCCGCCGTTGCAAGGGAGGTTCGCGCCCGGCCGCAAGGCACGACGTGATGCCCAGGGGTGGCTGGCCCGCAATAGCAGCCTCGCGGTTCACGACGGCACGCTCCGCTTCCTTCCCGAAGAGGGGCCGGAAGCCAAGGCCGCCTTTCTCACCTGCGCGGGATTGAAGATCGCCGCGCCCGCTACGGCGACGCTTTCGCTCAAAACTTCGGTGGGCGGCGAAGCGGCCCTCGCGTGGCGGACCGCAGGACAGAACGGATTCCGGCCGGGCAACCGAACGGCTTTCCAAGTGGTCTCTTCCGACGACTGGCAGGATTGCGAAGTCCGTGTGCCGGCCGCGGGCGTCCTGATCCACATCCGAGTGCATTTGCCCGGCCCGGCCGACATTCGCCGGATCGAACTTCGCGATGACTCCGGGAAGACGGCGGTGCTGTGGAGGTAGTTTTGCGGCAAACCGACCGTTGATACGACAATCATTCGCTACGTGGCCGGGCGTTGGGGGGCGGTTCAGCGTGCCGAATGGGGTACTTCCTGGCTTAGCGCGCTGAAGTGAAAGCTCCAACGTCCGGGCACAGTCCTGCATCCGGTTTCCAGCCTACTTTCCTGGGGGAGGTTCGCGCTTCAGGCTGCTGCCGCGGCGGAGGGCGCCGGCGCCGAACCGGGCCTTGAGTTGGTCGGCCACGGCGTCGACCCGGCTTTGCTTGCGGTGTTCCTCCTGGTCGAACAGCAGGCCCTGGGCAAGTCCTGTGTCGTCGAGGCCGCTGACGCCCATACCGAGCAGCCGCACCGGTTGGCAGCCGGGCTGGAGCCTGCGGCGAAGCAGCGCCTCGGCCGTTTGCCACAACTCGTGGGTAACGTCGCTCGGTTCCGGCAGGGTTTGGGAGCGGGTCGAGAGCGAAAAGTCGGCGAAGCGGACCTTCAAGTGGACCGTTCGGCCACGCAGCCCGTGCCGACGCAACCGGCAGCCCACCTGCTCAGTCAGGTCCATCAACCAGGCGCGTAAGATATTGGTATCGGAAATATCGCGTTCGAAGGTCGTTTCGTGCGAGATCGACTTGGCTTCTCGCTCGGGCACTACCGGCCGGTCGTCGACGCCGTGGGCCAACCGCCAGAGGTGCTCGCCGCTCGATCCGAGCCGGGCTTTGAGCGATTCGGAGGACCACCCGCGAAGCTGAGCGATGGTGCGAATGCCCAGCTTCTCGAACACCTTGCTCCCCTGCTTGCCGACGCCCCACAGCCGCTCGATCGGCAGCGGGTCCAGGAACGCGCGCACCCGGTCGGGCTCGACGACGACGAACCCGTCGGGCTTTTCCAGGTCGCTGGCGATTTTGGCCAGAAACTTGTTGGGCGCTACGCCCACCGAGGCGACCAACCTCAACTCCCCGCGGATCGCCTCTTTGATTTGCCGGCCGATGGCCACGGCCGGACCGAACAGGCCCTCGCTGCCGGCTACGTCGAGGAAGGCCTCGTCGAGCGACAGCGGTTCGACCAGCGGCGTGAATCGCTCGAAAACGTCGCGAATCCGGCGCGAAACGTCGGCGTAATGGCCGATCCGCCCGGGCAGGAAGACGGCCTGCGGGCACAGCCGCCGGGCCGTCGCCGTGGGCATGGCGCTGTGCACCCCGTACCGACGGGCAATGTAGTTGCACGCCGACACGACGCCCCGCTTTTCCGCCGAGCCGCCCACGATCACCGGCTTGCCGGCCAACTCCGGCCGATCGCGCTCCTCGACCGAGGCATAGTAGGCGTCCATGTCGACGTGGAGAATCATGACGTGCGCTTCCGGCGACGACGGCACGGACCGTCACGGCTTCTGGTTGCGGGCGAACCAATCGAGCAGAAGCTGCATGCGGTCGGTAGGCTCGCGGGCCGGCGTTCGGTCGTCCCGGTCCGACCCGTGCTCGACGCTCCATCCGTCCCACTCGCGGAAGGCGTGGTACGACCAGTCCCAGCCGTATTCCTCGAAGATGTCGATACAATCGCGAAGATAATTGAATGCGCTACGGCCGGGCGCCCAACGAATGGCGCTGAACTCGCCCGCGTAAATGTGCACGTTGTACGCAAGCTGAAACTCGCGGACCGGGGCCAGGTGCCGGCGCAATGCTTCCTTGTCGACCTGCATGCCGCCGATGGTGCCGGGGTACTCCAGGCCCACCGGGCTGCCGTGAACTCCCTGGTGCGTGAACTGGTGCGGCCAGTACATGTGCACCTGGTAGATCACGCGGGGAATATCCACCGGCTCGATGTACTTGAAGCCCTCGGCGCTGCACCAGTGGTCGACCTCGATGATGATCGGAGTGTCGGGGTCGACCGCGCGGATCGCCCGGGCGGCAAGCACCTGGGCCTCCAGGTAGTCGACGCCGTCCTTGCCGGGAGGTCGGTTCTGTACCGGCTCGTTCACCAGATCGTAACCCCAGACGGCCGGGTGATCCTTGAAGCGGCGGGCGATCATTTTCCAGCAGGCGACGAAGGCGTCGAGGTACTTGCGCTCGTGGATCAGGACGAGGTCGCGATTCGGCATGCGCCCGCCCGGCGGCGAATGCAGATCGATCACCGCCAGAATGCCGTGCCGGCGGCAGGCTCCCAGCCCCTGCTCCAACTCGTCGAGTTCGCCGTCGAGCCACGCGTTGTACTGCTCCAGGTCGTAGTCGAGCGGGTAGCGGTATTCGGCGCCCCAGCGAGTCGTCATCTGCCAGCGAATCAGGTTTGCGTTCCAGTCGCGGCCAAGAACCCGAAGGTCCTCTTCGCGGAACGTATTGGGCGACATGCAGCCGCGCAGTCGCGGAAGCGAATGTCCGCGGAAGGCGGGCGGAGCATTTGGGTCGGGCTCGGGGCGGACCGGCAAATGGCGGACGACGGTAACTTCGAGGTCGTCGAAGTACACCGTGCCTGTGCTGCCTTGCAGGCCGAGCTGCAGCACGGCCCGCTCGACGTCGGTCGGTACGGTGGCGGTGAAGCTCAGTTCCGTCCAGTCGAAGGTGCCGTGCACGTTGTTCTCGTTGACCCAGAGCGGCCCGGTCGTCGGCGAGGCCGCATGGAACATGTACTTCACGCCGAGGTGCGCGTGAGCCGGTTCGGACACGCCGTCGCTCCTCGCCAGGCAGCGGAAGAGAAGCCGGCAGCCGGCGAAACGGTCCAAGTTCAGCGGCAAGCCGACCATGGTTTCCTCGCCCGGCACGATCTTCGGCACCTCGACTTTGAGGCACGTGCCCCGTCCGCGCATTTCGACCCAGCCGGCGCGCGGCACCGACGACCATGCCTCGCGGGCCTCGGCCGACTCGAACCCGGTTCGAAACACAAGCTCACCCGAACGCACGGCCGGGCGCTGGACGGAAGAGTCGGTTTGCTCAGCCGCGGGCTGCGCGAGCGATACCGCCGCGATCAGAAGCAGCAAGCCGGGGAATCGACAGAAGGCGGAAGTTGTCACATCGGGCTCCCTGCATCGTGATGAATCATGCGTGCTCAGGCTCCGGCCGGGACTCCGGCCGAGGCCCCGTTCGGGCGGTGAACTCCAACAGCACCGTTGCACACTGCTCCGCCGCCGACGACAGCTTCAGGTCGAGCCGAGCGCCGTAGGGCAGCAGTTGCGCCGTTTTCACGCGGGCCTGCGGGCCGTCCAGTTGGGCCACTGAAAGCTGCGGCGCCGCGGTAAACGGCGGGCAGAAGGCCACATGCACGTTCTCCGTCCGCTGGCCGGCCGCGAAAGGCACCCGCAGCCAGCCGGTCAGTTCCTCCGCACCGCCGGCCGCGCGACGGCGAGTAAGCTGCTGAAGCACCTCGTCGGAAGGAACCGGCTCGGACCGTGCCGGCGCCGATGGGGGCGCGTGCGGCGCGGGAGGGTGCGGCGCGGGAGCTTGCGGCGGGTCGACCCGCGCCGTCCGGCGGCGATCGTCGCCTGGGGTGGACCGCCGACGCGGCCGGCGAATTGCCGGCCACCGAGCAGGAGTCTCCGAGAGCACTTCGCCCAAGAGGATCATGCTCCAGAGGGCGGTGAGCCCAAACCAGCCGCTGCCCGGAACACTGAGCGAAAGGGCAACCGCAAGGCCGGCGATCGTGGGAAGCCGGCGGGTGAACCACCGGCGCGCCCCTACCCTGCCCTGCCCTGCAGATTCGCGCCGGGCCGGGCCGCGCGCCGCCCAAGCCAGGGCGGCCAGCACGATTCCCACGCCCGCCAGAACGGCCGGTGGAAGCGGTGCGACGAGTGCGCCGGCCATGCGCCGGGCCGCAAGCATCACCGCCGTACCGAGCAAGCCCGCCAGGACCGCGCGGCGCGCGGCGCGCGGCGCAGCCTCGACCCATGGCCCGGACCCGACCGCCATTGCGGCGGCGGCCCGGCCGGGCCAGTCACGGCGGCGGTGGGGAACGGTTTTCTGCACGGCATGCGGCTTCTAGGAACCGTTCACGGGTCAAGGGGGACGGTCCCATTTTCGCGGCCCCTGCGGCTGGCAGATTGGGCAAATCGCCCTTTGTGCCGCGAAAATCGGGACAGTCCCCTGTGAACGG
>CAYPWB010000259.1:0-9018 GCA_964414315.1 uncultured Planctomycetaceae bacterium | reverse complement strand
TCGGCCTGCTCGGCCTGGAATCGCTCGCGGAGAGCGGCAAGCTCGGCGCGGGCTTCTGTGAGGTCCTCGGCCTGGGCGGTCGCCTGTTGCGACGCCGCTTCCCGCTCGGCCAGCGTTCGTTCGGCGTGCTCTTGGCGGGTGCGCCAATCGGCCTGCTCGGCCTGGAATCGCTCGCGGAGAGCGGCAAGCTCGGCGCGGGCTTTCGTGAGGTCCTCGGCCTGGGCGGTCGCCTGTTGCGCCACCGCCTCACGTTCGGTTTCCCATTTGGCTAGTTCGTGTTTGAGTGCTTCTTCCCGGGCATCGAGCCCTTGGCGGCGCTGCTGAAGCCGTGCCTCCTCGGCAGCAAGGGCTTGCGTGTCGAGTGCGACTTGCCGAGGAGGCTCGGGGGCCTCAAGCTGGAGCGGCGTAACGCCCAACTCCAGAACTTCCAATTCGACGGGCCCAATGCTCAGACAGTCGCCGGGTCGAAGTTCGGCGTCGGTAAAGTTGCCGCCGTTCAGCCGGGTATCGGGCGCCCAGCGGCGGACGATGGTGCGGTTTCTCCCGCGGAACAGGACGCATTGGACCGGTCGCACGCCGCGGGCGTCGAGCCGAAGTGTGCATCGCCGCCCGGAGCCGATCGAACACTTGGCCGACCGAAGTCGAATCACCTGTCCGGGTCGGCCCGGGCCTCGGACCCGGAGGACCAGTTCGCCCGGCGGCGTTTCCAACAGACTCGACAACGCTGGGCTGTGTGCAACCATGATGCTTCTGCGCGGGGGGAAGACGATGGTACTTGGGAAACGATCGCGTATTGGGGCGGGTCGGAACGGGGGGCCGGCCACGCTGGAAACCGGGGACTGCCTGGCGTGGGCGGGAACCTGGGCCGACAGAATCCCTACATTACGTAGCTTTTGCAGGCTGCGCTGTCAAAAGGCAACCGAGGTATCGCGGGGGTGGCTCGGGCGAATCGCCAAGAACGGCTGTATATCCTTGCCGGTTTTGACGATTATCGGATAGCGACGCCGGGAAGGCCGGAGCGGTCGAGCGGGCCTTCGGCCCCGGCAGGGAGCATCTGCGTAAAACTTTGGTCTTTCGAACTAGAAATGGAGCCCGATACCGGCCTGCCGGAAAATGCCCGGATCGAGCTTTGGGGGGAACATCATGAATCGGAAAGAGGCCGTTCTCAATCTGCGCCAATCGCTTGTGATACGGCGCGACGCGCTCCGCAAGGCCCTGGACGGCGACCTGAGCTTGCTTCAGGAACTCAACGCTCAGGCCTCGGGCGACGTGGTCGACGTAGCACTCGATTCGGCCCAGGACGAAATCAGTTCGCAACTGGCCGAGGTCGAAAGCCGCGAACTCGCCCGAATTGAAGACGCCTTGGGACGGATGCGGGACGGGCATTACGGCGAATGCGAGGAATGCGGATGCAGCATTCCCATGGCCCGGCTTCAAGCGCTCCCCTACGCGGCCCTGTGTATCGAATGCCAACGCGATGCGGAGCGCGAAAACGGCGGCGGCGCCTACACAACCGACTGGAGCCGCCTGCTCGACACGGGTGGGTCCGACCTCGACCTGACGCTGAACGACCTCGAAATGGATGTTTCGTAGCCGCCGGTCCCGCACGGAGCTTGGCGGACGCCGGCCAACCGGCCCGCCCCTTCTTGCCCGCATTACTGGCACGCTCGGCGCCTTGTGAGTACAATGGAAGGTGCCTTTGTGACGGGAGTGCCACGATGACAGATTCTCGGTGTTTGCAAATCCTCCGGCTGCGATTCCTGACGCTGGCCGCGGCAGCCTTCTGCCTGGCGCCGCTGGCCGCGGCCCCTTCCCCGGCCCAGGAGCGTGCGACAGAACCATTCCACCCGACCACGTGGCAGCGTCCGGAGGAACGGGCGGAACTGTACCGTGTGCTCGAACGGAACGCTCAGGTGCTCGAAGCGCAGTCGGCGGTCGTCAAGGCGGTCGCTCGCCTGCTCGGGCCGGCCGTCGTGCACATCGAGGCCGACTCGGGCCCCAGGCCCAGCCTCCAACTGGGCAGCCGAAAGCAGCAGGTCGAGGAAGCCGGATCCGGGGTGATCGTCGAGTATCGCGGCAAACAGTTCGTGCTGACCAATCGGCATGTAATCCGGAACTCGAATGCCGAGGGAATCAAGATATTTCTGCACGACGGACGCATGATCCGTCCGACGCGGGTGCTGGGCGATGAAGAGTCCGACATCGCCGTCATGGCCGTTACGGCCGAACGGCTCACGGCGGCCCCGGTCGGCGATAGCGACCGCCTGGAAATCGGCGATTTCGTGCTCGCGGTCGGCAGTCCGTTCGGTCTGAGCCAGTCGGTCACGTTCGGCATCGTCAGTGCCAAGGGGCGGCGCGACCTTCGGCTGGGGGATGCGAGGCTACGCCTGCAGGACTTCCTTCAGACCGACGCGGCAATCAACCCCGGCAACAGCGGCGGTCCCCTCGTGAATCTTCGTGGGGAGGTGGTCGCTATCAATACGGCGATCGCCAGCGCCTCGGGCGGCAACGAGGGCGTCGGGTTCGCCATTCCGATCAACATGTTCATGTTTGCCGCGCGCCAATTGATCGACAAAGGACGGGTGGATCGGGCCTTTCTGGGCGTCAGCCTCGACGCCCGCTTCGGTGCCGAGGCCGCAACTGCGGCAGGATTGCCTTGCCCGGTCGGGGCTCGAGTGTCCGGCGTGACGGCCGGCAGTCCCGCCGCTGCCGCCGACATGAAAGTGGGCGATGTCATACTTCAATATGGGGGTACGCCTGTTGAAAACGACGGGCACCTGATCAACCTCGTGGCGCAAACTCCCGTCGGCGAAACGGTCGGACTGGTCGTGTTCCGCGATCGCAAAGAGATACGGCTGGAAATCCGCCTGATCGAGCGGAATTAGCACACCGTGGTCCACAGCGACGTACCAGCCGCTTCGGCGCCGCTCCGCTCCCGACGGCGGCCGTTTTCAGCCGGAAGACCTTATCGGCTCTTCCGTTTCTAGGTGCAAGCCCTTCGGCCGAACGGCTGCATTCCGCCTGCGAAAGCGGACGGCACGACGGAGCGTGCCTGCTACTTTGCCGGGCTTTGCACCTCGAACGGGAAGAGCCACCTTATCCGGCGCGCTGTGCGGCCTCATGAATGCCGCGTACGATGGCGTCGACCACCTCGCGCTCCCGCATGTGTTGGGCGACGCCGATGTTGCGGCGCCAGTTGGGAACCCGGCGCCGGTCGAACACGGTCATCCCCATGGTCAATTCGCCGGTGGTTTCCACGTCGGCGGCCATCTCTTCGATGGTGAACAATTCCGGCTGGAGGGCCGCAATCAGGGCGACCGAATCGTGGACATGAATGCCCTCCAGCCCAAACTCCTGGCGATACCCGCGGAAAGCCGGTGGGAGAATCCGGTGCAGAATGTTTCCGACCTTCGTCGACTGGTCGGGAAGCTTGTTGAGCAGATCGAAGGTCAGCACGATGCGGTTGGTCACATCGAGCGGGACGAGCGTCTTGGTGGAGTGGGAGCGGAACACGACGCGTGCCGAGAGCGGGTCACAGTAGACATTAAACTCGGCCGTCGGCGTGATGTTGCCCGGGCCGGAAACGGCCCCACCCATGATGGTCAGGTCGCCCACGAGGCCGGGCAGTTCCGGGTCGCGTTGGAAGGCACGGGCGACGTTCGTCAGAGGGCCTACCGCGATAATCGAGACGGAGCCGGGGGGATTGGCCCGCACCTGATCGCAAATGACCTTCTCGGACGGATGCAAGTGGTGTAGTTCGGCCACCTCGAAGTCGGCCCCGCCCAGCCCGTCGATCCCGTGCAGGTTCCGGCCGTCGACCGGCAGCCCGGCGTCGGGTGCCGAGGCCGCGCCCAAACGAGGCCAGCGTGGCGGGTCGAGTTGCTCGATGATCGCCTGGACGTTTCGCGTCGCCTGGGTCGGGGCGACATTGCCGCCCACCGCGGTGACTGCCAGCACCTCCAACCGCGGATCGAACAGCGCCAAGCACAAGGCCATTGCGTCGTCGATGCCCGGATCGCAATCAAGAATCACCTTCCTGGCCATCTGCAGAAATCCCTCCTCATTGCCCTTGCCGGTTCAATCAAACCGCCGTCGAGTTGCTGTTTCCACCCATCCTTTCCGCGGGCATTGTACACGCACGCACCCCAATTGGCAACAGCATCGGACGCGAAATATGCGGCCAACCACATGGTTCAGACCGGCGGCGCTGCGGGGGGATCGGTCGACCGGCCGACCTGGTCTGTCACGCCCGGGTCAGAGGACCTTGCGCACCACACCCACCACAATGCCTAGCACGCGAGCGTCTTTGGCGTAAATGGGTTTCATTTGCTTGTTCGCAGGCTCGAGGCGGATGCGGTTGCGTTCGGGGAACCAACGTTTGAGGGTGGCTTCGTTTTCGTCGGTAATGGCGACGACAATCTGCCCTTTCGAAGCAGTCGGCTGGCGGCGGACGATTACGTAGTCGCCGTCGGCAATCTGGTCGTCGATCATCGAATCGCCCGATACTTCGAGAACGAACAGGTCCTGGTCGGCCTCGTCGAACAACGTATTGAAATCGACACGCTCCTGCTGTTCCACCGCCTCGTGCAACACGCCGGCGGCAATGCGCCCGGCCAGGGGCAGGCTGCGGCTATGCGCCGCCTCGGTGGCGAGTTGGATGGCGCGCGACATGTTCGCCTCGCGACGGATGAGCCCCTTTCGCTCCAAAGCTTTCAGGTGACACATGACTCCGTTGGGCGAGCGAATGTTGAACTGCGAGCCGATTTCGCGGACCGTCGGCCCGTAACCGCGGGCCCGAATGCGTTCCCGGATGAAATTGTAGACCTCGCCTTGTCGAGTCGTCAGATGTACAGAAGCTTCCATGGTGTCCTCGGGGTTGCTTGGGGAGGAAACTCGCAAGCACGGCCGTCACAACGACGTTCCCGCAGGCGCGGCACCGCACGCCTTGTGTACAATCGTACAATATACGAGTGTACATTGTCAAGGGGTTGGCTTCAGAACGGCCCATTTGCTCGCGGTGGTTGCCTTCCGCACCGTCGAGCCTTCCGTCGCCGACGGTTGGACCGCGCGGCCGAAAGCGCTTGCCGTCCATAGAAACCGAATCGCCCGGCAGTTTACCCGGCGCGCTCCGCCGACACCGTCGCAGGGAGTTCTGAGGCGGTTTCCGCTTCCTCTTGGGCTGGTTCGGGGGCGCCGTGCAATCGGCCGCCTTCCAGAAATACCCCCATCCGGCGGAACTTCGCGTACCTCGTCTCTACCAGTTCGGGGGTGGGAATTGCAGCCAGCTCCCGCAAAGACGTGCGGAGGAACTGCTTCAGCAGGCTTGCCATGCGGTGGTGATTTCGGTGGGCACCACCCAGCGGCTCGCGGACCACGTCGTCGATGACTCCGAGGCGCGTGAGGTCGGCGGCCGTGATCTTCAAGGCTTCCGCGGCCTTTTCCTTGAACGTGTGGCTCTTCCACAAGATGCCGGCGCAGCCTTCGGGGCTGATGACGGAGTAATAGGCATGCTCCAACATAGCCACCCGGTCGCCTACGCCAATGCCCAGGGCCCCGCCGGAGCCTCCCTCGCCGATGACCACGCAAATGATGGGCGTGGGAAGTCGCGACATTTCGAACATCGACTCGGCGATGACCTGTGCCTGACCGCGCTCCTCGGCCCCAATGCCCGGATACGCGCCCGGCGTGTCGATCAGGCAGATGACAGGCATGTGGAACTTGGCGGCCATCCGCATTTTGGCCATGGCCTTGCGGTATCCTTCCGGGTGGGCGCAGCCGAAATAGCACGCGTTTCGCTCCTTGAGCGTCTTGCCCTTCTGGTGGCCCACCACCATCACCCGGTGCGTGTCGAGTTTGGCCCAGCCGGTTCGCAGGGCCCGGTCGTCGCCGAAGAACTTGTCGCCGTGCAGTTCCGTGAAGTCGTCGAAGACCAACTCCAGATAGTCGGCCGTCATGGGGCGATCGGGGTGCCGAGCCACCTCGACGGTCTCCCACGGCTTCAGCCGGCTATAGATGCGTTTCCTCAGGTCGGTCAGCTCGCGCCGAAGACGGAAAATTTCGTTGCGTATCTCGGGAGTTTGCGGGGTCTTGCCGTCCAGTTTTTCAAGACGGGCTTCCAGTTCGTAAATCGGTCGCTCGAAAGCAAGGCGATGTTGGTTGGCAGGCATGGCGGCAAACGGTGGTGAGGCGAAGGGTCAGGTTTGGGTGGTTTCCGATTCGGGCGGGCGGGGAGCGACGCGCCACATCCGCATTCGCCGAAAATCGGTCAGAAAATCGGTCATCGACTGCGGACGGTCTTCCGGCCGTTTCGACATCGAACGGCGGATCAGTTGGGCGAAGTCGGGCGTCAGGTTCTTGTTGACCGCCTCCAGCGACGGCGCCGTCGATTTCAGGTGCTTGGTGAGCAGTTCGTTCGCCGTGGTGCCGGTGAACGGCGGTCTGCCCGCAAGCAACTCGTAAATGACGCAGGCGAAGCTGTACAGGTCGGCCCGGGGGTCGGCAGCCGCGCAGCGAATCTGTTCCGGGGCCATGTAGCTGCGCGTGCCCTGCAGCTTCGGCGCCCGCGTAAACCATTTCGCCAAGCCGCTTCGCGCGCGGTGGGCCAGCGCGAAGTCGATCAGTTTCACTTCGCCCGTGTCGCTTACGAGGAAGTTGTCGGGCTTGATGTCGCGATGGACGTACCCTGCCTTGTGCAGCACCTCCAAACCGATCGCGGCTTGTTCGATGATTCCCTCGACCAGATGCACCATCGGTTCAATGCCTTGACGGACCCGGTTCTTCATGTTCGGCGCGGCGAACCATTCCATGACCAGGTAGGGCCGGCCTCGGTCGACGTCGTAGGTTTCGATCTGGATCACATTCGGGTGGTCTAAATCCTTGCCGATGGAGTACTCCCACCGTAGGTAGCCGACCTGCTCGCGGTCGCGGCGGAAGCCCTCCAGCAGCGTCTTCATGCAAACACGACGGCGCTTCCGGTCGTCGTACGCCTGCCATATCTGGCTTGCATGCCCGGTATGAATGACGTTCAACAGCCGGAAGGGACCGAGATAGCCTGGGGTCGCCGTGCTCACCGATGAAACTCACTGCAGTACAGCCAGACGAGGTCCGGCCGGGTGGCCGGACTCTCCATGGGCATACCATTGTAGCCGCTCCACCCCCTGGCTGCAACTCCGCCGCGTGCGCGCCCCTCCCCTGTTCTCTCTTTTCAATCGGCACGATTCGCGGTCTCTCTGTAGCAGTGATATCGACTTTTCGGCCCGGCGGATCGATCTGCTCCCCGTGACAGAGGGGTTTTCTGCCGCCGGCGTGAACGGGGGAGCAGTTGGAGGCGGACCTAATCCCATACGGCGGAACATGTAGGTGGCCACCGTGGCGAGGGCCCAGGGCTCGGCATCCTGCGAGTCCGCTCCACACCCATTGCGGATCGAGCGACGGGTCCCGCGGATACAACACCGGTGCCCCTCCTGATCCTCCTCCCGTAGAAAGTCCCGCAAGTCCTCCGTCGGGATGTTCTTGCTCTTGTCCTTGTTGCGGACCGAGTGGAGCATATTCCGTGCCTTTCTCGTGTCGCTGCTCGGTCGCTCCTTGCCCACTACTGACTTCTTCCTGGCTGTAGACTAACCACCTGCCCCAGGTTGTGTAAACTGCTCAACTAACGCCGACACCTGCTCGTGGAACACAGCCCCCAATGCAAGGAGGAACTTTGCGTATCGCTCAATGTCGCCTGCTTCGAGCACTTCACCCCCGAGACCCCGATGAGCGTATCGGTTGCGAACACGTTGAATCTCTTTCAAGCGGTTTTTTGCCAAGTTGGCTGTCCTTCGGGTGCCCTTCTCCTCAAGCGCCGCCTGAACCGCCTTGCTCTTGCCAACTTGATCCCAGGCAATATCGCAGCCCAAAGTACCGAACGCCTTCTCCAGTCGGTCTGGGGATAGATTGCCGGTGCCGTATTTGCTCGCCCAACAACAACGGCATAGTTGTCTTCATCCTCTAGCTCTTTGTGCAAGGCTTCCCTAATGCCGCGCCGCGCGGCAACGATCTGGTCCGCATGCGATTCCAGGCGATGCATGCCAATCATGACGGCATCGTAAAGTGGTTGTGAGTGAATATAGTGGCCCTTCTCATTCTTCAGTTGAAACGCTCGCTTCCCAAAGACCCTATTGGATAGGTCAAGCGCACGAGAAAACGCGTTCCTCATCTCGTCAATCTCGTCTGCCGAAGCACATGTGTTATCGTTCATACAGCGATCCAGCATCGACTTGACTGATCCGCGAACGTTTGCAGTCTTTCGAAACGCGAAAAAGCGAAGAACGAGTTCGCAATCAATCATTCGTTTGAAGAGCGTGTTCTTGCCAAGCTCTGCGCTGAACTGGCCCGTCTTGAGATCGTAATGATCTTCGTACCTCGGCATCCCCCACAAATCATTGAACAGCCGGCACCCTGCCAACTCGATAAGAAGTTCATTGAAAGAGCCAGCGTAAAGCGAATTCCGAAGTTCTTGAGCCTTCAGATTCTCTCCACCGGTGTTCAAACGCTCAAATACTTCTCTGCGAAGGCGAGCTGCCTGATCGGGCGAATCACCAGCGCTTTCCGTAAGTAGGACCGTCGCAGAAAGGCGGCGTCGATCGAGACCACGACGAATCTTCTCAGGGCATTCATTACGCGTGAAACCATTCAGTGCAGCCCAAGTATCGAGCCCCCTCAGCTTGAGGGTGTTGTTGTAGAACTCAAGAATTGTGTTGACTCTTTGCTGGCCATCCATCACCTCATATCTGCTCAACTCATGCTCGTAAACGAAGATTGGGGGGACGGGGATATTCATCAGGAGCGACTCAATGAAGCGAGATTTCTTCTTCTGGTCCCACACCAGGCGGCGTTGGTATTCGGGTCGAATGTTCATCCACTTTTCGTTCTGAACTAAATCTACAATTTGGGGCAGCAGGAAATCGTTTCTCTCTTGACTCACGCGAGGAAGCTCGTCATAGAGTTGTTCAATTTCTCTGGGTGTTGGCCTCTTCT
>CAYPWB010000258.1:0-9112 GCA_964414315.1 uncultured Planctomycetaceae bacterium | reverse complement strand
CTGTTGGCCTACGCCCCTCACCCTAACCCTCTCCCGGAGGGAGAGGGGACGTGGATCCGAGCCTTTTCGGACCGTCTCTTATAGTTTCGAACCCCGAGTTGCCACGAGATAGTTCATGTCTTCGACGGAAAAGTTTCTCGATATCCTGGCCGAGCGCGACTTGCTGCCGGAAAAACTGCTCGCCAATTTGCGGCAGCAGGTGGCGAAGGCGCCGAAGCCCATCCGTCCCGAGGCGCTGGCCAAGCGGCTGATCGACGCGGGGCACCTGACGCCGGCGTTGGCCAAGCGGCTGCTGGCCGCGCTGCCGCAAGCAGAAGCCGAGCCGGAGGCGACGCCGTCCGACGCGGCATCGGCCCAGGCCGATGAGGACGACTTGGGCCTCGTTCCGCTCGAGGATGAAGCACCCAAGCGGTCGGGCCCGGCGCCGAATGCCGCAAAAAAACCTGCGCAGCAGCCGGCCCAACAACCCGCAAAGCAGGCGGCCAAAAAATCACCGCAGGCCCCGGGGCCTTCGGCGAAGCCGTCGACGCCGGCGAAACAGCCCGAGCCGTCTTCGCCGAGGAGTTCGCTGCTCGACGAGGAGTTGACGCCGCTCAACTCGGAGGGCGGGGCGCCGGGCGGTCCGTTGGACGGCCTGTTGGCCGACGGCATGGACGCCGCCGCGGCGGGCAGCCCGCTCGCTCCCTTACCTTCGAAACGCGGCATGTTCGGCTGGCTGAAGCGAAGACGGCGCGCCCCGGGGCCCCGACGACGCGAGAGTGTCTGGGAATCGCCCGTGCTGCTGTTCAGCGGCGCGGCCCTGCTCGGGCTGCTGGTTTTGGGGGCCGTGTTACTCTGGGCGCTGGGGCGGCAGTCGGGCGACGAGGTGCTGGCCGCGGCGAACGACGAGTATCGGGCCGGTTCGTACACGCAGGCCATCCACAAGTTCGACCAGTATCTGCGCCGCTTTCCGGGCCACCCGGGCGTAAGCAGCGCCCGGGTAAAGCGAGGCCTGGCAAAGCTCCGGCAAAGCACCCTCGAAGGCGGCGACTGGCCCGCCGCCCTGGCCACCGCGCAGCAGGTGATCGAGGAAATTGCCCCGGAAGACGCGTTCGGCGAAGCGGCCGGCGAGTTGGCCGCCATGCTGCCGGAGATTGCCGAGGGCCTGGCCGCGGAGGCGCAGAAGACCAACGATCCGGAACTGCTCGCCCAGGCTCGCGAAGCGATGGAACTGGCGAGCAACCGCAACATTGTGCCCACGCGGCTCCAGGCCACGGCCAAGCTTGAGGAGGTCGAGGCGCAGCTCGGGCTGGTCGAACGGCAGATTCGCCAGGGGGCGGAGTTGGACGCCGCAGTGGCGGCCATCGAAAGCGCGCTGGCCGAGGGCGACGCCGCCTTGGCGTATCAAACGCGGCACGAATTGCTGCGCACCTATCCTGCGCTGGCCGACGATCCGACGCTCATGGCCGCCACGCGGGCCATCTCGGCGGCGCAGCAATCGGCCGTGCAGGTTGCCGAGAACACCCTCGCACCCACGGTGGAACCGCTGCCCGACCGCGTTTCGGCGTCGCTGGCCCTGGCCGAGCGAATCACGAAAGAACCGATTGCCGACGTCGACGACGCAGTGTTCGTCACGGTCGTCGGCGGGGCGGCCTACGGGCTGAGCGCGGCCGACGGCCGGCTGCTGTGGCAGCGATACCTGGGCGCGTCGCCCGACGGGCTCCGTGCGCCGGTCGGGCCGGTTCCCGCGACGGGCACTCCCGGCAGCGACGTGTTCGTCGTGGCTCCGGACCGTGGGGAACTATGGCGGCTCGACTCGCAAACCGGCCGCCCCCGGTGGCGGCTGCCCCTGGCCGAGCCGGTCGATGTGCCGCCGGTGCCGGCCGGTGGGCAGCTTGTCGTGGCCACGCGCGGCGGGTGGTTGCACGTGGTCGACGCCGGGTCGGGTACGTCCGTCCGCCGGATGCAGCTTCCGCAACCTATTCCCGTGGCGCCGGCGGTCGACGTCCGCCGCGGGCGCATCTATCAGGCGGTCGATCACTCGAACCTGTTCGTCCTCGACCTGGGCACCGGCCGATGCCTCGACGTGGTCCACCTGGGTCATGCCGAGGGAAGCCTCGCCGCCGCCCCCGCCCTGGCGGCCGACGTGTTGCTGGTGCCCGTGAATGACCGCTCGCGGTCGGCCGCGCTGCAGGTGTACGACCTGGCCGAGTCGGAAGTTTCCGCCGCGCCGGCCGACGCCGCGCCGGACGCGCCGCCGCCGAAGCGGCTCGGCCGCCTGCTGCAAGAGTTCCGCGTGCGCGGGCAATTCGACACCTCGCCCATCGTGGCCGGACGGAGCATCGCCATCATAACCGACGTGGGCGCGGCCTACGCGTACGACCTGACCGCGGCGGAACCGGAAGAGCCGCTCGTGCCCGTCGTGCAACGGGAAACGAACGACACCGAGCCGATGGCCCGGTATGGCTTGTTTCGGCCGGGCCAACTCTTTCTGGCCGACAACCGGCTGACGAAGTTCGACGTTCGCGCCGCCGAAGGCCGGCTGGTGCCGCGTTGGGTGAGCGACGAGCAGAGCGCCTTCCTGGAGCCTCCGCAAGCGGTCGGTGGCGCGGTCGTCCACGTGCGGCGGCGCGTGGGCGAGCCCGGGGTGATCGTGGCGGCCGTCGACGCCGAAGACGGACGACCGCTTTGGCAAAACCGAATTGCCGTGCCGCCCGCGGCTCCACCCATCTTGCAGGCGGCGGGAAAACAGGTGGCCGTTGTGGACCGGACGGGCGCGGTATTCCCGGTCGATCTCGACGCCCTGGCCGGCGACGGCGTGCTGGACCAGCCGGCGGTCGCCGCCGAGCCGGGCCGCGGGCCCATCCGTTCGGTGGTCGAACTGGACGACGGTGCCTTGCTACTTTCCGGCGGGCCCGGTTCCGACCAAATCGCCCTGGTCCAACCGAGCGAGGGGCCGGGGCGTTCCACGTGGCGCACCCTCCCAGGCAAGCTGGCCGCCCCGCCGCTGGCCTTCCGCGACAACGCGTTGTTGCCCTGCCTGCCGGGGCACCTGCTCCTGCTCGATCCGCGAACCGAGGAGATGCCCGTCGAACCCTTCCAGCCGCCGCTGGCGCCCAACACGCAGCTCGACTGGCGCCTGCCGGCGCTGGGCGACGGCGGGCACGTGGCCGTCACCGACGGGCTGCGGACCCTGTTCGCGCTGGCCGTCGAGCCGGAGCCGAAGCCGCATTGGGAGGCGGTCGCTACAGTCGATCTGTCGCGGCCGGTCACCAGGCCGCTGGCCGCCGTCGGGAACATGGTATTCGCCGTCGACGACGCCTGGGGCCTAACCGCTTACGAACTGCCCAAGCTGGAAGTGCGCGGCCAATGGTCGCTCGAAGGGGCGTGCACCTGGGGACCCGCGCGCGTGGGACAGCACGTGCTGCTGGCCACTGAGGACGGCGAACTGCTGTGCTTCGACGACGCGGCGAAACTCGCCTGGCGCGTGGCGCTGCCCGATACGCCCCTGGCCGGCGCCGCGCCGCTCGAAGGCGGGCAGTTCCTGCTGGCCACCGCGGGCGGGACGTTGTGGCGCGTCGACGCGACCGACGGGAGCGAGTTGGCGCGCGTGGAACTCGGCCGGCCGCTGGGAACGGCCCCGGTGCCGGTCGGGCAGGATGTGCTCATCGGCGGGCGGACCGGCAACCTCTATCGGATCGAGTTGCCCGAAGGGGCACGGCCCCCTTCGCCTACCGCGCGGGAGAGGACAGCGGGACAGGTCCAATTTGTGCAAAGCACTCAAAGGGCCGTTCCGGCAAATTGGACCTGTCCCGTTTTCCCGCCTGCAACCGGGGAGTCGCCATGAGCTTCGCAGCCCTGCTCATCGCGGCGCTGCTGGCGCCGGCCGAACCTACCGATCTGCCCCTGTACGAACAAGAGCCGTTCGACCGGGTGACACTCGATGCGGCGAACGACAACGCCGTGTTGGAGGTGGAACCGCTCGATCTGCCCGAACGTCGCGTGCCGGAGAAGCCGAAGCCCGGATCGCGGCTACAAGTGCGTTGGCTCTCGCGGCCCGGCGTCGATTACGAGGTGCCCTGGCAGGCCGTCGAGAAGGTGGAGCTTTTCGAGCAGATGGTGCTGGCCGAGGCCGAGCGTTTGGTGGCCGAGGGAAAGTTGGAGGAGGCCTACGACTACTTCGCGTTCCTCCAGCGCAACTACGGCGAGTTGCCGGGTCTGGCCGAGGCGATGGAAACGTACCTGTACGAAGAGGCAAAGGCCGCGCACCGCGCCGGCCGTTTCGACCTGGCGCTGGCCATGCTGCGGGAAACCTACGCCCGCAATCCGCAACGTGAAGGGCTCGACAAGGCCCTGGGTCTGGCCACCGGCCGGCTGGTGGACGACTACGCCGCGCAGCACGACTACGCCGCCGTCCGGGCGCTGGTGGCCAACCTGGACGAATGCTTTCCCGGGCACGAAGTGGCCGCCGAGTGGGAAGCCAGGCTTCAGTCGCAGGCCGCGAAGCTGCAGGAGGAGGCCCGTGCGGCCGCCGGGCAGGAGCGCTTCGGCGAGGCAGCAAGGCTGTCCCGCGAAGTGGCCGCCGTGTGGCCCGAGTTGCCCGGCGCCCGAGAGCTTGCCGAGGAGATCCACGGGCAGTATCCCCGCGTGGTGGTGGCCGTTTCGGAATCGACCGTGGCGGGGGGGCTGGGGCTCGGGGGACTGTCCCAATTTTCGCGGCATGAGGAGCGGGCTACCCAATCGCACGATCCGTCCGCCGCGAAAATGGGACCGTCCCCTTTGCCTGGCCCTGCCTCGCCCCACGCCGCCCCAGCCAACTGGTTTCCGCCCGCACCCGCCGGCCTGATCGACTGGGCCGGGCGCCGCACGGCGCGATTGCGGTATCGCACACTCCTGGAGCTTACCGCCCCGGGCACCGACGGCGGCCGGTACATATGCCCCTTGGGCCAATTCGCCACCGAGGAATTAGGACGGCGGTTGGTGTTCGAGTTGCGTCCTGGATCGGGCTGGTCGAGGGGGAACGCTTCGCTGACGGGCGCCGACGTGGCGCGCCGGTTGCTCGCAGCGGCGTCGCGCGGTTCCGCCGGCTTCGAGGCGGGCTGGGCCGACCTGATGGCCTCGGTAAGCACAACCGACGTGTACCGCGTCGAGGTCGATTTGCTTCGCGTCCACGTGCGGCCGGAACGGCTGTTGCAAACCGTCGTACCGCCGGTCGTGTGGCCCGGCCCGCCGGAGCCGGTGCCCGGCAACGGCCCGTACCGGCTGGAACACCAGGAAAACGGCCGGTCGGTCTTCACGGCCTGGGGTGGTTACCATGCCCGGCAGTCGGGGCAGCCTGCGGAGATCGTCGAGCGCCCCATGGAGCCGGGCCGGGCGGTGGCGGAGCTTCGCGCGGGCGCCGTCGACGTGATCGATCGGGTGGCGCCGTGGCTGCTGGGCGAGCTGCGCGAGGAGGCATCGCAGCCCGACGCGGCGATTGTCGTCGAACCCTACGCCTTCCCGCTGGTGCACTGCCTCATTCCCCGGCCGAACGGCGGGCTGACCTCGCGGCGATCGTTCCGTCGAGCGCTGGTGTACGGCATCGACCGGGAGCGCATCCTGCGCCGGCTGCTGGCGGAGCGTGACGTGCCGGGCTGCGAGGTGGCCGACGGTCCGTTTCCGCGCGGCTATGCCCGCGACCCCGAGGTGGCCGCCCGCCCGTACGACCCGCACCTCGCCGCCGCGCTGGCGTCGGTCGCCCGCCGCGAGTTGGAGGCTACAGTAGCTCGACTCTCCGAGTCGACAAACGACGATTCGGAGAATCGTGCTACAGTAGGTCGACTCTCCGAGTCGACAGACAACGACTCGGAGAGTCGTGCTACAGTAACTCACAATTCGGAGAATCATGCCACCGTGGCCCCGCTCGTGTTGGCGCACCCCGCCAATCCGGTGGCGCACGCGGCGTGCGGGCTCATTCAGCGGCATTTGGCGGCGGCGGGTATCGAGGTCGGGCTCCGGCCGCTTGCGCCTGAGGAAACGGCCGGCGCCGAACAAGGCCGGTTCCCCGAGGACGTCGACCTGCTATACGTCGAGCTGGCCGCCTGGGAACCGGCCGCCGACGCCGCGCGGCTGTTCGGCCCCGGTGGGCTGTGTTCGCACGGAAGCTGTTACGTGCAGCTTGGGCTCCGCCGGCTGGCCGACGCCGCCGACTGGCCCGCCGCCCGCACGGCCCTCAGCGCCATTCACCGCGCCGTACACGACGAGGTGAGCGTCATTCCGCTGTGGCAGCTTACCGAGCACTTCGCTCGCCGTACCGACCTGGAGGGCGTCAGCCCGCAGCCTGTCACGCTATATCAGAACGTCGAAGACTGGCGCCCCGCGTTCCGCTTCGCAACCCCGTAACCGCAACCGATGGCCATTCCGTTTCCGAATATGCGCTGGCTCTTGCTCTTCCTGGCCGCCTGGCTGGCCCCGGGGCTGGTGCGCGCGCAGTCGGTGTGGGAGCTGACGCCGTACCGGGTGCGGGTGGTGATTGCCGCGTCGGACGTGCCGGAACTGCGGGGCGTTCCCGGGCAACTGGCCAAGGAGCTTTCCCCCCGACTGGAAAACCTGTTTGGCGCCGCGTGGCAGGTCGCCGCGGTGCCGGACGATGGTTCGTCCGAGTCTGCCGGGCCGGCTTCCCCGGCCGCAAAGCCCGCCGACGGCTCGGCCGCGTCGCAAGAGTCTGCCCCTTCGCCCCCGACCGACGTGTGGCGGCTTCCCGCCGACGCCACCGACGCCGCCGTGCTGCCCGCCGAATGGCTCCACGACGATTACGACAAGCTCCTGCTGTTGCGCATCGATCCGGCGGTCGACGGCTGGCGTATGCGCGTGCGCGAGTGGGACGCGGCCACGTGGCGATTCGGGCCGGTGCTGAGCTACCCCCTTCGGCAGCCGGCGAAGCTGCGCGACACGGCGGTCCGGGCCGTGCTGGAGGCGTTTCGCCCGCTGGGCCGCGTCGAGTGGGTCGAGTCGCAGGAAGACGGCATGCGCGCCGGCTTGCGGCTCCGCGCCGGGGGCCTGCCCACGCGCGACCCCGATTTGCAGCTTGCGCGGGCGGGGCAGTTGTTTTGCCCCATCGTGCGGCTGAACGATCGGGAGGGCGGCCTGCGGCGCGACCGCGAAGGGAACATCGTCCTGCCGCAACCGGTGCCGTGGACCTTCCTGGCGGTCGAACGTGTCGAAGCCGGCGAAGCGGCCTGCCGAGTACATAGCGGGCTGAGCGCGCCGCTTTCGGCGGGCCGGCGGGGGCGCATGGAGCAGCTTGCGCTGGGTGTCGTGCCGCGCCGCGAGGCCACCCGCCTCGTCCTTCGCGGACGCCGCGAACCGCACGAGCCGATGGCCGGGTACGAGGTACTCGTCCAGCGGCCCGGCGAAAAGGCCACCCGGCTGGTCGGCCGCACCGACCGGGCAGGCAGCGTCGAGGTTGCCCCGACCGACGAACCGCTCAGCATCGTGCTGGTTCGCAGCGGTCAGCAGTTGCTCGCCCGGCTTCCCGTGGCCGCCGGATTTACAGCGGAAGCGACCGCCTTCGTCCCGGACGATACCGAACGTCTGGAGGTCGAGGCCTTCGTCAGCGCACTGCAGGAGCAGCTTGTCGATACGGTAACCCGGCGCGAGGTGCTGCTGGCGCGGGCCGAGGCGCAGCTTGAAGCCGGCCGGCCGGCCGAGGCCCGGGAACTGCTCGACACGCTCCAGCGGCTGCCCGACCGTGAAACCCTCCGCCGCCGGCTCGTTACCCGACAGGGCCAACTCCACTCGTCCGATCCGCACGTGCAGCAGCAAATCGAGACACTCTTCGGCGATACGTCGAAGCTGCTCGACCGGCACCTCGATCCCGCGCCGGTGGAAGCGCTGTCGCGGGCGCTGGCACGGCAGGCTTCCCGGCCCGCCGAAGCGCCGGCGGACGACGTTCCCGCAGGCGAGCAGGGGCCGTGAGGTCGCTCGTTCTGCCGCGCTGTTGGAGTTCACGCTTCAGCGTGCGAACCAGTCCTGCGGTAGGTCCCGCGAGCCGAGCGGGACAATCGCACGTGGCCGACAGCAGGTCCCGCTCGGCTCGCGGGACCCACCCGACCGGATGACGCATGTTCGACGAGAATCAGTACGAACTTCTCGATTTCGGTGAAGGACGCCGCCTGGAGCGATTTGCCGGCGTGTTGGTGGACCGGCCCTGTCCGACCGCCGAAGGCACCGCCAAGGCGGAGCCGGCACTGTGGCGAACCGCAACCCTCCAATTCAACCGTGCCGACGACCAGCAGGGCGCCTGGTCGGGCATCGACCGCCTGCCCGAACCGTGGACCCTCCATTGCGATGCCCTCGCCTTCGAGCTGAAACCGACGCCGCAGGGGCAGGTGGGCATCTTCCCCGAACAGGCCGACAACTGGGCCTGGATTCGCCGGCAGGCCGAATCGGCTGCAAACCTGGGGCGTCCGCTGCGCGTCCTGAACCTGTTCGCCTACACCGGCGGCAGCACACTGGCCGCCGCGGCGGCGGGCGCCGAGGTGGTGCACGTCGACGCCGCGAAGAACGTCGTCGCCTGGGCGCGGCGCAACGCGCAGCGTTCCGGTCTCGACGCCTGTCCCATCCACTGGATCGTCGAAGACGCCCGGAAGTTCGTCCGCCGCGAGTTGCGGCGCGGCAGCCGATACGACGCCGTGATTCTCGACCCGCCCAGCTACGGTCACGGGCGGCGCGGCGAGGTATGGCGGCTGTCGAAGCATCTGGCCGGGCTGCTCAGAGCATGCGCCGAATTGACCGGCGGCCGTCCCCGCTTCGTGCTGCTCACCTGCCACACGCCGCGGTTCGGCCCGGAGCGGCTTGCCCAGATGCTTCAAGAGGCCTTCGGCCCGCGCCCGGCCGGCCGTGTCGCCGCCGCGCCGCTTGCCCTCGAAACGGCGTCGGGGCGCCGCCTGCCCGCCGGAGCGGGTGTTACGTTCGCGGGCCAGGCTTCTCCGTAATCGTTTCCAGGGGACTGTCCCAATTTTCGCGGCCCAAAGGGGAATATGCCCAATCGGTCAACCGCTGCGGCCGCGAAAATGGGACTGTCCCCTTCGCATACAGCGGGAAAACGGGACAGGTCCGATTTGTGCGAAGCACCCTTCGGGCCGTTCCGGCA